>NZ_JBNCKP010000006.1:0-319993 GCF_049841575.1 Micromonospora sp. DT201 | reverse complement strand
AACCCGGAAGCTAAGCCCTCCAGCGCCGATGGTACTGCACTCGTGAGGGTGTGGGAGAGTAGGACGCCGCCGGACAACTTTTCAGAAAAGGCCACCCCTCCGGGGTGGCCTTTTCTGCGTATCCAGACTCGACCCGCCTGATCCACTCCACGTCGGCGACATGGGGGTATCCCGAGCGTGGGACACACCCATATCGGCGATCTGGAGTCGATCATCCTGCTCGGCCCGACGGGCAAGGGCTTGCAGCCCGTCAGCGATCATTCGAGTGTCTGAGGACTCCTAACTCTGCGAGTGTTGGAGTCGGCGCCAGCAGATGGTGGGGCAGGCGAGGGTGAGGAAGGCTTCGTGGATGTCGTCGTCGCGGATCTCCCAGCGGATGCGGACGCGGCGGAACCAGCGCAGTAGGGCGATGGTCTGCTCAACGACCCAGCGTCGGGTGCCAAGTCCTGAGCCGTGGTCAGTGCCGCGTCGGGCGATGACCACGGCTCAGGACTTGGCTCGTAACTCGCGGCGGTACTTGTCGAAGTTGTCGCCGCGGTCGGCGTAGATCCGCTCGGGTCGCTGTCGCAGTCGCCACGAGGTCACCCAGCTCGTGCCCCTGGTCGACAAGATCCCACCGATCAAGGGCATCCGAGGTCGATTGCGCCGGTCAGCGACGCGGCGAGGGGATGCCGCCCGCGTCGGTGATGACGTGCTGTTCGAGCCTGGCTGCGGCGGTCGACCGGGCTCGGACCGGTTTTGCACCGCCCTTGAGCGCCCGGATGTGCCAGCCGTCGATCACCGTCCGGGACATGTCCAACTGCCCGGCAGCCCGAAGCCTGCCCAGAAGCGGTAGTGGTGTCCGCCGGCACCGCAGGATCACCGGTCTCGCCGGAATGGCGGTCGTAGATAGACTCGGGTCGTGGCCCGTGAATACGACACTCAACTCATCGAGTCGGTCGCGGTTCGCCGTGCCCGGATGCGTGAGCTGCTGCTGTGGGGCCGGCAGCGCCGGGTCCGTGCCACGGGTGACGGGCTCAAGTGGTTGCGGATGGGGCTCGTGTTGGCGGCTGTTGCCTGCGCCGCGTGTGTGGGCTGGTCCTTTCTTCAGAACGTCATCGCCGACCAGCAAAGGGCACGCAACCCGGTGCCGGTCCAGCCAACGGGGACGCAATGACCCAGCAGCAGAGCCCTACCGCCGCCGGTCAGCTCAGCCGGGTGACCCTGGCGGGCGGCCGTCGACGCATCGACCTCGTGCTGCCCGCGGACGAGCCGGTCGGCCTGTTGCTGCCTGAGCTCGTGCTTATGGTGGGCCATCCACCGATGGACGATTCGCGGGGCTACCAGATCAGCACCCTCGACGGTACGGTGCTCGATCCGGCGAGCAGCCTACGAGGGGCGGCGGTCCCCGATGGCGCGTTGCTACGGGTCGACCCGATCTCCGAGGCTCCGCCGGCGGCGATCGTGCACGACGTCTCCGAAGAGGTCAGCGACGACCTCGCCGTGCGGGGTGGCCAGTGGGGTGACGCCGCGCGGGCGTGGACCGCGACCATCGCCTGCGTGGTCGCGGCGACGGTGGCGGCGGCGCTCGCGGACCCACGACTCGGGCCCGTGGCGGTCGGCACCGTCGGCGGCGCAGTCGCACTGACTGGTCTTCTTCTCGGGCTGATGGGCAGACGGTCCGTTGGTGTGGCGGTGCTGGTCAGCGGATCCGCGATGGTGATGAGCACGATGCCCGACTGGACCCACGGCCGCACGGCGCTCTGGGCACTCTGGATTGCCGGCGTTGGCTGCACGGTGCTCGCCCTGGGGGCAGTGACGGGCAACCGTCGTGCCGGCGTCCTTGGCGGTGCCACTGTGCTGATCCTGGTCGCCGGCTGGAGTGTGCCGCTCGGGCTCGGCATGCCCGCCGCGCGGGTCGCAGCGGTGCTGGCGATCCTGTCCGTGGGCGTGCTGGGGCTGCTACCCCGGATCGCCATGATGGCGTCCGGCCTCACCCGCCTCGACGACCAGCTCAGCAACGACTCTCCGGTGAGCCGCGTCGCGGTGCGGGCTGCAGTCGATTCGGCGCACCGCGGGCTGGCCGTCGCAGCCGTGGCGACAGCGGCATCGGCGGCGCTCGGAGGCCTCGTCCTGGCGATGGGATCGGGCACGTGGACACTGGTGCTCGCCGGGCTGGTGGGCGTCGCGTCGCTGCTGCGGATGCGAGCCTTTCCGCTGGCCGTTGAGGTGGTCGCGCTGGTAGGCGGCGGGCTGGCCGTCGCGGGCGGCCTGTTGGCTCGCTGGGTACAAGACTCACCAGACACGTGGTGGGGTGCGGCGGTCGCTGCGCTGGGCGTCTGCGCGGTTGCCCTGGTGATATTGGCGCATCGACCGTCGGCGCATGTTCTGGCGCGGGCCCGGCAGTACGCCGACCGCGTCGAGGCGCTGACCGTGATGGCACTCGTGCCCGTTGCGGTCGGGGTTTTCGGACTCTATTCGCGACTTCTCGACTCGTTCTGACGGAGGCGGTGGCATGAGCACTCCATCGGTGCCGGGCGCGGCCCGTTCCGGGAGGCGTGGATCGTTCCCACCGCAGCGGCCGGGTCAGCCTGATCCGGTCCCTGTGGACCCGCGGCGGGCACTGCCACCGCAGGCGCCACCCCAGACCATCCAGACGTCGGCACCGCCAGCACGATCCGGCGCGGCACCGACGACCCCGCCGCAGGCCACACCAGCGGCACCCGAGCAGGATGACGTGTCGTTCGTGCGGCAGATCCCCTTCGGCGACCCGCCACTGCTGCGGACGTGGCACACCGTCAGCCGGATGTTCGCCAGCACGCGGGCCACCCGGGAGCTCGCCGACCTCGCCGCTGAGGTGCAGGCGCCGGTGCGCACCGGCCGGCGGATCGCGGTGACGTCGGTACACGGCGGAGCGGGAAAGTCGACAGTTGCGGCGGTGCTGGCGTCGGTGTTCGCGGCGCGGCGAGCCGATGCCGTGCTCGCCGCCGATGCCGACCCGTACGAGGGCTCGTTGACCTGGCGGCTTAGCACCCAGGCTCCTCCGTCATTGGAGCGGTTGGCGCCGGAGTTGATCGCGGCTCGGGGCGGAGATCTTGGCGCTCTCAAGTCCCTCCTTCCGCGTACCGGAACGGGTTTGTGGCTGTTGCCGAGCGGTGCCGCCAACCCAAACCTGTGCACCGAGGTGACCCGGGCACTGTCGCGCCTGTTCGCCATCGCTGTCACCGACTGCCTGTCGACCCTGGAGTCCGCTGGCACGGCGGCGGCGGCGGCCGATGCGCATTCGGTGGTCATCTGCGCAGCGGCGACGCCGGACGGGGTACGGGCCACCTACCGGTCACTGCGGAAGATCGCTGACACCGGGTACGGGGCGTGGTTGTCGCGGGTGCTGGTCGTCCTGAGCGCCGGCAGCCCCGACGGCCGTGCCGCGCTCCGCGAAGGCACCACCCGCAAGCTGATCGAACAGACAGGCGTGCCCGTGGTGACTCTGCCGTACGACCGTCACCTGGCCGCTGGCGCGCTCATCACACCGTCGCGGCTCGGTGAAAAGACCCTCGTTGAGGCGACCCGCGCTGCCGGGCTCGCCCTGACCCGCGCCCGGCGTAGGTGACGGGAGGCTGGCCGAATGTCGACGCGCACGGTGCACCGCCCCACCCGAATGGCTCGCCCGCTGTCCGCGATGGACCCCGTCGTGCTGGATTCGCCGCCGCAGCTGCCCGACGGTAAGTCCGCGATGGGCCTACAGGCGCTGCTGCCGATGGCCGGCGCAGGTGTGGCGATGAGCATGATGATGTTTCTACGTGGCTCCGGTTTCGCGGCGCTGGGTGCGGTGGTGATGGTCGTTGCGCTGGGTGCCGCTGGGGCGATGTACCTCAGCCAACTCGGCAAGGCCGGCCGGCAGCGCCGGGCCCAGCGCGAGCGGTACCAGGACTACCTGGAGGAGCTCCGCGAGCAGTTGCGCGACGACGAGCAACGTCTGCAGGAACAGGCCAGTCTGCTCGATCCGCCGGTCACCCAACTGCTCGACGTGATCCGCAGCCCGGCGCGGCTGTGGGAGCGTCGCCGCGCCGACATCGACTTCCTCCGGGTGCGGGTGGGCATGGGTGCGATGCCCGTTCGTCCGATCGAGCTGCGGGAGCAGAGCACCCCCACCAATCCGCTCGACCCGTTCATGCGTCACGAGGCCCGCGCGCTGATACGCCGCTTCGAACTGACACCGGGTCTGCCGCTGCGGGTGAACCTGGACTGCGCCGGCGACATCAGCGTCATCACCCCGAACCACGACGAGGCGGTCGCCCTGGCCAGTGCGATCCTCGTGCAGGTCGCCGCGTTCCACGCCCCCGACGACGTCACGCTTGCGATCGTCACCACGCCAGAGCGGGCGGCGCTTTGGAAATGGGCGCGTTGGCTGCCGCATCTGCTCGACCGGACCTCAATTGGTCCGGCCGGCCCGACCCCGCTGCTGGTCACGGACCCGCAGACGCTCGCCGAGTTGCTCAGTGAAGACCTGGAGGACCGGGCCAACAACGCACTCAAGTCGTTCCGGCACGGGCTGGGGCGCACCGAGGCGATGACGCGCGCTCGGTTGCTGATCATCGACGACGCCCACGGCCAGATCGCCCGCCGCCTGGCGAGCCCTGACCAGCTCGTGGGCCTGGGCAGCCTCGGCGTCACAGTCGTGCACCTGCTCGCCAACCGGTTGCACGAACCCGGCGATGTCTCCCGGCGGATCACCGTCGACGGCGACACGCTCGCCCTGGAAGACCTCACCGCGTCGCCGCCGGTGACCATGCACGGTACGGTCGACGACCCGCCGGCGCCGCTCGTCGAGGGCCTGGCCCGCCGAATCGCCCCGCTGCGGCTGTCAGCCGACTCCTACGACGACGGCACCGGTACCCCGCCGGCAGACTTCCAGGACCTGCTCGGCCTGTCCGACCCCTCGAACCTGGACCTGGCCACGCTGTGGCGGCCCCGCAGCGAGCGGGACTTCCTGCGTGTACCGATCGGGGTCGACACCGTCGGACGCCCGGTGATGCTCGACCTGAAGGAGGCCGCGCAGCTCGGAATGGGTCCGCACGGGCTGTGCGTCGGCGCAACCGGTTCCGGCAAGAGCGAGCTGCTGCGTACGCTCGTGCTGGCCTTGGCGGCGAGCCACCCGCCAGAACAACTGGCGATGGTGCTCGTCGACTACAAGGGCGGCGCGACGTTCGCACCGTTCACCGAACTGCCGCACGTCTCCGGGCTCATCACCAACCTCGCCGCCGATGCGGCGCTGGTGGACCGGATGTACACCAGCCTCGACGGCGAGGTGCAGCGTCGCCAGCAGGTTCTTGCCGATGCCGGCAGGGTCACTGACATCACCGAATACCACCTGCGCCGCGCGACGCAGGGCGAGCACACCACCTTGCCTCCGCTTCCGCACCTACTCGTGCTCATCGACGAGTTCGGCGAACTGCTCGCCGCGAAGTCGGATTTCATCGATCTCTTCCTGCGGATCGGCCGGATCGGCCGGTCGATCGGGGTGCACCTGCTGCTGTCGAGCCAGCGGATCGAGCAGGGCAAGATGCGCGGGCTGGAGAACTACCTGGCCTATCGCCTCGGCCTGCGAACGCTCACCGAGATGGAGTCCCGCACCGTCCTCGACACGGTAGACGCGTTCCAGTTGCCCCCGTTGCCCGGCAACGGTTACCTCAAGGTCGACATGTCGATCTACCAGCGGTTCAAGGCCGCCTACGTGTCCGGCCCGCTCAGTGACGGCACCGAGGCGGAACTCGCTCCGATCGTCGGGCCGCTGGCCAAGCCGATGCCGGTGTTCGGCACCGTGCGAACGGACACCGATGACGGCGCACCCGAGGGACCGAAGGCGACCAAGCGCACCATCGGCCCGACGCTGTTGTCGACGGTGGTCGAGCAGATGTCGACGAGCGGTCAGCGTGTCCCGGCGATCTGGCTGCCGCCGCTGCCGCCCGCGCTGACCCTCGACCAGGCCGCCGGCGGGATCTCCAGCACTCCGGAAGGCCTCCGCCTGGGCGCCGCTCGGCAGACCGGCCCCGGGCTGCCGGTACCACTCGGCCGCCAGGACGACCCGGCCCGCCAGTCGCAGGGCCCCTGGCTGATCGACCTGGCGGGGAGCGGCGGCAACATGCTCGTCCTCGGGGGACCCGGCACCGGCAAGACGACAACCCTGCGTACGCTCGCGCTCGGTCTCTCCACCGCCTACACCCCCACCGACGTTGGCATCTACGGCATCGACCTGCTGGGCAATGGGCTGACGGGCCTGGCCGGGCTCCCTCACGTCGGCGGCGTCGCCGGCCGTGAGGACCGCGAGCGCATTCGCCGCACCGTGGATGAGGTGCACGCGATGCTCGTCAAGCGCCAGCGCATCTACAGCCAGCAGCAGTTCGACACCGTCGATGACCTGCGCGCCGCCGACGACCGTGTGCGGGCGCAGGTCGGCTGCGTCGACGTGGTGCTGTTGATCGACGGTTACGACCAGCTCAACGCCGAATTCGAGAGCCTCGAATTCAAGGTGCACGACCTGCTCGCCCGGGGCGGCCGCTACGGCATCCACGTGGTCGCCACCGCCAGGCGGTGGAACGAGGTGCGTACCGCACAGCAGGTCGCCTTCGCCAACCGCATCGAGTTGCGGCTCACTGAGCCAGCCGAGTCGAGCATCGACGGAAGGCTGGCCCGAGGTATCCCGCCCGAGCAACCCGGTCGGGCGCTGACCAGCGACAAGTTGTTCGCCCAGGTCGCACTCCCTCGCCTCGACGGGTTGCTGGACGCGGCGAACGCCGGTCTGGTCGCGTCCGCCGAATCGGTGCGAGCATCGTGGTCGGGCGCGCTGCCGCCACCTGTCCGGGTGCTCCCCGCAGTGCTCCCTGCGGCTGATCTCTCTAGCGCCCCAGCCGGTCACGGTGTCGTTCCCTTCGGCCGGTTCGAGAGCGACTTCTCTCCCGCTGTGCTTGACCTCTTCGGCCGCGACCAACACTTGCTCGTCCTCGGAGATCCGCGCACCGGGAAGACCAACCTGCTGCGGCTCGTGGCCGAGGAACTCATGGGGCAGTACACCTCCGACGAACTGGTGTTCGCCGTGTTCGACCCGCGCCACGGGCTCGCCGACCTGGTACCGGATGCCTACGCTGGTGGATACGCCTCGAACCCGACGCTCGCACAGCAGTTGACAGCGGCGGTGTGCAAGGAGTTGGCAAAACGGCAGCCATCCGATGATGCGCGTCCCCGGATCGTGCTGCTCATCGACGACTACGACATCCTCGCCGCCTCGGCCACACAACCACTCGGCGCGTTCGTCCCGTACGTGGCGGCCGGCCGGGACACCGGGCTGCACGTCGTGATGACCCGGCGGGTGGCCGGTGCCTCGCGTGGCCTGTTCGAGCCGTTCCCTCTCAGCGTGCGCGAGGCCGGCTGCCTGAGCCTGCTCATGTCCGGCGACCGTACGGAGGGCCAACTGTTCGCAGGGGTACGCCCCACGGTCCTGCCGGTGGGACGCGCGCAGCTCATTCGCCCAGGCGATGCCCCACGCATGGTGCAGACCGCTTACACCGGCCAGATCAAGGAGCACTGATGACGTACGACACGGTGGCCCTCTGCCGCGCTGAGCCCGATCCGGCCGCGATGCTCGGCGCCCTGCTCGCGGTCGGTTCCGATCTGAAAATGGACACGGTCGAGGCCGCCGGGCTGGTGCAGTTGTTCGACCCCGGCGACGGGCGGCTCCTGCTGACCGTCGAGACCGCCCGCCTGGTGCAGGTGCCGGGCGAGGCCGAGCGGTTGCTCGGTCTCACGCTGGACGATTCCTTCGGCGGCCGGTTCTGGTGGGTGGAGAGCCGGGCACCGGACGGCGACCCGCGGGCCGCAGAGGTGACCCGCCGCTTTACCGCCGCGCTGGTAGCGATCACGGGAGGGCTGACATGGGCAGGCCGTTGACTTCTACGACCGACACGATCACCGACAAGGCTGTCGTTCTGCACCAGAACCGCGCGGTGGTGGGCCTCTCGCCCTGGCTCGCCGAAGCCGCGGTCGACGCGGTTCGCGACGGGCTGATGCTCCAGATCGTCACGCCGGCCGACGGCTTCGTCACGTACCCGCTCGAGGTGATGCTGGCCCAGGCACAGGGGCAGTGGGTGGTGCGCGCCGGTGACCGGTACCGCGACGGGCTCACCGGTCTCGCGCTCCATTGGGACGGCCATCGCTTCTCATCATCCGCCAACGGCTCACAGTCCGGCGGTCCGCTGCCGGCCGCCGATCCATGGACCGGTGGCCTGGAGATCCAGATCGTCGCCCTGCACCCCGCCACCGAGGCACTGAGCCTCGGCGCCAGCACCGAGGCCGCCGTGCGTGCCCTTACCGGCAACAACCCGGCTGGGTGGGGCGTCGCCGAGCCGGTAACCGAACCGTGGTCGCGCCGCGAGCTGAGCACGTTCTGCCGTACGCGGGCACCGGCGCCCACCAGCGTGACGATCGTCGGCGGCGAGCATCGGTCGGCGGTGCTCGGGGTCCTGACGGTCGAGCGGGTCGACGCCGGCGTCCGCGAGCAGCTCCGTCTGGCCGGCCCATCCCTGTCGGCGGTCGCGGAGTCGACGATCGAGGCGCTCGCCGAAGAGTTGGCAGGATCCGTGCGCAGCATGATCGTGACCGTGCACCCGGGCCGCTCCGGCGGAGTACGGTCCAGCACGCCGAGCTTGCCGGCGCTGCCCTTGGCGATCCTCGTCGGCCGCCAGGAACAAGCGCTCGACTCCGAGCCGGAGGTGGTCACCGGTCGGGCGCTTGGCCGGGGAACGCGTCGGGCCTGGTGGTACAGGGTGGACGGTGGGCCGGGCGCGCCGTACGAGAACCTCTCAGCGGTGCTACGCCGCTACGGCCTGAGCGACCCCGGACGGTCTCCACAGCACTGAGCCACGGGGACTGCCCGGGATGTACTGGCTGTCGAGATAGCCGTTGTCCACGGTGAGGGGGATCCACGCGCCACGGCGGACCGTCCGAGCCGAACTAGCTTGATGAAGTTGCTTCGCACACTCGCCACCGTGACTGCCGCACTATTGGCCGGTCCGATGCTGATGGCGGTAACGGCGCAAGCCGCACCGGCGGGCAAAGAGAAGGCCTGGAGCCCGGCCCTGCTGTCCACCGAGCCGCTGTACAGCGGCTCGGCTGTTCGCCTGCGCTATAGCGAAGGGATCACCGTCGTCGCGTCCGCCGGCGCGAAGGTGATCTTCACGGGTTCCATGTCTCCGACCACCATGCAGGACGGTCGGCGCGTTTACGACCGTGAGGTGCAGATCGTTGACCCGCAGGGCGTGGGCCAGTCCTCGGCCGAGGCCGCCGCGTACTCGGCTGCGGGCCGCAGCGTCTACGCCGACGCACTCGCTGCGGGATTCAGCCCTGCCGAGGCGCGGCAGGAGGCACAACCACAGGGCGTCGCGCTCCTGGACGAGCCACCGATTGTGGCCTCCGGCTGCGTCTACAGCGAGACCAGCTACCCGGACCCCGAATTCGAGTGGTCCGGCTGCTACAAGCTGTACAACGTAGATGCGTCAGACGCCTCGGCCTGGTACGGGGCGGGCTCCGGAACAGCGCACGGCTGGGGCACCGGCGTGCTCGGCGGCGGCAAGGAGCTCCAGAAGGGATCCACCGAGATCACCTGGTCGGGTTCTGGCGTCGAGATCATCGAGGCGTCACCGTCGGCCAACCAGAACGGGATCGACTGCGGCCAGTTCACCGTCGGCCTGAGCCAGGTCGTTGAACTCTCGTACCAGGTGCCGCTCTGCGACGACGGCTGGAATGTGACCTGGAACCAGACGGTCCACAAGGTGGAATGGCACGGCGGGAGCGCCGGCGGTTCCAACGACAGCCGCAGCGCGTCGGGTGCCAGCACGGTGCGGCTGCCGTGGAGCACTCCCACCGTGTACATGAACTACCGCATCGGCTGGCAATACGCCTGCTTCTGCTGACGTGACAAGTTCGTCCCCGCGACGGCTACTGGTCGCTGCGGGGGCATTTAGCCGGAATACTTAAGACATGCGCACTCGCATCATCGCGATCGTCGTAGCCGGACTGCTCGCCGTGCAGGGTTGTGCCGCCGGGCATCCCGCCCCCGCCAGTCATCCGCCGGCCACGGGCCGCCCCGTGGTGTTGGACGCGCGTTTACCCGGCTGGGAGACCTCCGCCTGGTTGGCCGAGGGCGCGTTCTGTGTTCGCGTGGCCCGCGCCGGAGGGAAGCACGAAAAAGGCAAGGAGAACGAGAACGTCTTCTGCGACCCCGCGCCCTCGACTCTGGACACCATCGGTTCACCACTGCTGCCCGCCAAGCCGCTGCCCTACCTCGCGCCGTTGGACCCACAATCGCGGGAGATCATTCTGGTTGGGGCTGTGCGCGGTGCTGTCACCAGCGTCTCCGTGACCATGTTCGGCCAGACCGCCACCGCCCCTGTCCATCCGCTGCCTGCGACCGGCGGTCGCCAGGTCGGCGCGTACGCGGTCTGGCTTCCCCGGGGCGGCGCCGAGCCCGATGGGATGGACCTCACCGATATCACCGCCGTTGTCGGCCGCGACGCCACTGGCCAGATCGTCGCCCAACTCGACTGACAGTGACCGACGCGGGCCCTGTGGCACTACGTCGCGGCTATCACCGATCTACTACGCGACACCTACGGAGCCCGTCCGGTAACCACCTACCGACACCTCGCCAGCCTGCCCACCGAGACGCCGCCCTTCCGCCGACGACTACCGCCAGTTTCCGTTTCGATGCTCCTCACGGGCCGTGCACAGGCAGGTCTACGACGAGTACGGTCACGCGCCGGCCGGACCGCTCGGAAAGCGGGCCTCGGTGATCGACAGGCACGTATCGTGGCCGACGTGACGTCGCCAGCCGCGAACTGCTCCACCTGCGGTAAGCCCCGCCTGCCGATCATCTACACCGAGCGCGACGACCAGCCCGAGCGGGCCTGCCCGGAGCGGCATGAGGAGCCGGCCCGTGGGGAGCCAGGGGCGACGCCAGCAGTCGTCTCCGACGGTCACGACGAACGCGGGCCGGCCACCAGCGGGCACCCCGTACGCACCAGCGACGGGCGCAGCTGGCGGATCGGCACGGCCGGCGACATCGACTGGATCGCCGGCCACACCACACCAGGCCTCTCAGTTACCGCGGCGATCCCGCCAGTCTTCGACGCGTACGGCACGTTCCATCCGCCCGGCGGCGTCAGCTTGAAGGCGCACGAACACGCCGTGGTCCGCGAACTCGCCGCGGCCGCCCCCGAGCAGCCCTGGTGGCTGGGCTATCTCGACACCGGCGCCCACGACGTGGTTTTCCCCCGCGCGGCGAAGATGTCACTCTACGGGGGCTGTTCCTACGTGCTTGTCAAAGCCGGACCCGAGCAGGCGCTCACCTGGCGGACCGGTCACCTGCGTCGGGCCTGGTGGTACAGGGTGGACGGTGGGCCGGGCGCGCCGTACGAGAACCTCTCGGCGGTGCTACGCCGCTACGGCCTGAGCGACCCCGGGCGGCACCCGTAGAGGCTTGCGCGATGGGTTTTCAGTCAAGGGACTCGAGGATTTCTTGGAAGCCCCTGACCAGGTACATCGGTCGATAACCCAGTCGGCCCAGCTCACTGAACATCTTTCTTGCGGCCGGTTCGTCCGACTGGCCGCGAAGGAAGTCTCGCACCGTCAGCACAAATGGCATGTCCTCGAACGGAACGCCGGCGTCGTCTTCCAGCTCGTGGCCCACCTTGAAGTCGAGCGCCAGGTGGTCGGTCTTGCCCAGGTAGTCGGCGTAGGGCTTGTCGGAGGGTTCGAACGGTATACCCAACGCCGAGCTGACCCTGCCGGCCACCTGCTCCTGGCCGTCGGTGGACCCGAAATATATCTGTACGTAGTTCGGCATCAGCGCATTGCCCGCCAATCCATGTCGAAGTCCGCCCCCCAGACTCGTACCCTCGTTAGTTTCGCAGCGTTCTCCGGTGCAGCGTTGAGGAAGGCTGCGAGACCCTTGATTGCGTCCTCATCGATGTTGAATCGGAAATTCAGGTCAAGGTGATCTTGCCTGATCGGGTCCGGCCACGTAGCAGGGTCGTGGGCGACCTCAACGGGTAGCGGCTCTGGATCTCGAAGTTCAGGTGGAGGCACGCGGTCGGTCACCTTGGCGGGCAGCTCGTCCACCGGCACTTGGTCGCCAGGCGGGTTTTCCGTCTGACGTGCCGCCCCCAGGTGTGTTGCTGTCTGGCGAGTTCCCGCTCGGCGGGTTGTTGCCCGGGCCGTTGCCGGCGTCCATGTTCAACGGGTTGCCGCCGCGTTCGTTCGGCATCTCGACCGCGAAGCCGCGCCCGACCGGCACGTCGCCGGCAAAGGACGGGACAGGCCCGAGCTGTGGAATCTTGATGTCGAACTTCTTGGCGAAGTCGATGGCGACCTTGCCCACCGTGGGCAGGTTGTCGAGCCACTTGCCGGCGCGGACCAGGCCGGCGCCGATTCGGGCGGCGGTGGCGCTGCCCCTGATGTCGTAATAAAGGGCTCGCCTGGCAGGTCACCCGCAGGCCGCTCCCGCACCCGCGATCAAGGCGGCGCACTCAGCCCCATCGTGCGAACACCGACCGCCGAGCCGTGGTGTGCTGGCCGCACCTCCGGTGACCTCGACGGTCGGTGTCTTCCGTTCCCGTGTCTGCCGAGCCGTGTTAGCCCTGGGATCCGCTGCGAAGATAGTCCTCGAACGATATGTCGTCGTATTCGTCTCCGCCTATTTCCTGGTAGCCCGCGATCTCCTCGAACTCCTCGTCGTCGCTGAACTTGACCACCACCTCTTCGCCGGCAGTGTCCGCGAGGAACTTCCACATTGCCTGCGTGAGCTGCGGATCTTCGGAGGTGAGGTGGTTGCCGATGGAGAACCCGGTGACTGCCCCGTTCGGATCCCTCAGCCGCTTGCCCAGCCCGATGATCAACTTGCGAGACGGGCAAACCAGGTAGCTCGAAATGCTCACGTCGCTCCTCCCTGAAACGGTCACTGCCGGGAAGCGACCGCCCGGGTTGTACTGGCTGTCGAGATAGCCGTTGTCCACGGTGAGGGGCTCCACGGGCCGCGGCGGACCGTCAGAGCCGAACTAGATCGTCTCGTTTTCGCGGTCGACGAGCCAACGCTTGCTCGCCGCCTCGGCCCGGGTCTTTTCGTGCAGGTTGGAATCGTTCGCCAGCCGGTCGAAATAGTCACGCTCGTTCGGCCCGCCGAGGCTCAGGATCACCGGGATCGTCTCGATCGTCTGTCGCCAGGGCAGGCGTGGTGTCGCCGTCTTAAGCAGTTCGAGCACCCGGGTCCGCTCTGCGGCGTCCAGGTGATCACGCGCTACCCATTCAAGCCATCGGAGAAGGTCCACGACCACCCCGTTGATGATGAAGCTCACCCACACCCGCCCGACCGCCTCGGTGACCTCGTCCGGGGGCGTGGTCCAGGTGGCGTTGAGGATCTCCGCCACGACGCCGTTGTTCTCTGCCCAGTCGCGCACGTTTCCGCACGTCACATCGGCGAGGGTCGGCAGCCAACGCTTGAGGGTCGCCTGCAGGAGGAACCAGTCGTCTTCGAAGAACGCGTCGGGTAGCCCCCAGCTCGGGTCGTCGCCGTACCGGGCGACGGCGTCGAGTTGGAACGCCAGACATGCCTCCAGAGCGGACAACGCCATCGCCCGCTGCGCAGAGCCGGGGGGCAGCTCCTTGATTGCCGTGTGACGACGACCCGGATCCGCCACCTGCCACGACTGCGGCAGGCTGGCCAACAGTTCGGGCGCAACCAAAGAGTCGGTCACAGGAAATCAACTCCGTAGTCCTTGAGGAACTCGCGTGCCGCGGCGAGGTTTGGCAGGTGCTCGTCGAACCACGCCTTCGCCTCGCCCCGCTTCATGGGGTGCGCCGGGTCCGCCGATGCCTGCTCGGCTGCCTCGCGCAGTTGGCGCAGCTGATCCGAGGTCAATGTACGCCCACCGATATGAACTGGTACATCCGCATCGGCGATGCGGTCGATCGCAAACTGCTTCGGCTTTGGGTCGGTCATGCTGAACAGGCCCTTCAAGCCCTCGTCGGTCCCGATCCGGTAGCTCAGATCCCGGTTAACGGGATCCGCCGCACGCCATTCAAGCATGCGCCGCAGCTGTTCAGGATGTTCATTGATTTTATTGGCCACGGTCTGTGCGGTCGCCTTAACCTCGTCCACATGGACGTTGCCGTCCCTGGTCTGGTAGACCAGATCGGATTCGGGAATGTCGCCGGTGCGGACGACTGTGCCGTTACCGAGATCGACGGGCTCGTTCTTGACGTTGACGCCGATTTTGGAGTCGGGCATCAGGTCGGGACTTCTGAGGACGTCGTTCGCGGCGCGTAGCTCGGCGGCGGCTCCCGTTGCAGCAGAGGGGTCTCCGCTGAGCTGGTCCATCATGTCGCGGAGGACGTGCGCCTGCCGATCAGCATTCCCAGCCAATCGACCGGAATCCTGGAGGTCCATAAAGTCCCGTGCGGCCCGGTTGGCCATCCCGTCTGGAAGGTCCGTACGGGCGATCAATGCCTGCACCTGGGCCCTCGCTTCGGGGCCGAGCCGATCTGCCTGATCGAGGAATCGCTGCTGCTCGACCGGAGTAAGATCCCGTCCTCGGTTTGGAGTGCCGTCGCCCGGCCCGCTTGCGTCGCCCGGCGGGGTCCCATCGGCAGGCGTGGTGTCGCCGGGGAGGTTCCCGCCGGGCGTCGTGTCACCAGGAAGGCTCCCACCAGGAGTTGTGTCACCAGGAAGGCTCCCACCCGGCGAGTTGTTGCCGGGTGGGTCGTTGCCGGGTGGGTTGTTGCCGGGCGGGTCGTTGCCGGGCGGGTTGCTGTCTGGCGAGTTCCCGCCCGGCGGGTTGTTGCCCGGGCCGTTGCCGGCGTCCATGTTCATCGGGTTGCCGCCGCGTTCGTTCGGCATCTCGACCTCGAAGCCGCGCCCGACCGGCACGTCGCCGGCAAAGGACGGGACAGGCCCGAGCTGTGGAATCTTGATGTCGAACTTCTTGGCGAAGTCGATGGCGACCTTGCCCACCGTGGGCAGGTTGTCGAGCCACTTACCGGCGCGGACCAGGCCGGCGCCGATTCGGGCGGCGGTGGCGCTGCCCCTGATGCCGTTGACTGCGGCGCCCGCGCCGCGCAGGCCGGAGCCGGCACCCTTGGTGCCGATGACCGCAGAGACGACGTTGAACGTCGTGAGGCCGGCCGCCTTCGACTTGTCTTCACCCCATGTGTCGTAGGCGATGATGCTCTTGCCTGCGTTGAGCAGGAGATTGCCCGCCTCGCGCTGCTCCATGAACGGCATGCCGACGGTCTGGTCGATCACGATCGTCACGGGGTTGATGTAGATCGAGACCGCCCACACGAACTTGCCGAGGCCCAGCCATGACTGGCCGGCGGTACCCCAGCTCCACTCGCCGGTGACCGGGTCGCGGCCGATCAGACCGCCCAAGTCTTCGAGCATGGTGACGAAGCCTTCACCGATGCCACCGAAGAACGCACCCACGTCACCGAGGAAGCCACGGTCATGTTCCTCGTTGCTGCCCCAGGGCAGAGCGCCGTCCTCACCGGCCGCGGCGTTGAGCATGTCGGCGGTGAAGCCGTACTCGCCGTCTTCGAGGTTGCCGTCGGCGTTGTCGGCGCGGTACTGGCGGCCGCCGTACAGTGCGTTGATCGTGTTGGCGCACTTACGCTGCGCCTCCAAGAATGCCGCCACCTGCGCGTTCACGGCAGAGATCAGACCGTTGTGCTGGTTGACCTTGCCCTCGTCCTCACGCCAGTCCTCGTCGTCCTTGGTTGATCCGACGAATTGCTCTGCCTGGTCCAGGAGTGACGCGAGTTGGGCCTTGATCCCTTTGACCTCGGCGGCGTACGTGGTCAATGCGGTGCCGACGGCTTGCATGTCTTCGCCGACGGAGGCCGACACCGTGCGCACCGGGCCGGAGGCGGCGAAGAGCTGCGCCGCCTCCGGCGCCTCGTAGACCGCGGCCAGCCCCTGCCAGGTGGTGTCGACCGCTTGACCGGTGTTGGCGAAGTCGACGCCGGTGGTCTTGACCGTCTGGGCGTGGGTAGCCAACGCGTCCATGTCACCGGGGATCTGCGGAATCTCCCCCGGGTTGATCATCGTGGCACCGCCCCACCGCCCGGCCCCGGCATCGAAGCCGATGGGTCGGGCGCCGCGGCGGCGCTACGCTGCGCGTTGGCGGCCATGTCCAGGTCGCCCTGGACATAGGCGTTCGTCGCCTGCGCCGCCGCATTCATGCACGCCCCCGTGCGAGTGAACACGAACTCCAGATCCGCTCGGATCGACTCGACGAAGCCCTGAAGTGCCTGACCCACGATCTCCGAACTCGACTGGACGGCTGATCCCTCCAGCGCCGAGTTGAAGCTTTTCATCTGCCCCTCGAACGGGGCGGCCGCCGCGTGGGTGCGAATCAGGACACTGCGCACTCCACCGGGGGATATATCCCAGGCGCTCACTCTCGTGCTCCCTCGTCAACACTCGAAATGAGAATCCGGCTCAGCCGATGGATTGCACCGCCGTGCGCGCCCGGGCCAGGGTGGTGGTTGCCGTGTCGTCGTTCTTCGACATCGTGGTCTTGAGCAGATCGATGATCGTGCGTACCTCGCCGGCGGCTCGGTTCCACCGATCCTCGACGGTCCGGTACTCCTCCGAGACGCCGTCGGCCTGGAAGTCGGCCATGGCGGCCGCGACGTCGGCGCCGCGCTGCGAGATCACGGCCTCCAATCGGGCGATGATGCCGGCAAGGTCGCCCTGGACCTGCTGTGAGGTGCTTACGTCAAAGCTGCGTCGGTCTGTGCTCATGGCTTGTCGCTCCTCCCGGATCAGCGGTTGTTCGAGAACCTGGCCGCGTCGAAGTTGGCGGCGCCCGCCGAGGCGGAGGCGTTGTCGGCCATCTCGGTGTCACCCTGACCGAACGCGGAGTCCATTCCGCTCTGGCCGCCCAGAATCGCGCCTAGCGCGGAGTTGAGGGCGGCGGTGATCGAATCGGCGTTCGCCTTGAACGAATCGAATGCCGCGCGCCCGGCGCCGTTGAAGTTGCCCTGCAACGGCTCGGCTGCCGCGATCAACTGCTTGATCAGACTGCCGAGATCGTCGGATGATCCCTGGGTCTGCTTGCTGAGGCTGCCGAGAGTCTGCGCCCCCATGTCGAACTTCATCCTGCTCCTCCCCGCGCCGGGCTGAATAACGTTCGAAGTCGATGCTACGACATCCGCGCCACCACGACGAATATGTGCTGGGGTCGATTGATCAATTGCGTAGGCCAGGACGAACGCGCCCGCGAGCAGGCTGCCTCGCAGCAGCCACCCGCCTCGCGGGGGGATGTCGACGGCTCGATCAGCAGCGGGCGCCCTGAGCCCGGACGAGGAGCTGGTGGATCGGTTGTGGCAGGCTGGCGTGCCACGGAAAGTGATTGGTCTGTATGCCGTGAGCGGACCGCTGACCAACAGTTGGACGGGGAACAATTGGAGTCATCTGCGGTCTCTGGTAAGGGTGGCAGGAGTCGCACGGGTCTCCTGCTTTGGTCTCTCGGGCCGGTGTTCGAGCTTCCGGTTGTCGCGATAGCTGTCGCGTCCTTCCCCGATGTGGCCTCCGAAGCGGCTTTCGGGGCGGCCGGCGCACAGGCCGTGGTGATCTTCGCCTTGGTGCTTGTGCTGACGGCGGTTGCGCTGGCATGGGTCGAGACTGCAACTGGCCTCCGTCGAGTCGTAGCGGTGCTGCTGGGGATCGCCTCGGGACTTCTGGCCGTGCTGATGTTCGGCTTCGGCTCGAGCGGCACATGGGTTGTCTTCGCGGTACTCCTCGCGCATTCCGCCGTTGCGACGGCGGTCATCGGATGGCTGCTCGTGCGCATGTCGAATCCTGTGCAGCCGTCGCGGGTCGGGCAGTGATGACCGCATCAGGGACGCACCGCGCGCCCTTGGCCCGTAGGCAGCCGCGCTCAGGTCAACCCTGAGACGTGGGCGGTCGAGACGCCGGGACATGCGATCGAGAGTCTCGCCTATTTCCGGTGCGCTCGCCCTCGACTTGACTGGTTGGCATGACGAAGAACGTTGATGAGCAGCCAATCCTCGGACGGGCGCTGGGCCTCAGGCCGCGCGACTTCCCCGACCACGCCCGGGACGCCACCGCTGGTGCATGGAACACCTCGCCCGGTGGAGACTGGGCATGAGCATGAACGCCACCCTGGCTGCCTGGTCGGCGGCGGTGACCCTGGCGGGGACGGGTGCGATCACCGGTGTCTACTACGCCTTTTCGGTAGCGGTGATGCCCGGTCTGAACGCCGCCGACGCCGGCACCGCGATCCGGGCCATGACGGGCATCAACCAGAGGATCCAGAATCCGCTGTTCTTCGTCACGTTCTTCGGCCCGCTCGTCGCCGCCACGGTGGCCGGCGTGTTCCTGTTGATCCTCGGTAAGCGGTCGGCGGGTGTGCTGTTCCTGGTGGCCGCGGGGGTGTACCTGGTGGGTGCGTTCATCCCGACGGTGGTCGTCAACGTGCCGATGAACGAGACGCTCGATGCCGCAGGCGTGCCTACCGATCCTGCGGAGGCGGTCCGGGTATGGGCTTCCTACTCGTCCGCCTGGACGTGGTGGAACTCGGTACGCGCCGGCGCGAGCCTGATCAGCCTGATGCTGGCCGGTCTCGGGATCTTCCTCTCGGGCATGTCCCGATGACGTCGGCGTCCGGCACGGGCGGGGTGCCCAGTTCCGGGGTGACGGCGGGGAATGCGGTGCGGGGGAGTGCCCAGCAGAGCTTGCGTGTCATCAGTCATCCTCGTCATCCCAACGCGGCTCGGACGATATCTGCCAGAGCAAGATGCGGTAGCGCTCCACTCCGGTCAGGGCCTCCACGACGGCATCGATTTCGCCCGCAAGGCCACGGCCGGGCGCCTCATCGCGTATTTCCTTGGCTCGGGTGCGCCCATACCCGTACACCCGTACGCCGTAGGTGCCGGGCCCGGCCGGAAGGTCCACGCCTGCCTGCAGTGTCTCGTCGTCGGACTTGGGGACGCTGAGAACTCCGCCGGGTATCTCGAGCTGCCCGTCGCGGGTGAGGTCGGCTGCATCGTCCGGATCCGGCGGTCCGTCGAGCGCCTCGACCGCGACCGCCATCGAGACCAAGTCGATGGTCACCTGGACCATCGCGGCATTGGGCGCCCATCCGACCACCTCACGCTGCGAGCTGTCGCGCAGGTCGCTCTCGACTTTGATCTCGCCCATGTCGGCGCCGCACCGACCCTTGCCTGCGCCACAACGCCGGCCAGCTCAGCTCGTGCAGTACTTGCGCCCGACCATCGAAAAGGGAGATCATCACGCATGCTCGACCCCTCGCCCGAGGACGACGGGACTTCACCGATGGTCTCGACGCCGGATTTCGTGGGTCGCGATCGGGAGATGGCGGCGCTCCGAGACGCGTTGGCCCGGCCACCGGCGATCGTGCTGGTGGAGGGCGAGGCGGGGATCGGGAAGAGCCGACTGCTGCGAGAGTGGTTGGCCGCGCCGGACCAGCGCGCCGCCCTGGTCTCGGTGTGCCCACCGCTTCGTGAGTCGCTGACGTTGGGGCCGATCGTCGACGCGTTCCGTGGGATCGACCGCCCGGTGTCGCGATTGCCGCTCACCGCGCTCGCGGGTGCGTTACGGCCCCTGTTCCCTGAATGGTCCTCGGACCTGCCGCCCGCACTGCAGCCCTTGGACGATGCGAAGGCCGCACGGCATCGCCTGTTCCGCGCCCTGGACGAGCTGCTGCGGGCTCTGCGTGTCGACGTTCTCGTGCTCGAGGACGCCCACTGGGCCGACGAGATGACCTTGGAGTTCCTGCTGTTCGTCACTTCCCGACAGCAGACGGACGGGCCAAGCCTGGTGATCTCCTATCGGCCGGAGGAGGTGGACGACGGGTCGCTGTTGCTGCGGTTGACGTCCCGGTTGCCCGCCGGGGTGACCCAGCTGCGGATCGCCCTGGCGCCGATGCGACCCGACGACACGGCAGCGCTGGTGTCCTCGATGCTGGACGGCAACCCGATCTCGCAGGAGTTCGCGGCGTTCCTGCACGAGCGGACCGGTGGCGTTCCGCTGGCGCTGGAGGAGTCGGTTCGCCTCATGTGCGACCGCGCCGACCTCGTCTTCCGCGACGGGCAGTGGGTCCGGCTGAAGCTGCGCGAGCTACGGGTGCCGCCAACGGTGCGCGACTCCACCCGGGAGCGGGTGGGACGTCTGTCGCCGCCGGCACAGCAGGTGTTGCGAGCCGCGGCCACGTTGGCTGAGCGGTCTTCGATGGCCACGATCGCGGTGACCGCCGGTCTGTCACCCGAGACGTGTCGCGGCGCCATCGCGGAAGCGGCCAACGCCGGTGTCCTGGACGCAGACGACCGCGGCCAGTGGCGATTCCGCCATGTGCTGGCCGCCACGGCTGTCTACGAAGCCATCCCGTTGACCGATCGCAGACACTTCCACCTGCTGGCCGGCCGGGCCTTGGAGGACATCCACCCGCCGCCCGTCGCACGCCTTGCCCACCACTTCCGTGAGGCGGGCGAGACGCAGTCCTGGGCGCGGTACGCCGAGCAGGGTGCCGAGCTGGCCATGGCCTCGGGTGACCACACCAAGGCGGTCGACCTGCTTGTCGATCTGTTGTCGTGGGCCGTGCTGCCGCCGGCGGATCGGGCACGAACAGCGCGCATCGCCGGAGTAGCCGCACTGGGCCGTCGCGAACCTGTCGATCAGGTCCACCACCGGGTGATCCGTACCCTGCGTTCGGTGCTGGAGACCCCCGGTCTCTCCGCCCGCCAGCAGGCCGAGATCCGCAACCCCCTGGGTCGGCTCCTGATCACCGCGGGTGAGGCGCAGGCCGCACTCGACGAGCTTGAGCAGGCGGTGGCCAACCTCGACCATGACCCGATCGAGGCGGCCCGGGCAATGACCTACCTCGGATGGGCCTATGCGGGGCCGTGGCCGGCGTCGACCCATCGGCGTTGGCTGGATCGCGCCGCTGAACTCACCACCGAATTCGACTCTCCCGTAGAGCGGCTGAACCTGGCCGGTAACCGAGCTGCGGCGTTGCTCATGCTCGGCGAAGAGGAGGCCTGGGACGTCGTCGCAGGCCTGCCCATCGACGGCGCGACCTCGGCGGAGCGTCTCGACGTGGCCCGCATCCACGCGAACGTCGGGACCGGCGCGCTGATCTGGGGCCGGTACGCCGACGCGGACAAACACCTCGTCGTGGCCATGCACCTTGCCGAGACCGAGCAGGCGTCCCGGTTGCAGCACAACGTCCGACTCGAACAGGCCAACCTGGCGTGGCTCACCGGCCGGTGGGAGGGTCTCGCGGAACAGAGCGCGGCACTCGCCGACGCCGACCGGGACCGGCCGGCGCACTACCTCGGCAGCATCCGGCTCGCGGCCCGGCTGGCCGCCGCAGCCGGACGGCGGCGCGTCGCGGAGGAGCAGTTCCGCCTGGTCCTCGAGGAGTCCGCCCGTCTCGGCGCGGCCGACGACACGATGGAGGCTGCCGCCGCGCTGGCCAGACTGTGGCTGACGGACGGAAACAGCGCCCGGGCGCTGCAGATCACGAACGAGCCGATGGACACCGTCCGGAGGAAAGGCATCTGGATCTGGGCGACGGACCTCGTCCCCGCCCGGATCGAGGCGCACCTCGCCGCGGGCGATCTGAAGGCCGCGACACGCGTGGGCGACCAACTCGCCAGAGGACTGCGTGGCCGTACGGCACCAGCGCCCCGCGCCGCGCTCGCCGTATGCCGTGCGCTGCTGCTCGCCGCAACCGGAGACCACGCCCGCGCGGCGACGGCATACGATCGGGCGGCCCGCGCCTGGAGCGTGTTGCCACGCCCCTACGACGCCATGCTCGCCCGCGAGCGTCAAGCCGAGGCGCTCCTCGCGCACGGCCAGGTCGAACAGGGTCGAGAGCTGCTGGCCGCACAGTACGAGCAACTGTTCAGGCTCGGCGCCCGCGGCGACGCGGACCGTGTCGCACAGCGGCTTCGCGAACACGGCGCCGAGGTTCCGCGGCTGTGGCGCGGCGGCCGACGAGGGTACGGCGACCAGCTCTCACCGCGCGAGCTCGACGTGGTCCAACTGGTTGTCGCCGGCAAGACCAACCGGGAGATCAGCCGGATTCTGGCGAAGTCGCCTGCCACTGTGGATCAACAACTGCGCGCGGCGATGCGCAAGTTGAAGGTGACCTCCCGGACCGCGCTCGCGGTCAAGGCGGTAGAGGCCGGAGTGTTCGCCGAAGAGGACCCCCTCGACGACCCGTCGTGAAAATTGACGTATCCGCTGGATAGCGACGGCCACTCGTCCCGTCGAGCATGGCCTCATGATCCATAGCCCTGGGGCAATGCGTGCCTGAGTCACACGTCGCGCGTGACGACGCCGCCATCGAGCACCCGCCACCATCCGAGCTGCCCCGCGAGCCGCGCGTCAGCGCCCCCGAGGCCCCCGACGCCGACGGTGGCGACGGTGCCGACGACCAGAAGAACCACGACCCCTACCAACCCCTGTAGGTCGAAGGACTCACATGAAACTCAAAGCCCTCGCGGCTTCGCTGGCCATAGCGGTCGGCCTGAGCATGATCCAGGCGCCACCGGCGTCCGCCGCTGAGCCGGATCCAGGCGCCGCCGCCAACAAGATCGCCTCGAACCTGAAGGACCGCTTCCGCACGTCTCCGGCGTCCGACTTCTACATCACGTTCGACACGAAGGCCGACCTCGAGCCGGCGAAGAAGATCACCGACTGGGCCGCTCGCGGTCAGTTCGTCTACGACGCGATGAGCGCAGCGACGAAGAAGTCTCTGGCGTCGGTCTCCAGCGAACTTGACCGGGCAGGTGTCAAGTACACGTCCTACCCGATCGCCAACACGGTGCTCGTCAAGGGGGGCAACGAAAAGCTCGCCCTCAACGTGGCCTCGAAGACGCAGGTCGCCGAGATCCACGCGACGCCGCAGGTCGCGCTGGTCAAGCCCGTCGACGAGAAGACCCCAGCTGACCGGGCTGCCCGCCCCGCCGCCCCGAAGACCACCGCCGAGGCCGGCACCTCCACGTGGGGTCTGGACGCCATCCGCGCCCCCGAGGCCTGGGCCATGGGCGCCACCGGTGCGGGCATCACCGTGTCCAACCTCGACTCGGGCGTCCAGTTCGACCACCCCGCCCTGATGCAGCAGTACCGCGGCACGAAGCCCGACGGCACCGTCGACCACAACTACAACTGGATGGCCACCCGGGGCACGTGCGCGGACGCGCCGTGCGACGACAACGGACACGGCACGCACACCATGGGCACCATGGTCGGCGACGACGGCACCAACCACGTCGGCGTCGCCCCGGACGCGCAGTGGATCGCGACAAACGGCTGCTGCGACAGCAGCGGTGTTGAGTCGTTGCTCAATTCCGGCTGGTGGCTGCTCGCCCCGACCGACCTGCACGGGAACAACGCCGACCCGTCCAAGCGCCCCCACGTCATCAACAACTCGTGGGGCCAGACCGACGAGCACGCCTTCGACGACTTCTTCCGGGCCATCGACGAAGCCTGGAGCGCCGCGGGCATCTTCAGCGTCTGGTCCTCGGGCAACACCACGCCGTACGCGGCCTGCGACACCGTCTCCTCGCCCGGCTCTGCCGAGAGTGCCTACTCCGTCGGCGCCTACGCGTCGGACGGCACGCTCGCGTTGTTCTCCCGCAAGGGCGAGGGCGAAGGTGACCGGATCAAGCCCGAGATCTCGGCTCCCGGTGACGCTGTCCGTTCGTCCTACCCGAACAACAGCTATGTCGAGATGTCCGGCACCTCGATGGCGGCCCCCCACGTCGCCGGCGCCGTCGCGGCGCTGTGGAGCTACGACCCGACCCTCATCGGGCAGGTCGAGGAGACCCGCCGCCTGCTCGGCGAGTCGGCCGTCGACGTCGACGACACCGAGTGCGGCGGCACCGCCGACTTCAACAACAAGTACGGCGAAGGCCGGCTCGACCTCGTTCGCCTGCTCGAGCTCGCGCCCCGCAAGGGTGGCACCCTCACCGGTGTCGTCACCGCCAACGGCGCACCGGTCCCCGCCGCCGACGTGACGATCAGCGGACCGTTCAGCCGGTCGATCGGAACCGACAAGGACGGCCGGTTCACCACGAACCTCCCGGTCGGCGACTACCAGCTCAGCACCAAGATCTTCGGCTACCTGACCGCGACCGCCAACGTCACGATCACCCTCGGCCAGGACACCTCCGTCAAGCTGCCGCTCACGGCCGCCGCGAAGCACGACATCAGCGGCAGAGTCGTCGACGACAAGAAAAAGCCCGTCCCGAACGCCGACGTCTCCGTCAAGGACACGCCGCTGAAGCCGGTACGCACCGATGCCAACGGCGCGTTCACGTTCGGCGCTGTCCCCGAGGGCGGGTACACGCTGGACGTCAAGCCCAACTCCTGCTTCTCGCCCACGAGCCTCCCGCTGACCGTCGACGCGCAGAACGAGTCGCCCGAGATCCCCGTCGGGCTCGTCGTCGACAAGGGCGGCTACAGCTGCGCCGTGTCCGAAGGCGAATACCTGCGCGGCACCGACCCGGTCGCCTTCACCAGCGGCGTCTGGGCGACGGTGAAGCTGCCGTTCCCGATCGCGCTCTACAACGGCAGCCACGACACCCTCGGTGTCAGCCGGCGCGGCGTGATCTCCCCGGACACCACCACCGGACCCGGCAGCGGCGGTGCGGGCATCTTCCCGTTCTTCGTCCAGACCCCCGTCGAGTTCGCCCCCGGCGGGGGAGTCTTCACGGCAGCCACCAAGGTCAACGGCGAGGACGCGTTCGTCGTCGAGTTCCGCAACGCCAAACTCTGGGCCTATCCGGAGCGGTCGGAGGAAACGGAGCCCGTCAGCTTCTCGGCCACGCTCACCCGCTCCGGCACCGTGATCTTCGGCTACGGCGACGGCATCGGGACCGACGACCCGGTGACCGCCGGCTCCCTCGCCATCAGCGGCATTCAGGGCTGGGCCGGCGTCGACGGCATCCGGTTCTCCGACCGCGCCCCGGTGCTGCGCGACGGGATGATCGTCACCTACGACATGCCTGACTTCGGGTACCTCAACGCGACAGTCGTCGACCAGAACGACGGGCTGCCGGTGGCCGGGGCCAAGGTGTCGTTCACGAACAAGGATGGGCTCGTCGAGACCGTCACGACCGACGGGACCGGCATCGTGCATCGCCAGCTTCCGCTCGGCGACTACACCATGACGGTCGACGTGCCGAACTACACGACCGCGCCGTATCCCTTCTCCCTCGACAAGCTCTACGCGAACGCCAAGATTGATGCGCGACTGACCACAGGCGTCGCCGGCCTGAAGGCCGACGGCCTCGACGCCGTGTTGGGCACCGACCAGAACGGCGTGGGCTCGCTGACGCTTACCAACAACGGGTCCGCCCCGCTTTCGTACAACCTGGGCGAGGCCGCGCGCCACCCCGACCTTGAGGCCGCCGGCGCGACCACGCGCACTGGGAAGGGTGCGGACAGCACGATCGACCTCGCCGCGTGGAAGACCGGTGCGAGCGGCATGAAGCCGTCGAACGTCGACGGCAAGTTGGCGACGGCGAAGGCCGCGGAGGCACAGGCGGCCGGCAAGGTCGGCGCGACCTCCGGCGGTGACGTCATCACCCGGATCCCCATCCCGGGCACGATTGCGGATAAGGAACCCACCGGCATCGGGTACGACGGTGACGTCTGGGTCCACGACTACTACGCGCGGACCAACACCGCCTACACGGTGACGGGCAAGCCGACCGGGAAGGTCTTCGACGCGTCGTGGAACCCCACGTACGGGGCGTTCGACATGGCGCTCGACACCAAGACCGGTGACATGTGCCAGATGGAGGACAGCCCGGCCAGCTACATCCACTGCTTCGACCGGACGACCGGGAAGGAGACCCGGCAGGTCAAGGGTGACTGGTCCACGCTGCCGCTGACCGGACTCGCCTACAACCCGAAGGAGGACGTGTTCTACGTCGGCGGGCAGGCGAACGGCTCGATCGGAACTGTCGCCGGGACGTCGCACGACAACCCGGGTGCGCTGCTGTCCTTCTGCACCCCGCCGCTGCCCGAGGTGATCGGCCTGGCCTACAACCAGGCGTCCGACACCATCTGGTACACCGACCTCACCACGGACCGGTCCAGCCGCCTGCTGCAGGTCGACCCCGACGACTGCTCGCTGGTGAACGCGTGGTGGTTCCCCGGCCAGAAGGTGGGCCAGGGCGGTGGCCTCGAAACCGACTCGACAGGTGCGCTGTGGGCCGTGGACCAGATCGCCGATGACGTCGTGCTTGTCGACGTCGAGGACGACCTGATCACCGACCTGCCGTGGCTGTCGCTCTCCTCGACCGGCGGCACCCTCGCCCCGGGTAAGTCGACGACCGTCAAGGTCTCCATCTCCTCGAAGGGCACCAAGCCAGGAGTCCTCGGCGCGAACATCGTGGTCAGGTCCGACTCCGGACGCCAGTCCAAGACCTACGTCCCGGTGACGCTCACGACCACGAAGTACCAGGTCGGCGTCAACGCCGGCGGCCCTAAGTTCACCGACGGCTCCGGCTACACCTGGTCGGCCGACCAGCCCGCCGGCAAGAAGGCGTGGGGCTACGAGGGGAAGACGAAGGTCGCCGCCACGAACGCCGGGATCGCCGGCACGACGGACGACGCCCTCTTCCAGTCGCAGCGCACCACGGCGGAGAAGGGACTGTTCTACAAGTTCCCCGACGCGCCCAAGGGCTCCTACGCGATCGACTTCGGGTTCGCCGAGATCGAGAAGGTGGCCAAGGGCAAGCGGGTGTTCGACGTCCTCGTGGACGGAACGCTGACGGAGTACGCGTACGACCCGGCCGCGGCCGTGGGGCCGAACGTCGCCGACTGGCGTACCGCTGTCGTGCAGCACGAGGGCGGTCCGCTGACCGTGGAGCTACGAGGGTCGAAGGGCCTGAAGGCCCCGACCGTCGCCGCGCTGCGGGTGACGCTCGACCCGCGCGCGGACGAGGCGGAACCGGAGCCTCAGCCCGAGGAGCCGGCGCCGGGACCCGTGCCGGTGGCCCCCGCCGGTCGCTCGTACTCGATGAAGGTGGCCGACGGGTTCTACCGCCAGGGCACGGAGGAGTCCGGGTGGAACGGCGATGACTCCTGCGGCGTGCTGTGGTTCGACTCCAGCTTCCTGTTCCCGTTCTACGACACGGCCTGGGACGGCGTGTGCGTGACGACGAACGGCTCGCTGGTCTTCGACCGCACCAGCACGCTGGGGAACAACACGGCCCTGCCGTCGCGGTACCCGATCGACGCGATCTATCCGCTCTGGGCCGATCTCATCGTCGACGACGAGGCGGGCATCTACTTCGGCACGACCGAGGTCGACGGGCTGGCGGCGCAGGTCATCGAGTGGCGCAACGTCGCCTTCTACAACGACCGGACGGCTCGCGTGAGCTTCTCGGTCACCCTGATCGCGGACGGACGGATCCAGATCGGGTACGGCGACGGCGTCGGCGGCGACAACCCCCTCACCCGAGGGTCGTCGGCGACGGTGGGCCTGGAGAGCCTGAACCACAACCCGGCGAGCCAGTACTCCTTCAACCAGCCCATCCTGAAGGCCGGCCTGGGGCTGGAATACACCCTCCCGGCTGCGGGCACGATCGAGGGAACGGTCACCGACGCGAACGACAGCAAGCCGATCGCGGGCGCGATCGTCACGCTCAAGGGGCCGGGCGGTGAACGGGTCATCACGGCCGACGAGAAGGGCCGGTGGAAGGCCCAGGCGCTGGTCGGCGAGAACACCGTGGAGGTGTCGACGCCGAACTACGTCACCGCCAGCCACCCCGTGACCATCGCCAAGAAGGATCAGGCCGAGGTGGTCAACACGGCGTTGACCACGGGTGTTGCCACCGTCACCGGAGGTGACTTCGACTGGCTCCTCGACAAGGACCAGAAGGCGACGGCCGACGTGACCGTGACCAACAACGGCTCGGCCCCGCTCGAGGTGCGGCTCAGTGAGCAGAAGCGCACCAGCGACGGCGGGCACGAGGCCGCGGACCTTCCGTGGCTGACCCTCACGGGCGCGGCCGCGACCGGCACGGTCACGCTCGCGGTCGGCGCGTCCACCACGGTCACGGCGACGGCCGACAGCGCCGACGTCGAGCCCGGCATACTCGTCGGTGACGTGCTCGTGGCCTCGAACGCCGGCAAGGGCGAAGCCCAGCTCAAGCCGGTCCGCCTGGCGACCTCGGCCTACTGGAAGGGCGTCGACGTCGGCGGATCCGGGTACGTCGGCACCGACGGCTTCTTCTGGGCGCCCGACCAGCAGCTCGGGTCGCGGCCGTGGGGCTACGTCGGCGGCAAGGCGAGTACCACCAGGGCCGACATCGCCGGCACCGAGGACGACGCGCTGTTCCGCACCCAGCGGACCGGCAAGACGTTCAGCTACGTGTTCAAGAACGCCCCCGCCGGGAAGTACCGAATTGCCCTCGACTTCGCGGAGATCGAGAAGGTCAAGGCCGGCAACCGTGCTTTCGATGTTCTGGTCGACGGCAAGATCGCGCTCTACGACCACGACGTACAGGCAAAGGTGGGTGCGCTGACCGCGGACATGAACACGGTCATCGTCGAGCACGCCGGTGGCGATCTGAAGATCGAACTCAGCCGCGAGAAGGGCGAGGGCGACCCGATCCTCAACGCCCTCAAGGTCCAGCAGGACCCGCGCCTGTGAGGTAGCCAAACCTGGCCGCCAACAGTGGGCAGAGCCTCCACGGAGAAGGATTGCCGTGGGGGCTCTGCCCATGACTCAACCAGATTTCCAAGCTGACAGTCCTCGTGCAGGATGGCCCCGTGGATGCTTGGCAGTCGATCGATGAACTCATCGTGCAGCGGAACAACATCATGGCGATCATGGCCATACGCGAGACTGAGGCATGCAGCCTCCGGCAGGCGATCGACCTCCTCGCAAAGCGGTGGGAGTTTCTGTGGCGGACACGGCCCAGTGACTTCGCGTCCCTCCCGACGAATACGGGGGCGGCGTCCTCACCTTCGTCGTGCTCAGTGCGCGGAGCGAACCGCCGAGACGAGCCCGCCTGCGCCCTCGTCCTGCTGCGGCGGGGTGGGCACAGGACGCCCGTAGGCCTCGGCGCGCTCACGCAGGGTGAAGGTCTCGGCCTCCCAGCCGAGGCCGTCTAGCCAGCCGATCGGATCCTCCGGCATCTCCCAGACCCACATCGACGCTGCCGATCCCGAGGCGGCATCCCCGCGGAAGCGTTCGACCACACCGCGCGAGCCCAGTGTGAGGCCCATCCTGCTGCCTGCGGGGGACAGCGCGCCGACCCGTTCGAGCAGCGACTCCACTGCGTCCTCGGGTAGATAGATCAGCAGTCCCTCGGCGATCCACACCGTCGGCTGCGCCGGATCGTGCCCGGCGGAAGCCAGGGCGCCGGGCCAGTCCTCGCGTAGGTCGACCGGGACGGTGATCCGCTCGCAGCGCGGAACGGCACGCTCCTGACGCAGCACCGAGGCCTTGAAGTCTAGCGGTTCGGCCGTGTCAACCTCGAACAGCCGCGTACCCGTAGGCCAGTCCATCCGGAAGGCCCTGCTGTCCATCCCGGCTCCGAGCAGCACGACCTGCCGGACGCCGGACGCGACCGCCCGATCCAGCAGGTCGTCCAGGAACTTCGTCCGGATGACGATCGAGAAGGCCACACCGAGCCAGCGGCGCCGCGCGGCCTCGTCCGCGTGCGGGGGCTGCGGTGTCCCGGGGCCTCTCCCGCCGGCCGTGGCGAACGCCAGCGCGAGCGGGTCCCGGAACAGCGGCTGCTCGCGTGCCGTCTCCATTGCCCTCACCCGGGCCACGCCCACGGCTGTGGCCCACACCCCGGACGGCTCGATCGGCCCCGCCGCGTCAGTCATGCGTTCAGCCTAGCTAGGCGGCGTGTCACCCAACACCGTGAACGTCCCTGGTCACAGTGCTAAGACTAGGTAGAAACAGTCACAGAGACGATCAACTTTGGGTCACTCGTCGGGTCATGATCGAGGTCGCTCAGAAGCCTCGTCGGTCTGGGGCCCGAGCGTATCGATCTCGTATGCGCAGGGCTAGGTCCTGGTGTTGATTTCGTCAGAGAACATCGGTGCCGGCGGTCTTCCTGGCCGGACGTTCGGCATTCGAGTATTGGCCCTTGTCGCGGCGCTTGACGCACGTCGTGGTCGCCGCCGACCGGCCGAACAGCCCGCACCAGCATCGGGAACGCCCGATAAAGGTGCTGACCTGCTCACGAACACCCTCCACGATCCGGCACGCCGTGCGTGAGGGCCGCATAGCACGTCGGTCAGCCGGTCGTCGGCTTTCCGGGGGAGGACGGTGCTGGCGCGTCGGCAGCCCTTGTCGGTCGTCAGCCTCTTCAGTCATTGGGGTGCGTCTTATCTGTGGGCGGCGCGGCGACGTGGTACGACTGCTTGAGCGACAAGCCGACGGAGCGGGCGGGCCGGGTGACGAGGAACAGGGTGGCCAATCTGCTGCGCAGGCGGGAGAGTCCGCAGCGGCCGACGTTCCTGGAGTTGTTCTTCGATCTCGTGTACGTCTTCGCGCTCACCCGGATTGTGCACGAGTTGGTCTTGGACTACACGAGGGGCCACGTCGCGGAGAGGTTGACAACCTCCCTTGCGGAGAACGGCGAGACTCTGCTGCTGCTTCTGGCCCTCTGGTGGATCTGGACGCAGACGGCATGGGTGACCAGCAGGTTCGATCCGTTCCAGCCACCGATCCAGTTCGTTGTCCTTGCGACGATGTACGGGAGCCTGCTCCTGGCGGTTGCGATTTCGGGGGCTCTCGCCGAGACGGGCCTGCTCTTCGCGAGCACCTATGTCGCGATTCAGGTGGGTCGAACCCTTTTCTTCGTAGGCATCGTGCGGGGTCACAATCTGCGCCGCGTCAACCTGCTGGCGCTCATCTGGTTCGGCGTGTCGGCCGTGCCGTGGCTCGCCGGAGCCCTCGCACCCGAGTTGACACGCAATTCGCTGTGGACGGTGGCCCTGGCGATTGACTACCTGGGGGCCAGACTTGGCTGGCCGGTACCGGGGCTGGGTCGCTCACGGGTGTCCCCGTGGGCCGTGGCGGGCGAGCACCTCGCCGAACGCTACTGGCAGCTTGTCATTGTCGCGCTTGGTGAGACGATTCTGACCTCCGGGTCGAGTCTTATCCGCGGTCCGATCGTGGCGCAACGAACGATGGCCCTCACCTTGTCGTTCCTCACCACGGTGTTGCTGTGGCGGATCTACTTCTACCGAGCCGGCCAAATCCTGGGCGAGGCCATCGCGGCATCCGCCGACCCCGGCCGGCTCGGTCGGTTGGCCGAGTTCGCACACCTGCTCATGGTGGCCGGCATCCTCGCCAGCTCAGCCGGCTCCGAACTCGTCCTCTCGGATCCATCCGGAGATGCCAAAGCCGCCTGGGTCGGTGCCATCCTCGGTGGGCCTGCGCTCTACCTCGCCGGGCGCTCAGTATTCGAGTACGTGGCCTTCGCCCGGGTGTCCCGGCCACGGCCGATCGGGATCCTCGTCCTCGCGGCCATCGCGCCGATCATGGTCGGCCTACCGCCCCTCGGGGTCGCTGCAGCAGCTGTCGCGGTCCTGCTCGGCGTCGCCGTCTCTGACACGACCCGAGCCCACGGACGTCCACTGGAGGAGGCCTCGCCGGCACGCTGACGCGTACCAGCCTGCTCCGCAGCGGGAACGAGCCCGTTGGTCACGCCTCTGCTGTCGCCTCCGGGTGGTGTCCGCAGGTCGGGCAGGCGTTGTCGAGCACTCGTCGACGTACGGTCCGGTGTCGTACGGCCTGACCGGCGAGCGCCGCAGCCAGGAGCGCTGCACCGGCGAGGAGGATCGATCCGGTTGTGGTGGCGAAGGCCGCCGGGGTGGGTCCGCCGCCGCTGGTACCCCAGATCGCCTGGCTGAGCTGGTCGACACCGAACAGGCCGGCTGGGGTGGCGAGCAGCAGGGTCGCCCAGAGGCCGGTGTCGTCGGCGCGTAGGGCGCGGCCGAGGCCGACGAGCAGGACCAGTGTGAACATCAGCCCGCCTGCCATCGCCAGAATCTCGGGGGTCGAGCTGTACGAGGTGAACCAGTTTCCGCCGTTTTCGGCTGCGCTGAACGCCACGGATGAGGCTGTTATGCAGCCGGCCGTGAGCGGGGGCAGGCTACGTGCGACCCAGCCGGGATGGGAGGGCAGCGCGAGGGTGGCCAGGCCGAGCGCGGCGGCGGGGAGTAGCACGAATAGCGGCGGCCCGGGTTGTCCGAGAAGGGCGGCCACGGGCGGCACGGCAATGGTCAGCAGGAGACCGCCGGCCGCGGCGGTGCGGGCCCAGGCCCCGGGCAGCGCCGTGGCGGTGAGGCCGACGAGAAGCCAGCCCAGCCAGATGACAGCGCCGAGGGTCTGGACCGGGCCGACCGGGTCCAGTCGGGCGAAGCGGGGGTCTTCGAACTCGACCTGCAGGAGGAGGAAGGTCGCGACCGCGACGAGGGTGTTCAACGCGGCGGTCGCGGCCAGCGGGAAGGCAGCGGCCAACCCGAGAGCGCCGTACCCGCGCAGTCGCTCCCGGAGCCCGGCGCCGAGCAGATCGATGGCGTCGTGTGGGGAGGGCCAGCGCCGCCCCGGTTCGACCGTGTCGAGGTATGTCCCGACGATCTCGTCGCCCCGCTCGGCCTGATAGGCGCTGGGGTAGGCCCGTAGCAGTCGCCGGTAGCGGGACTCCAGCGGCGATCCGGCCTGTTCCGGCGCGGGGTTGGGCTGGTTCATGCCGGGCCTCCCGTCGGTCGAAGGATGGGGCGGGCGGCCGTCCCGGGGATGTTGGCAGGGCCACGTGAGGTGCCGCCGACGGCGGGCCGGGCCCGCAGCCGCTGGCTGGCGGCCTCGACGTTGCGGCGCAGCCGTTCGGTCTCGGCGGTGAGCACGGCCCTGCCCGCTTCGGTGAGCCGGTAGTAGCGGCGCAGCCGTCCCTCGACGACCTCCTCGTGGTCCCGCTCGACCAGCCGCTCGTCGGTGAGACGGTCGAGTGCGCCATAAAGGGTGCCGGGCCGAAGCGCCAGCCGCCCACCGGAGAGGGCCGCGACGTCGCTGATGATGCCGTAGCCGTGCATGGGTTCCCGCGCGAGCGCGGTGAGGATCAGGAAGGTGGGTTCCCGCAGCGGCGTGGGTGTGGCCATGACGTCAATATAACGGTGATGAAGCTATACCGGTGGCAAGGCGGTGAGGAACGCCGCGTATTTGTCACGTCATCGTCGCTGCATCGCTGGCGAGTCACACCAGCAGTCGGCTCAGGCGACGCGATCGCGTGGCAACGCCTTCGCGGGCAGAACCAGTACCTTCCCATCCTCCTGTTGGACGAGGCCGATCTCGACATCGGGGAGTTCCGAGGCAGACACCGACTCCTCGGCCGCCAGTTGGCGCAGGCGGCCCGGCCAGGCAAGCAGGCTGTTCACTTCGCCTTGCGTCAGCAGACGGTCCGTGAAGCTCTTGGTGGGAGCGCGGAGTCGGAGCTCCGCTAGGTCGACCAGGAGCGCGCGCAGCTCGCCCTGGAGTTCGTCCACGCTTCGCTGCTCATCCTGCAACATCGCCATGAAGCGACGGAAGTCGAGCTCCGGAGATTTCTGGGCGTGCTCCACGGCTTGGAGAACCGCGACACGTCGCTTCGTGGCGATCGCCAGCGAGGCGAGCCGGAGCTCGACGCGGAAGGCGCCGTTGGGCTGGTCAATCCCGGGGAAGGCCTTGATGAGGTCAGCGATCTCCACACCTTCGGAAGAGAACGCCGCGACTTTCGCCCGCCATGTGCCGGCCCTGCGGGTGGCTGCGGCGATGGCGGTGTCGACGGTGTGCACTGCGGCGTCCAGGCCCAAGGAATGTCCGGCCTCACCCTTGTCCAGCAGGAGCGCGGTCGCTCTCTCGACGGCTGTCGTCGCGCCGTTGAGGCGGTCGCGCTCTGCGTCGAGATTGTCGGCGGTCAGCTCCTCGAGAAGCTCGGTGACTCTCTCCATTGCCTTGCGGCGCTGCTCTTCGGCGTACACGCTCGCTGCGGTGGCGACGGCGAGGAGAACGAAGGATGCTGCGGCGGTGACCACCCCGGCGGCGGTCGCCGCCTTTGCGGTGCCGCTCACCGCTCCGGTAACGCCTGTCCGTGACGCGTCGGCCACCACCGGGACGAAGGTTGCCTGCTTCACGATCCCCGACTTGCCGAGAATGGCGCCGTAGATCCCGCCGTCGACGCCTTTGGCAGGCATGGACCGGACGAGACCTTCGCCGAGCTGTGCTGCCACCGTTCTCGGCACGACCATGCGGTAAAACGTCTCGGTCGACTTCGCGGCGCCGGCCGCGCCCGAGGCGGCGTTTGTCGGCACCTTCAACAGGTTTCGGAGTTCCACGGCGAGAGGCGAAGCGGCGTCGAGGAGCCGTCCGCCTCGAAGGCGCGCCGTTGCGGGAAGCGGGTATGCCTCCACCGTGACGAGCGGCGTGTCGAGAAACGCGGCGAGCGCCTGCCGCAGTCCGGCAAGCCGCTCCGCGGTCATCCCCTCGTGATTCACAGGCAGCTCAGCTGCCCGCGAGACTCTCTCGGGTTCCGTCGCTAGGGTCCAAACCGGCACGTGCAAGTGGTCCGTCACGCCGTTTCCGCCGTTCCTAGTCATAACGAGCGTCTCCGAGACTAGCCATTCACGTTGGCCGTAGGTTCGTTGGCTGTCTCTTCATCTGAGCGACCGAGGTCGATGGTGGGGCCTCTGGGCATTGCAGAGGTTCGTGGGGCGCCGGTATCGACGGCAGGTCCTTGGGCCTCGATCGATCTGTCTGGCAAGGCGTCGATGTCCGCTCTCACGCATGCCCGGTTGGCTCGCCGCGATGCGGCACAAGGCGGATCATGCGTCAACCGGAACTCGGGTTGTACCTGGTCGCGGCAGAGTGCGTTCAGCGAGGGCGTCGCGCCGGCCCCGAAGGCGGCTCTTGTCGGCGGGGAGGAACACGGTGATCGACGTGGGTGCCGCCGCGGATGCCGGTGATGACGAGGTGTAGACCATAGTCGAAGTGCTGTTCATGGTGCGGGGCGGGAACATGGGCGAGCGCGGCGAACAGGTGAGGGTGGCGTTGCGGATCGACCGCGTCGGTGAGCCGCGCGGTGGCACTGTTGCCGCCGTCTGGCAGGGCGGCGGCAAGTTGTTCTTCGATGGTGTGACCGATGACGTAGTAGGTGAGCGTGTCGGCCGCCCACGAGGCGTCACGGCTGGACAGACCCGCCTCGCCTAGGGTCGCGATCATGGTCTCGCCGTAGGCCAGTGCGTTGGGCAGGGGGAAGAAAGCACCGGCGAAGATCCGCGCGCCGTCGCGGCGGGACATCAGCGCCCGGCGCAGGCGACGAGCCAGTTCGGTGACCCGCTCGTACCATGGCGTTTTCTTGTCGAGACCGGTCGTCAATCCGGCGAGCAGAGCGTCGGCCATGGCCTCCATCAGTGCCTGCTTGCTGCGGAAGTGCCAGTAGGTGGCACCGTTCTGCACGCCGAGCGCAGCGGTGAGACGGCGCATGGTCAATTGGTCTACCCCGACCTCGTCGAGCAAGTCGAGTGCTGCGGTGAGTACCTGCTCTTGGGTGAGCCGCATGACAGCTTTCCTCGCAACTCCGTTGACGATGGCACCAAGTATGTCGCAGACTTCAACAACGTTGAACTTCAACAGCGTTGAAGTTCTTGGGTGAAGGGAGGTGCTCATGTTGCCGAGGAACACCACCTGAGACCCGCCCGGCCGCCCGTCATACGGCGGGTCGGGCCAGGTCCGACCGGCTGGGGGGCGTGCTTGCGGGTGGAACCGGTCGGCGGGGATCTGCTGATCGAGTTGGCAGCGACAGGCGTCACCGGACGAGGTGCGGGTCGGCCGGTGCGGTGCCACGACGTCCAATGGACCTTCACGTTCCCGCGCCTGACCCCTCACCGGTTGAGGGAAGTTTCTGAGAAGGGGAGGCGCGTGATGCGCAGAATCTGTTTTCCGGCCGCCCGGTCGATCGAGGTCGTCCAGGTGCAGGAACCGGCGCCAGTGCCGGGGCAGCTTCTGGTGCGCACCGAGGCCGTTGGGGCCGGTATTGCACTGGTCCGGATGTTGACGACAGCCGGCGACCGCGGCGAATCGGTCAGGCCCGGTGGTGAGATTGTCGGCACCGTCGTCGCGCTCGGTCCCGACGTGTCCGGATTCAAGATTGGCGACCGGGTGGGCGGCGTGGTGTTCGAAGACGCCTACGCCGACCTGGTTCTCGCCGCCCCGCAGTTGGTCAGCCACGTCCCTGCGGATGTGGACGCCGCGGCGGCGCTCGCATTGGTGCGCGGAGGTCTGATCGGGCTCAGTGCTTTGCGTGCCGGCCACTTTACCCAAGGCGAGTCCGTGTTGGTCACCGCTGCGGCCAGCGGCACCGGGCACCTGGCCGTGCAACTGGCCAAGGCGCTCGGCGCCGCCCGGGTGGTCGCCGCTGTCGGGTCACCGGACAAAGCTCCATTCGCCCGCCAGTGCGGCGCCGATGAGGTGGTGACCTACTCCCAGCCATCGTGGGGCGAACCCGTCGACCTGGTTCTCGACGGAGTCGGCGGCGACATTGTGCAGCGTGGCGTTGACGCCCTCACGCCGTTCGGCAGGCTCGTCGCGTTCAGCGCAGGCGGAGGCGCCGTCGACGCCGGCAGTTTGCTCGGCGGCCTCAAGTCGGTCATCGGGTTCTCCATCGGCCTGGTCAGCCGGGAGCAGCCCGAGCTGATCGACAAGCGCCGGGCCGAACTGTGGGAGCTTCTCGCCACCGGTCAGCTACGCCCGCAGCACATTGATTTTCCGCTCGAACAGATCGTCAACGCGATCGAACTGGTCAAAACCCGCAGCAACCTCGGCCGGGTCGTGCTGCGCACCAGCTGATCCGCCGTACCAGCCGCCGCCGCTGCCAGGTCCGTTTGGCGGCACTGGTACGTCGCGCTGCGCGCCGAGGCGGCCGCGCTCACCGCGAACCGGACGCACGTTGCCCCATCACCGCCGCTCGCACGATCGGGGCAGGAAATCCGGTAGGCGACGCCCTGCTCGACCGGGCCGAGACTCCTGCTCGACGGTGACACCCCGACTGCGAATCGCGCGGCATGACCTCGCCCTCTGCTTGCCCAAGGTGGCCTCTACGCGGAGCTGTACTCCCTGCAGGCCGCCGCCTACCAGAAGTCGGCCGCGTCCCCAACGATGCGTCCCTGGCGTCGCGGACCCCACGGTCGTCGCAGCGACAGACCTGTCCTTCATCGACGCCGGTCGCGTCGTCGCGGCATGCGCGGGTCGGTAGATGGTCTCGTCAGGTGAGACCCCGATCCGACCTGCGGCTCCATCTCCAGTGCATCCGCTGCTGGTGACCTCTTCGGCTCATCCCGTCGCACAGGCCCTGCTTGGGCCTTGGCATGCAACGCGGCCGCTGTCTCATTGACGAGCCTTCACATCTTGGCAGCGGCGTACGCCTCCGCTACCGTCCATGGGAACGCTCCCATAAACTTAGAAACATCTATGTGATCAGGAGGCAACACGTCGTGCCTACCCTCTCCTCGCTCCGGCGCAGATCGGCGGCCATCATCGTGGCGGCCGTCGCGGGCGCCACTGCCGTCGGCGTTTGCCTCACCGTCGGCAGCGCCTCCGCCGGCACGCTGTCCGGATCGCTCTACCGCGACCCGAGTTCGGCAGTCGTCCGCTGGGTCGCCGCCAACCCCAGCGACTCGCGCACCGCAGTCATCCGCGACAAGATCGCGAGTCAGCCGCAGGCCCGCTGGTTCGCCAACTTCAACCCGTCGACTGTGCAGTCCGAGGTCTCCGGGTTCATCGGCGCCGCCAACGCGGCGCAGCAGATTCCGGTGCTTGCGGTGTACGAAATAACCAACCGGGACTGCGGCGGGGCCAGCGCGGGTGGGGCGCCGGACCTCAACCAGTACCAGACGTGGGTGTCCAACTTCGCCAGAGGGCTGGGCAACCAGACCGTCATCATCATCCTGGAAACCGACTCGCTCGCCCTGCTGACGTGCCTGAGCGGCAGCGAGATCAACGCCCGCAACCAGGCGATCACGACGGCCACCCAGACCATCAAATCGGCCAACGCCAACGCCAAGGTGTACCTCGACGGCGGCCACTCCACCTGGAACAGCGCAGGCGAGCAGGCCAACCGGCTCCGGGCGGCCGGCGTGCAGTACGCCGACGGCTTCTTCACCAATGTGTCGAACTACAACTCCACCTCCGGCGAGGCGAACTTTGGCCGGGCGATCATCTCCGCCCTCACTGGCATGGGCATCTCGGGCAAGCGCCAGGTCATCGACACCAGCCGTAACGGGGGTGCCAGCGGGGACTGGTGCGGCGACGACAACACCGACCGGCGCATCGGGATGTACCCGACGACCAACACCGGCGACAGCAACATCGACGCGTACCTGTGGGTAAAGCCGCCGGGGGAGGCGGACGGCTGCCGCTACACTGCCGGTTCGTTCCAGCCCGCCCTGGCCTACAGCCTGGCCAACGGCGCGCCCAATCCGCCTACCACGGCGCCGCCGACCACGGCGCCGCCGACCACGGCGCCGCCGACCACGGCGCCGCCGACCACGGCGCCGCCGACCACCGCTCCGCCGACCACGGTTCCCCCCACCACCACGCCGCCGACCGGTAACGGCTGCATCGCGTCGGTGGCGGTCAACCAGTGGAACGGCGGCTTCACCGCGAGCGTGACGGTCACCGCCGGCTCTGCGGACATCAACGGATGGACCGTGACCATCCCGCTGCCCGGCGGCGCCGCGGTCACTAGCGTCTGGAACGCCCAGGCCAGCGGCACCAGCGGAACCGTCCGGTTCACCAATGTGAGCTACAACGGACGCATCAGCGCCCGGCAGTCGACCAACTTCGGTTTCCAGGGCACCGGCACCGGCCCGGGCGCGACGGCCACCTGCGCGGCCGGCTGACCCCACCCGATGCCGCAGCCCGGCGCGGAGGACCACTGTCCGCGCCGGGCCGGCGGTGACCGGGGCGACCGGTCACCGCCGGCGACACACGGACGGCGGTAGACCTCTCGAGTTCACCGCCGTCCGGGTTGGGTTACAGCGTCAGCTGCGGTGGCCGGCACCGCGATAACGCCCTGCACCATGCGCAGCGTCATGTGCGGGTAGTGGGCCTGGATCTTCCCGGCGTCGCGCTGCGGGTCGTCGGTGCCCACCTCCACGTACTGGCCGGGCTCCGCGCCGACGTTGCGCAGCTGAACGCCTCGCCGCTGCCAGTAGTCGAAGTCGGCGCTGATGTCCGCTACCCACTCGTCGAGAACCACCTTGGAGTACCGGGCGTCGGTGAACCGCACGGTCACGGCCGGCACCATCGCTCGGACGGCGGCGTCCAGCCCGGGGGTGGGGATGCGTTGTACCAGCAGGACTCGGGCGGGCGGGTCGACAGCCACCCCGGCGTAGGCCTCGGGCCAGCGCAGGGGGGCCGCCTCGTCGACCACCCTGGCGGCATTAACCACCTCCTCCTGGCCCGACCAGTGGGACTGGCCCGGATCGGGTGTCGCGGTCGCAGGTGGCGGCTGCGGGGGTGTCGTCGGCGCGGTGGTGGCGGCGGCGCAGGCGGCGAGCGCCAGCAGCGGCAGTGCCAGCAGCAGCGGGGCCAAGCGACGGGGCATGGGTCAGACCTCCTCGGGCGGCCACCGGAAGAGCCGCTAATCGGGCACTACGGGAAAATCATCCGGCCGAGATGAGACTCACGCCCACCCCGACCGGTTCCCTCGTCCGAGCGAGGTCGCGGGCTAACCCGGGGCCGCGCAACAGAGGTTGCACATCAAGCTGGGCCCGGACGCGGGGGACGGTTTGCCCCGGGCCATGCTCCGGGCGACTCCGCCGGCAGGTCGGCTTCTTCGGTGGCAGTGCGTGCGGGCGTGGTGGTGCTCGACTCCCGCCGGGACAAGCGGGTTATCGGCCCAGTGTGGTGGCGGCTGCTAACGGTTACCTCGGCGCGCGGAGCCGCCGTAGAGGTGGACACGCTTGTCGACATCGCGGTCCGGTTCACCGCGCAAAAACCGGTCTTGCGCAACATTGCCGTTGCTGACATAGACCGCCCAGTCCTCGTAGTACCAGCTCGGGTCGCACGCGCAGTCGGTGAACCGGAACCGGAAGTTGGCCCTGTACCGGCCGACCTGCCCGTGGCTGAGAGTGAAGAGCCGGGTCGCCGCTCCTGCTCGGGGAAACGCCGCCCTGCCGGGCCGACGCTCGACGGTTACCGCCGAGCCATCGAAGGTGAGCCACAGGCCGAGGCTGCGGGCGATGCTCACGCCGCCGGTCAGTGTGTCGCTGCGGCGTTCGTAGCTGGCGGCCTCATCAGCCAGAACGTCATGGACTACAACGTCGCCTGTTGGCAGCGGCGCGGGAAGCATCACCGGGCGGTTGAGGCCTCGACGGGTGTCGGCCTGTCGCGCGCCGCGTCCAGCCGCGCTCCATCGCACGCGTACCCGCTGGATGACAATCACGCCCAACTGTGGCGCACAGGCCGCACGCCTTGCCAGCCGATATTCGCCAGATCAGCCCTTCACCGCGCCTGCGGTGAGCCCTTCGGTCAGGAAAGCGCTGCCCGAGGGCGTACATGATCACCACGGGGATGCTGACGAGCAGCGACGCCGCGGCGGGCGATGTTCCCTGGCATGAATCGCCGAGGACCACAACTCAGCATCGTGGGGCCTGGTCCGGATCATTGCCGGTGGCTTTCCATGCCTCGGCAACCGTCTGCCTGCCACGGAAGGCTGAGCATGCACCGGCCACCACCCGATTGGGATCGGGATCCACGATGCTTACCTGTGAATACAGACCTGCCACGGCGATTAGTCCGGTACCGGACTGCACGGCAAGACCGTTCGGGGAGCCGGGTATGCGCACCGCAGCCAGGAGTCGGTGTGCCGAAACGTCCCACAGTCGCAGCGATATATCGTAATCACTGATCGACGCGAGTGTGCCGCCGTTCGGCAGGAAGGCCAGTCCCCTGATTGAGCCGTTGTGCCCACTCAACGTAGCGCCGATCTGCTTTCTCGTAGCAACATCCCACAACCGTAGGTTTCGGTCGCTGCCACCGCTTGCCAAGATCGTACCGTCTTTGTTGAACGCCACGGTGGTGGCAAATCCATGGTGGCCGTCCAGGGCGTGGATCAAATCACCGGTACGCGCCTCGCGGAGCTCGATTCTCCCGTTACTCAACGGGATGGCCATCAAACTCCCATCCGGGGAAAAGGCCACCTGGCCACTCGGATAAGGGTCCTCTGGCGCGTCGTTGATCTTATAGGTAATTCGAACCGGTGACGCGTCGGAGTTAGTGAGATCCCATCGCACCAACAGAAAACGGTACGGGGGTTTGGCCTTACCTGAAGACACCGCGTCCAAGGGCGGGCCGCCGATCACGGTCAGGGCCTTACCGTCCGGACTGTACCGGAGGAAATTTGGTATTACATCCTCGCCGAGGGTTCCCGGGGCGCCGTGCTGCCAGCTGGTGGTATTCCACAGACGCACCCTCCCGTCGGCACCTGCCGTCGCCAGCTGACCGCTGTCCGGGCTGAAGGAAAAAGAGTTGATCACGCCAGTGTTCAATTCACGGACTACGGACTGTTTGGTCATGTCCCATAGCGTGACGGCCTTGTCTCGGGTAAACGCCAGCAGGGGGCGATCCGGACTGAAAGCGACGCCGGTGGGCGAGTGTGACTGGTCAATCACATTGGTCTGCGCTCGCCACATAATTGCCGACCGGTCGAGGCTGCCGCTGAGCACCGTGTGCCCGTCTTTGCTGAACCCGACTGACACAACACCTTCGGTGTGTCCGACAAAGGAGCGGATGGCGGCACCGTCGGTGACCCGCCACCATTGCACGCTTTTACTTCGGTTCAAACCGGCGACCACATGTCGCCCGTCCGGACTGAACTCCGCCTCGCTGATGGACTCGTTTCCGCCGGGCGGGCGCAGTACCGGCACACTCGCTGCCCGCCCATTGCGTACGTCCCACAGCCGCACCGTCCCATCGGCACTGCCGCTGGCCAGCAGCCAGCCATTCATGCTGAAATCAATGCTTGTCACGAACTTCTCGTGTCCGGCCAGGACCGCTACCTGGCGTCCGGTGGCGGTCTGCCATATCCGGACGCTGTTATCCCCGCCACCCGCCGCGAGCAGCGAACCGTCCGGGCTGAACGCGACTCCGAAGGCGGCACCTCCCTTGTCATAGGTACGCACCTGTCGCCCGGTTTCCACATCCCACAGCACGATGGTGGGCGCGCTCCGGGAAGCGGTCGCGATCCAGGCCCCGTCCTGGCTGAAAGCGATGCTCAGGGCATCGCCGGGCAAGCTGCGGAGAAGCTTGCGGGCGCGTACGTCCCACAGCCTCAGCCGTCGCTCGGCGCCTTCAGGACTGCCATGGGCAGTGGCGAGGATATTTCCGTCCGGGCTGAACTCGACGACCGGAAACTCGCCATCTTTGCCGGTCAACGCGGCGACCTGTTGATGAGTCACCGTGTCCCACAGCGTCACCGAACCGTCGGTGGTCGCTGTCGCGGCGAGCGTGCCATCGGGACTGAGGTCTGTATCCCACAGCCGGGCCTCGAGAGGGCCGAGCGTACCCCGGTAGGGAATGCCCTGTGCGCTGAGGACAGCGCCGTGTGCCTCCTCAGTCGGCGCGGCCTGCCATGCTGCGATCGCCAGCAGCAGCGACCGGCGCGGATCGGTGTCGCGTGCGGTCAATGACTCCGACGAGTACAGCCGGGACAACGCGACGGCACGCTGCTGTTCTGCAAGGGACCGTTGATCGTCCGCGACACGCTGCTGCCACACCGCCAGCCCACCCGCAACCACGGCAACCACGAGCAGGACGGCCAGCGCCACCACCCCACGACGCAATCGCCGGTTGTTGCGCCGGACGAATTCCCGGGTAAACGCTTCCGCTGTCTCGCTTGCCGCGACGAACTCGCGTTCCACGTCCGAGAGGCCCGCCGTGCGGTCGTCGCGCTCGGCCAGCCAGGCCCGGATGTCGGCTAGCCGGGCGCCCCGAATCAGGCTGCCGCCATCCCGATCCAGGCTCAGCCAGTCGTTCGTCGCATCGGTAAGCCTGCGGTGTACGACGAGACCAGACCGGTCCTCGTTTAGCCAGGTCGCCAACCGTGGCCAGGCACTCAACAGGGCTTCGTGGGCGATCTCGACAGTGTCCTCGTCAACGGCGACCAGCCGGTTGGCGACCAATCGGTTGAGTACCGTTATCGAGTCGTCGTCACCACCGGTCAGCTCCGGCTTCGGCACCCGGCGACGGGTGTCATCGACACCGTCACCGACTGCCACCAGTGCCAGCAACAACCGCCGCACGATCCGTTGATCCAGCTCGGACATCGAGGTGAACAGCTTCTCGGCAGCCTCGCTGATCGCGCCCCGTACGCCACCGGAATCCTGGTAACTGGCCAAGGCCATGGTATTGCCTCGCCGCTTGGTCCAGGTGGCCTCCAACGCATAGGCAAGCAACGGCAGGGTGCCCGGTTGAGGGCCGGCGGCGCCGACGACGTCCTCGAGCACCCGATCGACCAAACCCCGTTCAACGTCGAGTCCGACGACCGCTGCGGGCCCTTCCACCACGCTGCGCAGTTCGGAGGTCTTCATCGGCCCGACGAGAAACTGGTTGTCCTGCAGGATTCCGGCCAGGCCCGGTTCCTCCGCGCAGGAGGAAAAGAAGTCCGCTCGCAGGCTGGCGAGCACGAGCGCGCTCGGGGTGGTGTCATCGTCGGCGACGCCGTGGGCCGCCGCACGCAGTGCCGCGATGAAGGCCGCACGTTCGGCGGCGTCCTTGCACCGCGTGAAGATCTCCTCGAATTGGTCGACGACCAGCACCACCGGCCCGGCAACGTCGAGTCCCATCCTGCTCGCGTGCGCGAGCGCCGCCTGGCGGGCCAGCGCCGCGAATCTGAACGGGTCGGCCCGTACCTCGTCCACCGAGGTCCCGACGGAACTGCCCGCCAATACCGCGATATGGCTGGCCAACTCGGTCAGCGGCCGCGAGCCGGGTGTCAGCCGAACCCGCGGCCAGTCCGCGGAACCGGAAACCGGGAGCTCTCCACGCGACAACGCGGGCACGAGACCGGCCCGCAATAAGGACGACTTGCCCGAGCCGGACACGCCTACCACGAGCAACGGCAAACCGCGATCCTTGGCCACCACCAGCCGGTCGAGCAGTTTCGCGGTCAGATCCCTGCGGCCGAAGAACCAGTCGGCCTGACCGGCAGTGAACGCGGACAAGCCGGGGTAGGGGCAGATACCCGGCGAGGGCGGTTCGACGTACTCGGCCTTCTCCCGCGCCCGCACCTCGACACCGACGTCGCGCAGCAGAGGCGCCAGGTCTTCGGTTCGCGCGACCCACACCGTGTCTCTGCCCCAGGTGTCGTCGCTGTTGTACCGGGCTGAGACGACACCCACCACAATGTTGTCGACACCGAGTACCGGGGCACCCGACATCCCCCGCATCACGTCGCTCGCTGTCAGCCGACCCAGCCGCACCCCACCACGGGTCGTGCCGCCCGCCCAACGCCCAGGTGCATCCAGGAAGCGATACTCCTGATCATCCGGTAGGTACACCGAACCGGTGATCGCCACTTCGGCGCGAAGCTCGACGTCATCCGTAACCGCCACACCCGGCACGACTGCGGGAAGGCTGCGCTCTGCGCGCAACACACCGAGATCGTGCACCCGGTCGACGTTGATCACTTTCGCAGCGAAACTGCCCCCGCCGCCCAACGGATCTACCCGCACCAGCCCGCCGATATCGCCCGTGTCGGTGCTCGCGCTAACGTTCCGCAGCACATGCCACGCCGTCACGAAGACGCCAGGCGCCACTTGAAAACATGTGCCTTCGGGACCGCCTGCCGCATTGAGGATCCGGCCGAGAAACCCCGGAACCCTCTGATCAGGCGTCATAGGGGTTGGTGCGCCGCCGAGGCACGGTAGGTCAGCGCTACTTCTATGGTCGCCTCGCTCGACACGCCCGCGACGACTACGCTGCCCGTCGCCGAAAACTTCAGACCGAACTTGACCTGAACTTCGTCGGGCCGCAGCGACTGTTCTCCCAGTTGTGTGATGGTGTCCACGGTCGACGTCGCCACCGCGACAATCGCGTCCTGGGCGCGATCGAAGGCGTCCCTCACGGCGTCGCGCACCTTTTCGCTGCGTCCGGTCTCCTCGAAACCGACCGGGCGGGTCACCTCGACCTGAAGCTCCACACCTGCAACCGTGACGGGAAGTAAAACCGGACGACCAGTCAACGACGCCTCCCCAGGCCAAATGAGGCGATTTCCGAACCAAGCGCCCCTGTGACGTACCGACTACCGACCGCACCATACCGGCAGGCACCGTACGATCATCCAACCGCGCTGCAACGCCGACCACAAAGGACTGGGCGGAACTGAACCGCGTTTTTGTGTGACCGATTTCGGACTCAGTCCGGTGCGTCGGGGGGCAATCGGGCACTGGATGAGTTCCGTCTCGTTGCCGGTGCGCCAGATCAGCCCTTCACCGCGCCTGCGGTGAGCCCTTCGGTCAGGAAGCGCTGCCCGAGGGCGTACATGATCACCACGGGGATGCTGACGAGCAGCGACGCCGCCGCGAGTTGTCCTTGCGGCACAACGTCTCCCGCGATCATCGACTGCATCCCCACGGGAAGCGTTTTGTACTCGTCCTTGGTAATGAACACGAAGGCGAAGAGGAACTCGTTCCAGGCATTGGTCAGGGTGAAGAGCGCGACCGCCAGCAGCCCTGGCTTGGCAAGGGGCAGCACCACTCGGCCGAACGCCTGGACGGGGCTGCAGCCGTCGACCAGCGCGGCCTCCTCCAACTCGACGGGGATCGACGAGAAGTAGCCCACCAGCAGCCAGGTGGCGAACGGAAGCGTGAAGGTCGGGTACGTCACCACCAGAGACCACAACGAGTCGGTCAGCCGCCCGTTCGGATTGGGCGGTGCCAATGGTGCCGGCGGCCTGGGCGGCAGCGCCTTCCGCGACGCCGTTGGCTCTGGCGGCTCGGACAGTGGTGCCGCCGACTGCGCAGGCGGCGTGCGTCGAGCGTGATCGACTCCAGATCGGCGACATTGGGGTATCCGCGACCGGGGATAGCGCCATGTCGGCGATGTTGAGTGGGTCATGAGAACCCGCAGGACTACTTCAGGTCGGCTGTCATGCCGGCCAGCCATCGCAGGACAGCCGGCTCTACCAGGGCGGCGAGGCGGGCGTAACCAGCCGTGGACGGATGATAGGCGTCTCCCGCGGCGATCTCCTGGCTCCAGACCGGGTCCGTTGTGAGCGCCGTGACATCGACGAACGGCACACTTCGGGCGGCGCACACCTGCACCATCGCGGCGGCGAGATCGGCTGCCCGTTTGCTCGCCTGCCGGTCCTGCACCGGCGGCGGCCCCACAACAAGCGTGTGCCACCGTGCGGCGTGGGCGTCATCGAGCATCGCGGCAAGCAGTGCGAGTGATCGGCCCGGCGGGACTCGAACCTGGCCGAGCTGCATGTCCACGTCGTTGGTCCCCAACGAGAACACGACCCCGAAAGCCTGCCCATCCTTGAGGCGGACACGGGCTTCAGGAAGCCAACGTTGGGCCACGTCCAGGGATGTGTCCCTGCGAACGCCCATGTTGTAGGCGGTCAGCTCATGGCCTTGCGCCCGGGCGGCAGTGACCACGGGCCCCACCCAGCCCACACCGGACGGATCGCCAACCCCCACCGTGAACGAGTCGCCGAAGAAGCACACCCGCAGGTCGCACTGCGATCCCGTCGCGCCGGGCTTCTCCCGTGGCGGCAACCGCGACCCGCTCATCCGGCTGTCAGGGGGTACGTGGCCATTGGGAGAGTCCGCCTTTCCCGAGTGGGGGAACAGTCGAGACGGGCACAAGGGTAGGGGGACAACATGCCCCGAGCATATCTATGCAGAGATCCGTATGGCAATTCAGGAGGTTGGCCGCGAAGACCTGCCCCCGCAGCAGCCGGCCGTACGCATAGGCAGGCGATAGGGCCGGCGGGCGCCGACAATGGCAAGAGTGGCACCCGCCTTCGTCCTGCACGACCACCGCAAACCGCGACCGCACTATGACCTGCGGCTCGAGGAGGGCGGTGTGCTGCGCTCCTGGGCAGTGCCTCGCGGCCTGCCGACGAGTCCCAGCGAGAACCGGCTCGCGATCGCCGTGCCCGACCACCACCTCGATCACCTCACCTATGAGGACGCGGATAAATCGATCGCCGACATCGGCACGTGGGAGGAGCACGACCGCACCGACCGCCGAATGCTGTTCACGTTGCACGGCCGCGCCGGCCCCCGGCGATACGCACTCATCCGTACCGGTGAGGGGTGGCTGCTCCACTTGACGAAAGAGCAGCCGGAGATGCCGAAGAGCGGGTAACTAATCGCGTTGCACATGGGAACGCTCCTGAGCAAGGATCAGGCTCATGACGCACTGGAAGGGCGCCCCGCGCCTCGTCAAGTGAGCGACCCGGCACCGCCGACCGGCTGGGAGTGGTTGGAGGTCGCGGTCCTGTCAGGTGACGTCCTGACCCCTGGCAGCGATGCGCGGCGACACATCTTCGACTTTGTCCGGGCGGAGCGGGACGGGCTGATGACCCGTCGCCTGCTGAGCTTCATCACGGACCGCCGCGCACCGGTGCGCCGGACGATCCTCGAGTTGCTGGACCAGCTGAGCGGCCACAACTCCAACTGGCCCCTGGTCGCGGACGCCACCGGGCAAACGCTGAGCGACGTGGACCCGAGAGTGCGGCGCACCGCTGCGACGCTACTGGTGCGCACCGCCGAACCTGACCGGGTAATAGCAGCGTTGAACGCCTCGACCGATCCGGTCGTCCGGATCACCCTCGCGGACGCCATGCCCTGGCACAAGGTCCCGCAGCGGCACGCCATCCTGCAACGCCTGCAGTCGGACCCCGTTCCGGCCATCCGGCTACTGGCCAACATCGCCGTGCTCAGCAACGACGCCTCGGCGGCCTGGCCGGCGCTGGACGCGGTGATCCGTGCCGATCTCGTGGCCTGCGCCGGAGTCCTGGACGCGCCGGGATTCCGTCTCCGTGAGACAGCGGGTCAGCGCTGGGCGCGGGCGCTGACCGACCTCGACCGGGAGGAAGACTGCTGCGCCTGGGCGGAACAGCTGATGAGTTCGGGCGAGCGTCCGGAGGTCAGGCTCGAAGGCGTACGGATGGCAGTCGTGGCGATGCGTAAGTGGCGCCATGCGCCCGCCCGGGTGACGCCGATGCTGACCAGCCTGCTGAGGGAAGAGGCTTCCGGCGTACGAACGGCGGCGCTGCGAGCGCTGGCGGCGTCGTTGGCCGCGTCCCGGCTGGCCTCTGATCGCAACTCGGTGCAGCGTCCTGCTTCACTGCGGAGTGCTCCGAGGTTCTGTGCAGCATTCGACGACGTTCCATGTTGCCTGGCCGGGGAGTGTGCGCAGGTCACGTTGGTAAGGAGCCGTTGGTTGGCCTCGCCTTGCTTGCCTCGCAAGGTGTGGCTCCGGGTGTCCCTCTGGCCGCCAGTTCAGGCGTCGTCGTCTGGCTCGGTGTAGCCGTTTGTTCGTGCAGCGGCCGCCAGTAGGCAGCCGCAGCGAAGGCTACGAGTCGGACCGAGGCGGCCGAGTGGCGGGCGGAGGCGAGTCGTCCGCAAGCCGGATACGCTTTCGCCACCGGTAGTGGCGCCATGCAGCGACTGCGACGGCCACGGCAACGAGCAGTGCGGTGCCGCCCTTCCAAGCACGCTCGAACCACGATCGGGAGTCGCCGAACGCCGCATCACCGACCGCCATCGGCCATAGCCCCACCCACGCCCAGTGCCAGCCGCGTGGCCGGGAGAATTTGTCGGGCGGGTGGGACAATGCGACGGACACAGCGGCCGCGGCGCTGACGACGACGATCAGCGGTAATCCGACGCGCCAGGCGGCCTCCCACAGCGACACGAATCGATCATGGCAGCCCTTAGCCTGAATCGCCAGAGCGGTTCCTCGCCCAACTCTCTGCGGCGGTGAGGTAGCACCGCCCTCTTGGTCAGGGTGGTGTAAGGCATCCCGTGTGAGTGGGGCCGACCTGAGAACGGGGGTCGGAGATCCTTGTGTACGTGTCCACCCCACGGTGAGCCAGTTGATCGCCCCGGCGGTGGTGATCGACCATGCCGCCGACGCCGCCGGCGACCCTGACTTCCTGCTCGAGGTCGCACACGTCAAGGCGTGGGAGGCGGAACACGGTGCCCTGCCCGCCGGTGGCTGGCTGCTCTACCGCACCGGCTGGGACGCGTACGGCGACGACCCGGAGCGGTACGCCAACGCGGGGCGTACCCCGGGCATTTCCGTCGAATGCGCCCGCTGGCTGGCGGAGGAGTCGCCGATCCAGGGCGTCGGGGTGGAGACGGTCGGCACCGACGCGGGCGCCGCGCATTCGTTCGACCCGCCGTTCCCGTGCCACTCGTTCCTGCTCGGCCAGGACAAGTACGGCCTGACGCAGCTCCGTAACCTGGCGCAGTTGCCGGCGACCGGCGCGGTGGTGATCGCCGGACCACTGCCGATCGTCTCCGGGTCCGGCAGCCCGTGCCGGGTCCTCGCGCTCATCGAACGGTAGGACCGGGCCACCGATGCGGGTAGCCGAGGTGGTCGGGCGGGTTCTGTACGGACACGGCGCACGGTATGTCTTCGGGGTGGTCGGCAGCGGCAACTTCCATGTCACGAACGCGCTCGTGGCGGTCGGTGTCCGGTTCGTGGCGGCGGCCCACGAGGGCGGCGCGGCGAGCATGGCCGACGGGTACGCCCGCACCTCCGGGACGGTGGGCCTGCTCTCGGTGCACCAGGGTCCGGGCGTCACCAACGCGCTGACCGGCGTCACCGAGGCCGCGAAGAGCCGTACGCCGATGGTGGTCCTGGCCCCGGAGGCGACCGCGCCTCGGTCGAACTTCTTCATCGACCTGCCGGCGCTCGCCGCCTCGGTCGGGGCCGACTTCCACCGGGTACGCCCGACTGTCCGCACCGTTGACGATCTCGAGCCGGTACGCCGCTGGCTCGCTGGTCCGCGTACACGGCCGCTGGTGGTGGGCGCCAAGGTCTGCTCGGCGCGCGGCTCATGGTGGCTGGAGGAGGCGCTCCGCGGCCACTGAGCCACCGGCGTACGCCGCCTCAGGAGCGTGGGCTGCAGCGCGAGCGCGACGAAGACGCGGCCACCCGCGCCGGCAGATCGGGCCGGAGCTTGCGACGGCGACGCGACCTGCGGGGAGGCATCGCGGACCGTGCGTTCGCCCGCTGCGGGCGTCAGTGCTGCGGGCGGCAGGAAGAACGGATGACCAACTCGGTGGGGAGCCGGATGTGGGTGTCGCGTTCGACGCCGGCGATGAGGTCGATGAGCAGGCGCAACGCCTCGGCGCCCATCCGCTGCAGCGGTTGCATGATTGTCGTCAGCGGCGGGTTCACCAGCGCCGACTCCGGAACGTTGTCGAAGCCGATCACCGACAGGTCGTCGGGCACCGAGAGGCCCATGCCGCGGGCCACGTTCATCGTGGATATCGCCGAGAGGTCGTTACCGGCGAAGATCGCGCTCGGCCGGTCGGGGAGGCTGAGAAGCTCTGCGGCCGTGCCGGCGGCGCTCTCGATCCGGAACCCGCCGACGCGGACGAGCCGCTCGTCCACCGGCACGTCGGCGTCGGCCATCGCCCTGCGGAAGCCGGCCTCGCGCAGCCGCGCCGACTTCAGGTCGGCGCGGCCACTGATGTGCCCGATCCGCCGGTGGCCGAGGGACAGCAGGTAGTTGGTCGCCAGCATGGCGCCGGCGAAGTTGTCCGAATCGATGGTGGGCAGGTCGGACGTCCCGGTGTGCGGGTCGACGGCCACGACGTGGAAGCCGTGCTTGGTCTCGACCACGGTCGGTGTGACGATCACGGCCCCGTCGATGAGAGTGCCGGAGAGACGGGCGAGCGAGCGCCGCTCCCAGCCAACGGCGGCACCCTCGCCGTCGCCGCTGGAGTAGGCCAGCAACTGGTATCCGCTGCCCGCGACCTCCTGGGACGCCCCCTTGAGTAGCTCGGTCGAGAATGGCTCGAACTCGGCGACCAGGATGCCGAGCACGTTGGTGCGGTGGCTGCGCAGGCTCTGCGCCCCCAGGCTCGCCTCGTAGCCGAGCTCGTGGATGACCTGCTGGACGCGCAGCACGGTGGCTTGGGCCACGCCGTATCGGCCGTTGACGACCTTCGATACGGTCGCGACCGAGACGCCGGCTGTGCGTGCGACATCCGACATCTTGACGCGCTCCTGAAACACCACGCCGATGATGATAGGGCCCCGTCTCGGCCGCGTCACCAGCGACTCGAAACCGTTATCGATACCGATTGACATCAAGTTACATGACTGTAAAACTTCGCCGAAAGCCGAGTACCGCGACTGAGTAGTCGAGGAGACATCGATGGCAACGAAGCGACGTGCGGGTGCCGTCCTGGCACTGCTAATGACGAGTGTTCTCGTTGTCACCGGGTGTAGTGGCGGTGGCGACGAGGCAACCCCTCAGAGCGAGCTGTACAAGAACCCGGTGACCCTGACCTGGTGGCACAACGCCTCACAGGACGGGCCTGGCAAGACCTACTGGGAGAAGGTCGCCAAGGACTTCTCCGCGCTGCACTCCACCGTCAAGATCGAGATTGAGGCGATCGAGACCAACCAGCTCCAGCGCACCAGGCTCCCCGCCGCGCTGCTGAGCAGCGACCCGCCGGACATCTTCCAGGCCTGGGGCGGCGGCGAGATGAGCGAGCAGGTGGAGGCCGACTACCTCAAGGAGATCACCGACCAGACCAAGACCGAGGTCGGCAACATCGGCAGCGCCGCGGAGATCTGGCAGGTGAACGGCAAGCAGTACGGCCTGCCGTTCCGGATGGGCATCGAGGGCATTTGGTACAACAAGGAGATGTTCGCCAAGGCGGGCATCGCGGCGCCGCCGACCACCTTCGAGGAGCTCAACGCCGCGGTCACCAAGCTCAAGGCGATCAACGTCATTCCGATCGCCGTGGGCGCCGGTGACAAGTGGCCGGCCGCGCACTGGTGGTACAACATGGCGCTGCGCGCCTGCTCGGTCGACACCCTGAAGAAGGCGGCGAAGGACAAGACCTTCGACGATCCGTGCTTCGTGAAGGCCGGCCAGGACCTGAAGACCTTCATCGACACCAAGCCGTTCCAGCCCAACTTCATCGCCACGCCGGGCCAGAACGACCCGACCAGCGCCAACGGCATGCTCGCCAATGGCAAGGCCGCGATGGAGCTCATGGGTGACTGGAACCGCGGCACGCTGGACACCGTCGCCACGGACCCGGCGAAGCTCGCGACGTTCCTCGGCTGGTTCCCGGTGCCGGCGATCTCCGGATCCCCGGGTGACCCGAAGGCGGCCCTCGGCGGTGGCGACGGGTTCTCCTGTTCCAAGAATGCCCCGGCCGAATGCGTCGAGTTCCTCAAGTACATCGTGAGCCCCGAGGTGCAGAAGGGCTACGCCGAGACCGGCACGGGCCTGCCTGTCGCCAAGGGTGCCGAGGCCGGCGTGAAGGACCCCGCGCTGAAGTCCATCCTGGATGCCACCTCCGGGGCGAGCTACGTCCAGCTCTGGCTGGATACGGCGTACGGCAGCACCGTCGGCAGCGCGATGAACGACGCGATCGTCGCCATCTTCGCCGGCAACGGGACGCCTGAGAAGGTCGTCTCAGCGATGAAGGCGGCCGCAAGCAAGTGACCTCCGCCAACCAGATCCGTATGCCCGCCGGCGGCGCTTCCGCGTCGCCGGCGGGCCCCGACGGGGCCGGGCGCGCGTCCGCCCGCCGAGCCGAGACCCGCCGCAAGTGGTACGAGATCATCGGGCTCACCACTCCGGCCGTCGTCATCTACGTGATGTTCGTGCTGGTGCCGATGGGCTTCGCGGTCTACTACAGCCTGTTCCGGTGGCGCGGGGTCGGCCCTCCCACCGAGTTCGTCGGCCTGAGGAACTACACCCTCGCCTTCCAGGATCCGATCTTCCTCGACGCGTTGCGCAACAACGCGATCATCGTGTTCGGGTCGCTGCTGATTCAGGGTCCGATCGCCCTCGGCATCGCCCTCCTGCTCAACCGTCGCTTCCGTGGGCGCTCCGTGTTCCGCCTGCTGGTGTTCGTGCCGTACGTGCTCGCCGAGGTCACCGTCGGCATCATGTGGAAGCTGCTCCTGACCGGCGACGGCACGGTCGACGCGCTCCTGCGGTCGGTGGGACTGGGCGGTCTGGTGCGCCCCTGGCTCGCCGACCTGGACCTGGTCATCTGGACCTTGCTGGCCGTCCTCACCTGGAAGTACGTCGGCTTCGCCATCATCCTGCTACTCGCCGGGCTGTCCAACGTGCCCGACGAGCTGACCGAGGCGGCGGCCATCGACGGCGCGAGCTGGTGGCAGATCCAACGGCACGTCACGATCCCGCTGCTCGGCCCGACGATCCGGATCTGGATGTTCCTGTCCATGATCGGCTCACTGCAGATCTTCGACATGATCTGGGTGACCTCGGTGCCTGCGGTTCGGTCGCTCGGCGCATCGGCCACCATGGCGACGTACATGGTGGACAACGGGTTCTTCGCCCGGTTGTGGGGCTACGGCAACGCCGTGGCTGTGATCCTGTTCGCCATTTCCTTCGTGGCGGCGCTGCTGTTCCAGCGGTTCCTGCTCCGCCGCGACATCGAGGGCGCCATCACCGGAAGGGCGAAGTGACGATGGCCGTAAACTCCGTTCACTCCCCGTCCACCGGGCGTCGTCAGGTCTCCTGGGGCACGCCGCTCACCTACGCGCTCGCGCTCGCGGTCGCGGCCGTGTCGATCGCCCCGGTCATCTACGTGGTCATCGGCGGTTTCCGCACCACTCCGCAGATCGTCGCGAACCCGGCCGGCCTGCCCGACCCGTTTGTCTGGGACAACTACGCCAGGGTGCTGACCCAGAGCAACTTCTGGCAGCAGGCGCTCAACAGCGCGGTCATCGCCCTCGGCACCACGCTCGCGGTCGTCGTGCTCGGGCTGGCCGCCGCGTTCGTGCTCGCCCGCTACACCTTCCGCGGGCGGGAAGGGCTCTACACCTTCTTCACGCTCGGCCTGCTGTTCCCGGCCGGGGCGGCGATCCTGCCGCTCTACCTCATGCTGCGTGACCTGAGCCTGATCAACTCCTACTACGCGGTGATCCTCCCGCAGGTCGCCTTCTCGCTGCCACTGACGATCGTGATCCTGCGTCCCTTCCTGTCGGCCATCCCGAAAGAGCTGGAGGACGCCGCCGCGATCGACGGCGCGAGCCGGCTCGGTTTCCTCTGGCGTATCGCGATGCCGCTGTCGCGGCCCGCGCTCGTCACCGTTGGCGTCCTGGCATTCGTGGCAAGTTGGAACTCGTTCCTGCTGCCGCTGCTCGTCCTCAGCGACGTCAACCTGCACACCCTGCCGCTAGGTGTGCAGAACTTCTCCAGCCAGTACACCACCGACACGGCAGGCGTCCTCGCCTTCACCTCGCTGGCGATGCTGCCGGCACTGCTCTTCTTCACGCTCGCGGAAAAGCAGATCGTCGGTGGCCTGCAGGGTGCGGTAAAGGGCTGAGTGGCAACGGTACGGGCACAACCAGAGGAAGGCACAGCATGACTGAGGTCCACGCCTTGGTGGACGGGCCGGCACCGGCCCAGGCAGGTCCGAACCACGGCCGGCCGAACGGGCACGACGGCGGGGCACGCCTACGTGATCTGCTCGGCCGGATGACGATCGAGGAGAAGATCGCCCAGCTCGTCGGCTTCTGGGAGAAGGAGGACGGCGAGGCGGTGGCACCGATGCAGGGGGAGTTCGGCGGGAACGCCAAGCTCGAAGAGTTCTCCCGGCACGGGCTCGGTCACCTCACCCGCACCTACGGCACCCGCCCAGTGGACGCGGCGGAACACGCGGCCTGGTTGTGGAAGTTCCAGCGCGACCTGGTCACCGGGACCCGGCTCGGCATCCCGGCGATCGTCCACGAGGAGTGCCTCACCGGGCTGTCCGCGTGGAAGGCGGCCACGTTTCCCACCCCGCTGGCCTGGGGCGCCGCGTTCGACCCGGAACTGGTCACCGAGATGGCCGCGGCGATCGGCGCCTCGATGCGGGCCCTGGGCATCCACCAAGGGCTCTCTCCGGTGCTCGACGTGATCCGTGACCCCCGCTGGGGCCGGGTGGACGAGTGCATCGCCGAAGACCCGTACCTGGTCGGCACCATCGGCACCTCGTACGTGCGCGGACTGCAATCGCAGGGGGTGCACGCCACCCTCAAGCACTTCGCCGGTTACTCCGCCTCGCGCGCCGGGCGCAACTTCGGCCCGGTGCACATCGGCCGCCGGGAACTGGCCGACGTACTGCTCCCCCCGTTCGAGATGGCGATCATCGACGGTGACGCCCGCAGTGTCATGCACTCGTACGCCGAGATCGACGGGATGCCCGTCGCCGCCGACCCGACCATGCTGACCGGCATCCTGCGGGATCAGTGGGGCTTCGACGGCACGGTGGTGGCCGACTACTACGGGGTCGCGTTCCTGAACCTGCTGCACCATGTGGCGAGTAACCACGCGGAGGCGGCCGGGCAGGCGCTGGCCGCCGGTCTCGACGTCGAACTGCCGACCGGCGACGCCTATCTGACCCTGCGGGAGTCGGTGCGGGCGGGCACGCTCGACGAGGCGCTCGTCGACCGCGCGGTGCTGCGGGTACTGCGCCAGAAGCTGGACCTGGGTCTGCTCGACGCGACCTTCAGCGACGAGCCCCCTGAGGCAATCGACCTCGACTCGCCCGAGCACCGGTCGATCGCCCGCCGGCTCGCCGAGGAATCGGTCGTGCTGGTCGCCAACCGGGACGTGCTGCCGCTGCCGGCGGGACGACGGGTGGCCCTCATCGGCCCGAACGCCGACCGGCAGAGTGCGCTCTTCGGGTGCTACTCGTTCCTCAACCACGTCCTCGTCCAGCACCCCGGCGTGGAGACCGGCATCGAGGTGCCGACCGTGCTCGACGCCGTGCGGGCCGAGTTCGGCGGCGAACTCGTCACCTGGGCACGCGGCTGCGACGTGGACACCGACGACCGGTCCGGCTTCGACGAGGCTGTCGCCACGGCCGCCGGCGCGGATGTCGCCGTCCTGGTCGTCGGCGATCACGCCGGCCTCTTCGGCCGCGGCACGGTTGGCGAAGGCTGCGACCGGGACGACCTGGAACTGCCCGGCGTCCAGCGCGAACTGGTCGAGTCGGTGCTGGCGACCGGCACACCTGTCGTCCTCGTTTTGCTCACCGGCCGGCCGTACTCGGTCGGCTGGGCGCTCTCGCGCTGCGCGGCAGTGGTGCAGGCGTTCTTCCCGGGTGAGGAGGGCGCCGGGGCGATCGCGGGCGTGCTCTCCGGGCGGGTCAACCCGTCGGGCCGGCTGCCGGTCACCCTGCCCGGGTCGGCCGGCGCGCAGCCGTACTCCTACCTGCACCCCACCCTCGGCGCGGGGAACGCGGGGACCAACCTGCTGGCGACGCCCGTGGCGCCGTTCGGCCACGGCCTGTCCTACACGACGTTCGCGTACAGCGATCTCACCGTGCCCACCACGGTGCCCACCGACGGGGCGGTAGGCGTGACGGTGCGGGTGACGAATACCGGCGCGGTCGCCGGCGACGACGTGGTCCAGCTCTACGGTCGCGACCTGGTGGCCTCGGTGACCCGGCCGGTGGCACAGCTGCTCGGCTACCGGCGAGTCCACCTGGAGCCGGGCCAGTCCGTCACGGTCGAGCTGACGGTCCCCACCACCCGCCTGGCCTTCTCCGACCGCACGTTCACCCGTGTCGTGGAGCCTGGCGACGTCGAACTCTGGGTCGGCACCAGCGTGCAGCGGGACGCACAGGCGGTGACCACGCTGGTCGGCGACACCGTCCCGGTCACCAACGCATCCCCCCGCTGGACCACCGCCGATATCCGCTGAGGTGGGTCCGCCGACGTCCCAGTGGACGTCGGCGGACCAGCCCCGCCCGCGTGCCGGATCCCCAGGACGCTGCTGATCTTGGCGGGGACCGATTTCGACCGCACGGGGGCGGACGGCCCGGTGCAGCTGAGACCGTCGATCGGGCGGGCTCGGCGTTGCGATACCGTCAAGGCGCCCACACCGGCGTCGAGTAGTCCGCGTCCGTCGGCTGCCGATGATCCGCAGGGCGCCTTACGAAACCAGGGAGATACCGATGCCCGAGCCCGAGCCCGTTCAAGACGCTGACGCCAACGCGGCGGATGCCGACACCTCAACCACGGCCGAGGCCGACGAGCCTGCCGTTCCCGCAAATCGGGCTGCCCGACGCGCGAAGGGCAAAGTCGCCTCGCCGCAGCCGTATGGAAAGGGTCAGCACCTCGGCGGCCGGAGCTCGGTGCAGAGCCCGCGCCAGTACGGTAACCGCCGAAGCGGCTGATCCGCTGGTGGAGCCCGCTGTCAGCACACGGCTTCCGGTGTCGCAGCGAAGGGCATTGTCAAGGGTCGCCGGCCGCATCGCGCTCGCAGCGGTCGAGGCGGCCCGCACGGCCTGATTCAGCACGCAAAAGGTGATGGCCGCCCAAACCCATCCTCAACGACTCGGCGGGCACCGCGGTCGGGTCAGCTCTCGTGGACGGCGGCGGCCACCGCGAGGTCCTGCCAGGCCATGCCTGTGCTCTTGAAGACGCGGGGGCGGTCCGTCGGCGGCCGGACCGTGCCGCGTACCACCTGATGGAGGGTCACGATGTCCTCCTCGGCGAGGGCACCCGCGGCGACCGCCTGAATGATGTCGCCGGCCTCCCGCAGGCTGGTGGTACGGGATTCGGCCACCGTCGTGGCGCGGGCAAACAGAGCGGCGTCGAGTTCGCGCGCGTCCGGCTCGTGTGCGCCGACGGCGATGACCAGGGCGTGCGGTGCGACATCGCGGCCGGGGAAGAGCGGCTCGCGGGGAACGTCTCGGTGCGAGCGCTCGGGTTGACGAGACGTCCGATTCATGTGATTCTGACTCAGTGATCTACTGACACACACCCAGCCCGCTGCCGTGGCCGCCCACTTTCTTGTGGATGTTGGAGCCCCGGCGGGTAGTCGATTCCCTATTTCGATTCGACGATTGGTGTCTCCATGTCGAGTGTGTCTGTTCTGCATGCCCGTGATCTGGTCAAGATCTACGGCGATCGCATAGTTCTCGACGGCGTCTCGCTCTCCGCGGGGCCTGGCCAGCGGCTGGGCCTGGTGGGTGAGAACGGGATCGGCAAGTCGACCCTGCTGCGTCTGCTCTCCGGTGCGGAGGAGCCGGACGCTGGTGACCTCCAGCGCCCGGCCGACACCGAGTTCCTCCGTCAGGAGCTTCCGTTCCCGGGTGACGCCCCTGTCACCGCGGTCGTAGACGACGCTCTCGCGGAGTTCCATCGGGTCCGCGATCGGCTCGACGAGCTGGGTGAGACCCTCGCGGTCCGGCCGGAGGACGAGGCGGTCCTCGCCGAGTACGGCGATCTGCTCGGGTGGGCCCAGGACCACGACCTGTGGGACGCCGACCACCGCGCCAAGATGGTGCTCGACGGCCTCGGCTTGTCCGCTGTGGACTCCGGGCGCCCGATCGGGTCGCTCTCCGGTGGGCAGCGCACCCGGCTCGGCCTGGCCGCGCTGCTGATCCGCCAGCCGCAGGCGATGCTGCTGGACGAGCCGACCAACCATCTCGACGACGAGGCGGTCACGTTCCTGGAGGACCGGCTCGCCAACCTTCCGGGCGCGGTGGTGGTGGCATCGCACGACCGTGCGTTCCTCGACGCGGTCTGCACCGACATCGTCGACCTCGACCCGTCCCGAGGCGGCGTCACCCGTTACGGCGGCGCCTACACCGACTACCTGGCTGTCAAGCGCACCGAGCGGGTGCGCTGGGAGCAGCAGTACGACATCGAGCAGAAGGAGCTCAAGGAGCTGCGCCAGGCGGTGACGACCACCGCGCACGAGGTGAACCATTCACGGTCCATCAAGGACAACAACAAGGTGGGGTACGACCGGCACGGCGGCCGCGTCCAGAAGCAGATCTCGCGGCGGGTGCGCAACGCCCAGCAGCGCCTGGACGAACTCACCGCCAACCAGGTGCGGCGCCCGCCAGCCCAGCTGGGCTTCACTGCCGCACTGACCGGGGACGGGGCGCGGGAGGGCAGCGTGTCACTGCGGCAGGTCCGGGTCGACGGCCGCCTGACGATCGACGACCTGACCGTCACGATCGGGGATCGTCTGCTGGTCACCGGGCCGAACGGGGCGGGCAAGTCCACCCTGTTGCGGGTGCTGGGCGGTCAGCTGGAGCCCGACTCCGGTGCGGCCTACCGGTCGGCGGGGCTGCGTGTTGCGCTGCTTGAGCAGGACGTCGAATTCGCCGACCCGGAGCGGTCCGCCAGCTCGTACTACACCGAGGCCGCTGGCGAGGATCCGGCGGTGCCGCTGTCCCGGCTGGGGCTGCTGCCTGGCCGCGACGCGGGACGGCCGGTGGGGCAGCTCTCCACCGGCCAGCGCCGCCGGCTCGCCCTGGCCGTGCTGGTGGCCCGGCCACCGGACGTCCTGCTGCTCGACGAACCGACGAACCATCTGTCGCTGCGCCTGGTGGAGGAGTTGGAGGACGCACTGCGCAGCGCACCGGGCGGCGTCGTCGTCGCCTCTCATGACCGCTGGCTGCGCCGCGGCTGGCAGGGCCCTGAGCTGGCCCTGCTCGACGGCCGTGTACGGGCTTGATCGCGGGGGAAGGAGATATTCATGTCTACGCAACTCGCGCTGCACACGGTGAGCAAGGGTTACGCCCACGGCCGGGTGCTGACCGCGGTCTCCGGCACGGTACGCGACGGCGAGCGGGCCGCGGTGGTCGGTGAGAACGGTGCCGGGAAGTCGACCCTGCTGCGGCTGATCGCCGGGCAGGAGCCGCCGGACGAGGGGGAGATCGTGGTCACCGCAGACGGCGGGATCGGCTACCTCGGCCAGGTGCTCGACCTGCCGGACACCGCCACCGTCGGCGACGCGCTCGACGCCGCCCTGGCGGACCTGCGCGACCTCCAGCGGCGGATCACCGAGGCCGAGCAGCGGCTCGGTGACGCCGACGCCGGTGAGCTGGCCGCGTACGGCGAGATGCTCACCGCTTTCGAGCTGCGCGGCGGCTACGAGGCCGACGCGCGGGTCCGGGCCGCGATGTCCGCGCTGGGCATCGGTGAGCTGACGGCTGAGCGCGAGCTCGGCACACTCTCCGGTGGGCAGCGGGCACGGCTCGCGCTGGCCGGCGTGCTTACCGCGGAGCCGGAGCTGCTGCTTCTCGACGAGCCCACAAACCATCTGGACGAGGCGGCGCTGACCTGGCTGGAGGGCAGGCTGCGCCGGCACCGGGGCACTCTCGTGGTGGTGACCCACGACCGGCTGCTGCTGCAACGGGTGGCCACCGTGATCCTCGAAGTGGACGGGGACCGGGGGACGGTGGTGCGTTACGGCAACGGCTACACCGGCTATCTCGCCGAGAAACGGGCGGCGCGGCAACGGTGGGAGCAGGCGTACGCCAACTGGACCGCCGAGATCGACCACTGGACCGAGTGGGGCGCGACGACGGCGTACCAGGTGGCGCCCGGCCGTGCGATCAAGGATCACAACAAATGCAAGTACAACGGCGACGGCCGCCGGGTCCAGGCGTCCATCTCCACCCGGGTACGCAGCGCAGCCGAGCGGCTCGACCGGCTGCACGCCGAGCCGGTGCCCCGGCCACCGGACCCGCTTCGCCTGCACGCGCCGCTGAACGCGGCGGTGCGTGAGGGCACCGTCCTTGCGGCGTACGACGTGCGCGTCGCCGGGCGGCTGCGAGCACCGGAGTTGACCGTCGCCGCCGGCGAGCGGGTTCTGGTCACCGGGCCGAACGGCGCCGGCAAGTCGACGCTGCTCGACGTGTTGGCCGGGGTGCTGACACCGGACGAGGGCACAGTGCAGCGTCGGGGTGTCCTCGGCTACCTGCCGCAGGAGACTGCGACCGGCGACCCGGCGGGAAGCCTGCTGAACGCGTTCGCGGCAGGCCGGGCCGGCACCCGCGAGGAGCATTCCGGGCGGCTGGAGTCACTGGGCCTGTTCCGTACCGGGGACTTCGGGAAACCGGTGGGCGCGCTGTCGGTCGGGCAGCGCCGCCGGCTGGCTCTGGCCCGGCTGCTGGCTGGCGAGGCCGACATGCTGCTGCTCGACGAGCCCACCAACCACCTGTCGCTGGAGTTGGTGGAGCAGTTGGAGCAGGCGCTGGCGGATTACCCGGGCGCTGTGGTGGTGGTGTCGCATGACCGGATGTTCCGGGAGCGCTGGGCCGGCGGCGTGGCTGCCCTGGAAGACGGCTGCCTGCTCGCGCCGGTCCCGTGACGGCCCCCCGGCCCGTCGCCGCCTGACGGCACCCGGGAAGGCGGCACCCGGAACCCGGCGAACGCCGGATCTGGCCGCAACCGAGTACGGTTTCGGTGATCGACAAGCACGGTTGTCGGCGGTACGTCGCCCGGGCGGGAGCGGCCAGCCCCTTGGCGACGGACCGTGGGAGGGAGCGAGGGTGGCGCAGCAGCGGGCATTGGTGGTTCGAGGTGGGTGGGAGGGCCACCAGCCGGTCAAGGCGACGGAGTTGTTCATCCCCTTCCTCGAACGCAGCGGCTATGCCGTACGGGTCGAGGAGTCGACGGAGATCTACGCCGATGCCGCCGAGATGGCCGACACCGACCTCGTCGTGCAGTGCGTGACGATGTCGCAGATCAGCTCGGAGCAGGTGGCGGGGCTCAGTGCGGCGGTCATCGCCGGTACGGGCTTCACCGGTTGGCACGGCGGCATCGTGGACTCGTTCCGCGCGTCATCTGAATACCTGCACCTGGTGGGCGGCCAGTTCGCGACCCATCCGGGTAAGGAGCCGTGCGAGCGTCACGGTGCGGCGGAGGACAACTTTCTGCCGCACACGGTGCGGATCACCGACCTCGGCCGGGAGCATCCGATCACTGCGGGAATCGAGGACTTCGACCTGGTCACCGAGCAGTACTGGGTGCTGCACGACGACCTGATCGACGTGCTGGCCGTCACCACCCACCCCACGCAGGCGTGGCATCCATGGCACCGGCCGGTCACCTCGCCGGCGATCTGGACCCGACTCTGGGGTGCCGGGCGCATCGTCGTGACGACCCCGGGACACAGCCCCGACGTGCTGGAGCACGCGGACGTCCGCACCGTGATCGAGAGGGGAATGCTGTGGGCGACCCGCACCGCGTCGGCGTCGTAGGTCTCGGGTTCATCTCCCGCGCGTACCTGGACACACTCGCCAACCACCCTGCGGTGGACATCGTCGCGCTGGCCGACCTCGACGCCTCCCGGTCGGCTGCGGTCGCCGCCACGATGCCCGGCACCGAGGCGTTGAGCGTCGAGAGCCTGCTCGCCCGGCCAGACGTGCAGACGGTGCTCAACCTCACGATCCCCGCAGCACACGCCGATATCTCGCTGGGCGCGATCGACGCGGGCAAGAACGTGTATGTCGAGAAGCCGCTCGCCGTGGCGTTCCCCGACGGCCGCTCGATCATCGAACGGGCAGCATCGGCTGGCGTCCGCGTTGGCTGCGCGCCGGACACCGTCCTGGGAACGGGTACGCAGACGGCGCGGGCCGCGATCGATGGCGGGCTCATCGGACGCCCGATGTCGGCGTCGGCCGTCATGGTCACGCCAGGGCATGAGCGCTGGCATCCCAACCCCGACTTCTACTACGCCCCGGGCGGCGGCCCGTTGCTGGACATGGGGCCGTACTACATCTCGGCGCTCATCCACCTGCTCGGGCCGGTTCGCGCGGTGAGCGGAGCCGTCAGTCGCCTGCGCGACGAGCGCGTCATCGGCTCGGGCCCGCGCACCGGCCAGCGGTTCCCGGCGCAGGTGGCCACCCACGTGACCGGCGTGCTCGAGCACGTCAGCGGTGCTCTCTCCACCATCACCACGAGCTTCGACGGCGTCGCGACGACGGCCGCACCGATCGAGGTACATGGGGAGACCGGCACGCTCGCCGTACCCGATCCGAACTACTTCGAAGGTGTGGTCCGCCTCTTCGCGCTCGGCGGCACCGAATGGCGCGTTCTCGAACCGCGGGCCGGTTACGCCGAGAGTTCCCGAGGCATCGGTCTGATCGACCTTGTCCGGGCAGACGGTCAGCGTCCGCCGCGTGCGGGCGGCGACGTCGCGCTGCACGTCCTCGAAACGATGACCACTCTGCTCGAGTCGGCAGCCGAAGGCCGGCGGATCGAGCTGAAGACGGTGGTGGAGCGGCCCGCACCGGTGCCGCTCACTCCGGTCGAGGCCTGGAAGGCGTACGACGCATACGGACACTGAACGGGGGCCAGGCAGGGTCGGGGACCGCATCGCTCGTTGTCAGCCCGCGGACGCCGGCTCGGCGGGCTGCGCCGTGAAGAAGCGGACGATGTCGTCCGCTGCGGTCGGGGACAGCATCATCGCCTGGACTCGTGCGGACATCTCGGCGATCGGGTGAATCCTCGTGAACATCGCCTCTTCGTACGCCCGTATCGCCGAGTCCGGGTCGGCGGGGTCGGCGGCGAGGTGGCCGGCGAGTTCGGCCGCGTCGAGCATGGCCTGGTTGGCGCCCTCGCCGACCGGTGGCATGAGGTGCGCGGCGTCGCCGATGAGGGTGACGCCTGGCCGGCTGGACCAACGCGTGCCGATGGGCATCGTTTCGATCAGGCGCGGCGTCGGCGCGCTGTCGCTGGCCTCGATGAGTGCGGTGAGGTGGGGGTCCCAGCCGCCGAACATGTCCAGCAGGACGCGCTTACTGCGGTACGTGTCGATGGGGCGATCGTCTGCGCGTAGCGAGATCCCGACACGTAGGCTGCCGTCGCTGAGGCGTTGCGCCGCCAGGATCTGGCTCACGCCGACGCACCACAGGTTCCCGGGGCCGACCAGTTCGGCGAGATCGGGATGGCACCGGTCGACGTCTTCGATGTGCAGCTCCACGAGAGTTGCCACATAGGACAGCCCGACGTCGGTCAGCAACGGCCGGACGACTGAGCGCGCGCCATCCGCGCCGATGAGGATGTCGCAGTCGGCTCGCTGCCCTTCATGGAACGTCAGCTCCCAGCCCTCGTCACGTCGTGGTGCTGCCGCGACAAGCCGGTGCCGCCAGACAACCGCGTCGCTGGGGAGGGAATCGAGCAGAAGATCACGCAGTGCGCTCCGGTCGATCTCGGGACGCCCGGAGAACGAGCCAGGTTGCGGCTCGTGGTGCACCAGGGTCCGTCCGGTCGGGTCGACGATGCGATGTTCCTCGCCCTCGGGCCGCGCCTCTGACCGGAACCGGCCGGCGAGACCCGCCTCGGCCAAGGCATGCTGCCCCGACTCCGGGTGGAGGTCGAGCGAGCCGCCCTGCGGCCGCGCGGATCGACTTGCCTCGCGCTCGTACACCACAGCATCGATGCCGTGCTGATGCAGGATCCGTGCCAGCGTCAACCCGCCAAGGCCGCCACCAGCGATTGCGATTCGCATACTCACCTCGTTACCGTACACTGTCTTCGTGGATACACCGTACGGTAGCGAAGCGTTGCCCGTTTGGGAACGGCCCGAACCTCAGCCGCGAGCGGCGCCGGTGTCGTTGAGCCGCGAAAAGATCGCCGCTACGGCGATCCAGCTCGCCGACGCGCATGGCCTCGACGGCCTGTCGGTTCGCAAGATCGCCAAAGAGCTCGGTGCCGGTCCGATGCGGCTCTACGACTATGTGATCAACAGATCTGAACTACTCGATCTGATGGTCGACGTCGTCTATGCCCGGATCGCCGAAGTCGGCCAGCAATCCGCGTGGCGCGCCACGGTGCTGGCCATCGCCCACGCGACCCGCGATGCCGCCCTTGACCATGAGTGGTTCTCCGACCTGCTCGGCGGAAGGCCGCACTTGGGGCCGCACGCGCTCGCCGTGGGCGAAGCAACCGCTGCGGCGCTGAGCCAAGCCCCGGGCGTGCGTGACATCGACGATCTCCAGCGGGCCGTGGGTGCTCTCAACGCCTTCATTATCGGAGCGGTCCGCAGAGAGGTCACCGAGCGACGCACCGCCCGTTCCACCGGCACCGATGAAGCCGCCTTCCAGGCCAGCCTCGGCCCCTACCTCACCCGCATGTTGAAGACCGGCAGGTATCCCACCATCGCCCGGCTCGTCATCGACGGAGCCCACCTCAACGCCGAGGAAACCTTCAACCACAACCTGACCACCGTCTTGGACGGCATCACCAGCCGAGTGGTGCGGGATGATGGATGATAAATAGAAGTGCATAGCTTTATGGCTGGCGGGAGTCGCCACCATGACCATGCCACGTCGGGGACGCGTACCTGCCCAGGTGCGCCCGGTCCTCGCCGCCGCCCTGTCCGTCCTCGTCGTGGGGGTGCTCGCCAGCGCCGGTCCGGCCATGGCTGCCGATCCGCCGCACAGGGTGGACAACCCGTACGTCGGAGCCCAGGTCTACGTTAATCCCGAGTGGGCCGGTCGGGCCGCCGGCGAGCCCGGTGGCGACGCGGTCGCCGACCAGCCGACCGCTGTCTGGCTCGACCGGATCGCCAGGATCGGGGGAGGGGATGGGGTGATGGGCCTGGGTGAGCACCTGGACGCCGCCTTGGCACAGCACGCCGACCTCGTTCAGTTGACCCTGCACAACCTGCCGGCCCGCGACTGTGACCGGTGGGCACCGCAGGGTAAGCTGTCGATCGAGGACATCGCCCGGTACCGGACGGAGTTCATCGATCCGATCGTCGAGATCCTCGCTGCTCCCCGCTACGCCGATCTGCGGATCGTCGCCTTCGTCGAGCCGAACTCGCTGCCCAACCTTGTCGTCAACACCGGCAGCCGCTACACCGCCACCCCGGCCTGCGACGAGGTGCAGGCGCGCGGCACCTACCTGCACGGGATCGGGCACGCCCTGGCCCGGCTCGGCACGCTGCCCAACGTCTACTCGTACCTGGACATCAGTCACCACGGCGAAGTCGGCTGGCCGGAGGACTCCGGTCCGCTGACGGCGCTGCTGGTCCAGGCCGCGACCACCGCCGGCAGCACGATGGCCGACGTGCATGGCTTCGTCGCCAACACCGTCAACTACTCCGTGCTGCGCGAGGAATACTTCCGCGCCGACGATGTCATCAACGGCCAGCCGGTGTACCAGTCGAAGTGGGTCGACTGGAACCCGTTCATCGACGAGGTGCCCTACGCGCGACACCTGCGTGAACTGTTGACGGGGGCGGGTTTCTCCCCGGAGGTTGGTGTAGTGGTCGACACCTCTCGTAACGGCTGGGGCGGCCCGGGCCGACCCACCGGACCGGTTGCCGCGGGCGATGTGAACCGTTACGTCGACGGCAGCCGGATCGATCGACGGGCAGTGGTCGGCAACTGGTGCAACCAGGTGGGTTCCGGCCTCGGTCAGCGGCCAACAGCCGACCCGGCACCGGGCATCGACGCCTACGTGTGGGTCAAGCCTCCCGGCGAGTCCGACGGTGCCAGCGGCCGCCCGAACACCGGCCAGCCCTACGAGCCGATGTGCGACCCGTACTACGTTCCGCCTCGCAGCTCCGCGTACGACACTGGGGCGATGCCCGGTGCCCCGCCGCTCGGAGAGTGGTTCCCGGCGCACTTCCGTCAGTTGCTGGCCAATGCCTGGCCGCCACTGTGACAGTCATCCGGTCACGGGCGAGGACCACTCGACCAGACCCGGGTCGATGATCGGAGAGACTTTCAGCATGGGAAACGAGCTTGAGCAGATCGAAGCGGCTCTCGTCGGCACGCCACTGGCCGGCCTGCCGATCGGGCACGGACCGTCGGGCACCGTCCTTGTCGCCGACATCGACCCCAATCGCCTGCACGAGGCCTGGCAGGCTGCTGACACCCTGGTGCCGGTCATCGGACGCCGGCCGGTCATGGTCACCGACGACTTCGACGGCGCGCTGAGGATCCGGCCCGAGCCCGAGCCGGGTCCGTCGGAGTCGGAGCTACACGCGTTCGCCGAGGCCGCGAGGTCATCCGAACCCTGGCTGGCCTACCGCCACTACAGCGAGGACCAGCAGGCCGACGAGGGCGAAATCGAGTACTACATGTCTGGCGTGGCCCGGGTCGACCTGGCGGCCCTGGTGGCGGATGTGGTACTGCCGACTCCGCGTCCGGTGCTGGAGCGGGCGCTGTACGACAGGGTGCTCGCCGACGCCGACCTGCACGCCCGGGTGCTTGACAGCGTGCGGCTGGTGACGCAGATCGACTACTGGTACACGCCCGACAGCGTCCTGCTCATGTTGCTGCCCACCACTGACGTCCGCAGCTCGGGATACTGGATCGACTTTTACGGTGCGCTCACCCGGGAATACCAGCAGAGGCTCGCCGAGGTGCTGGCGCAGTGGCGTCACCGGTGGGACGCACGCCTGGTCGCGTCCTGGGGCACCATGCTGCAGTTTCAGGTGGGTCGTCGCCCGTCGCCGGGTGACGAGGCGTGGACCGCGGCCGGCCAGCTCAAGGCGCTCGCCCCGAACCTCGAACTGAGCCGGTGGGAAGTCGCTGTTGCCTTGCCCGCCGGCGACGCGTGGTTCGTGCACGACCGTCCCTGAACCGATGATCGACCCCACCGACCCGATCATCTGCTCACCGGGTCGCCGGCGCGGTACACGGCGAGCGGGCGGCGCAGTGCCGTGATGTCGCTCGTCGGGTCGCCGTCCACGACCAGCAGGTCGGCCTCGAATCCGGGGCGGACGCGGCCCTTGCGCTGCCCCAGGCCACATACTTCGGCGCCGATCGAGGTGGCTGCGGCGAGGGCGGCTGTGGCGGGGATGCCGCACGCGACGTACTCGATGAGCGTCTCTGGCAGGATCCCGTGCGGCTTCGCGGGGCCGAGGCCCGCGTCCGAACCGGCCACCAGGCGGACCCCGGCGCGGTGCAGGGTGGCGGTGCCGTCGCGCAGCGTGGCCGCGCTGAGCCCGGCCCGCGCCGCCATCGCCACCACCTCCGGCGGCGTGACCACGGCCGGGTCGGTGCCGAGCGTGGCACAGACCGCTACTCCGGCTGCGGCAAGGCGGCCCGCGAGCTCGTCGGGGACGTGGGCACCGGTCGCGGTCACGCACGTGCAGTGCTCGATGCCCTCGATGCCGACGCGCAGCGCCTGTTCGACCGCGCTGAGCGCGTGCGCGTGCGCGGTCACCGGCAGGCCGAGATCGTGCGCCTCGGTCAGCGCGGCGGCCAGCTCCTGGTCGGTGAACTCCGGCTGGGTGGTGTCGGTGCCGGGGGTGAAGACCCCGCCGCTGGCCATGACCTTCACCAGGTCGGCGCCGGCCGCCGCCCGCAGGCGCACGGCCTCGCGGATCCCGTGGACGCCGCTCGCCTCGCCCCCCAGCGACCAGCAGTGCCCGCCGACGCTGGTGACCGGTGCGCCCGACCCGACCACCGTTGGTAGATCGTCGCGTACCTCCCGGTCCCGCCATCGGAGCACGACGTCGCGCCGGTCGCCCAGGTCCCGGACGGTCGTAACGCCAGCCGCCAGGTGCGCGCGCAGGGACGCCTCGATGACCGCGTCGAGGTCGGTCTCGGGACGCTCGGCGAGCCGGCCGAGCGCGTCCGGCCCGGCATCGGCGCACAGGTGCACGTGCGAGTCGATCAAACCGGGCAGCAGGGTGCCGTCCGGCGCCTCGCGGACCAGCCAGCCTTCCGGCGCCTCAGCCCAACCCTGGTGCACGTCGGTGATGCGACCGTCGTCTAACAGGACCAGCACCCCGCCGTCCACGAGCCGCTCGCCGTCGAACATCCGCGCCGTCCGGACAGCATGCTTCGTCATCGGCCCTCCCCGTCGAGTGGAAACATTCCGGCCAGACTCTCAGCTGACGGCGCTCCGCCGATACGTCTGGCCTCAGGAGAGGCCGGCCTGGATGGCCAGAATGGCGGCTCGCACGCGGTCGCGGCTGCCGGTCTTTGCCAGCACGTTCGCGACGTGGGTCTTGACCGTGCTCATTGACAGATGAAGACTTCGCGCGATCTCGTCGTTGTTGAGCCCGGCACCGATCAACGTGAGCACGTCGATCTCGCGCGCGGTCAGCTGGTAGGCGGCGAGGTCCACGCGGGTAGCCGGGCCGGTCGACCGCACACGTTCGAGAACGGCGCCGGTGATCTCGGCCGAGAGGATTGCGCCGCCGGCCGCGACTGTGCGCACGGCGGACATGAGGTCCTGGGCAGTGCTGCGTTTGAGGAGGAACCCACGCGCTCCGGAGGCGATGGCGTCCAAGACGTATGCATCATCGTCAAAGGTGGTGACGATGATGACGGCCGGGGCATGAGGAATCGCGGCCAGCTCCCGGGTGGCTTGGAGGCCGTCCAGGACCGGCATGCGGATGTCGACGAGGGCGACGTCGATGCGGGGATCGAGGCGGACGGCATCGAGAAGCTGCCGCCCGTCCGCGGCTTCGGCTGCGACGTGGATGTCCGGCTGGGAACGCAGAATCTGGCTGAAGCCGTCGCGGACCAGATGCTGGTCGTCGGCGATCACGACACGGATCATGGCTTCACCACCGGCAGGATGACCTCCAGGACCGTACCGCCGCTGGGGCGCTGGTCTACGTGAGAGCTGCCGCCGAGCGCCCGCGCCCGTTCCTCGATGCCAAGCAGCCCCGAGCCGCGCGTTACGGCCTGGGGCGGACCGACCCCGTTGTCGCTCACCCGCAGCCGGGCATGGCCGTCGACGCGGATCAACTCGACCCAGGCGGTTGTGGCGTGCGCGTGGCGGGCGATGTTGGTTATCGCCTCCTGCGTGATGCGGTACGCCGCCAATGCGCCCACCTCGTCGAGCCCTGGCTCGGCGTCGAGACGGACGTGTACCGCTACGCCCTGCTGGCGCAGCGGCTCGGCAAGCAGCTCGTCGATGTCGGACAGGCGCGGCGGGGCGCTCACGACCACCGGCGCGTCCGGGTTGCGGAGATGCACGACGAGCGTATCGAGCTCGCGTAGGGCGGTGCGGCCGGTGTTCGCGATCGCCCGCAGCGCCACTGCCGGGTCGCTGCTGAACTGGCCGGCCTCAGCCTGGACCACCATTGCGGTGACGTGGTGACCGACCACGTCGTGCAATTCGCGGGCCAGGTTGGTGCGCTGTTCGAGCCAGGCAGCCTGGTCACGTAGCTCGGTCGTCTCCCGGGTGAGGGCCTTGCCGCGTGACCACGAGCGCATCAGGACGGCAAGGAGGTAGCCGGCCGCCACGAAGACGAAGGGCTGTTCGTAGAGCCCGCGATGGTTCAGCAGAGCGATGGCGAGGGCACCGGCGGCACCGGCCAGACCAGCGGCCCATCCCACCGATGGTCGGCGGGCAGGATCCTCGCAGGTCGAGACGAAGACGAAGCCGGCCGCCGCGAGGCCCAGCTGAACCGACTCGCCGGTGCTCACCAACGCCACGAACCCGGCGCAGGCCGCGAAGACCAACGCCCGCTGGCTGGGAGGCAGGGCCATGGCCGTGAGGGCGGCGGGCAGCACCAGCCACACCCAGCCCGCCGGTACGAGCACATCCTGGTCGACCGTCGTGACCACGGCTATGACCATCAAACCTGTCGCGCCGTACGCGAGCCGGCGCACTCCTTCGAGAGTGCGCACCCATTGCCCGATCGCGGTAACCACATGCACAGTCTCGATGATCCGCCCTGGGCCAGCCAGGTACCCAGGTACCAGCCGAACCGGCACCCTGGTACCGCAGTCCCGCCGAGGTCGGCACCCTGGTACGTTCCGCCGGGCGGCCCGAGAACCGCACGCTGCAGGGGTGACTCTCGTCGACTCCCGGCCCGCCCTGCAGCCCGCCCTGCGGCTCGGCCCATTCCTCACTGTCCCCAACTACATCACCATCATCCGGACGCTTGCCGCCGTCACACTCGGCATCGTCGCCCTCGTCGCCGGGTCCGTCGCCTTGATCGCAGTGGCGTACGGCATCTACTGGGTCGGGGACATGCTCGACGGTCTGGCTGCACGGTGGCTCGGCCAGGAGACCCGGGCCGGTGCCGTCCTGGACATCGTGAGCGACCGGGCCTGCACCGCCGTGCTCTGTATGGGCCTGGTCGCCTTGATGCCCGGCGTCTCGCTGGTCGCCATCGTGTTTCTGCCATCGTTCATGGTCCTGGACACGATGCTGTCACTGGTGTTCCTGTGCTGGCCGGTGACCAGTCCAAACTACTTTTATGTCGTCGACCGGCGCGTATGGGCATTGAATTGGTCGCCCCTGGCCAAGGCGGTCAACACCGCCGGGGTCATCGGCGCCGTGGCAATTGGCCAATATGCCGTGGCAGTGACCATGGCATTGGTCGTCCTTCTGGTCAAGGTGTGGTCCGCCGTGGCGGTAGGCAAGCTGCTGAACCGGGACGGCCGGGCGTGAGCGGTGTCGTGGAGGCCGCAGCCGCGCTCGGATACGGTTTCGCCTCGGCCCTCGTCCCGGTCGTCAACGCGGAGGCATACGCCGTAGTCGCCGGGCAGCCGGGCCGGTACGCCGTGATCGCCGTGGTCGCTCTGGCGGTCGGGCAAACCGCTGGGAAGCTGCTGCTGTTCGAAGCCGCTCGTCGAGGAACAGGCCGATTGGCCCGGAGGCTCGCACGACGCAAGCAAACGGGGCGCGTGGCTGCCCGGGCCGCCCGGTGGGCCGAGCCCGTCCGGCGCTGGCTCTCGCGCCGCCGCACCGGTCTGCCGACGGTGTTCCTGTCCGCCTCCGTCGGCGTCCCACCACTCGCCTCCGTCAGCATCGCCGCCGGAACCGCCGGCCTGCGGCACTGGGAGTTCGCCCTGGCATGCGTGCTCGGACGTGTAGTCCGCTTCGCCATCTTCGCCCTGCCTGCGGTGCTTGCGTGACCCCGACCGCAACCGTGGCGGCCGGCCCGGCTGCCCACGCTGCGCGTACGCCCGCCGAGAGGCCGAGCGCTGGCAGCAGCTCACCGATGGACGGCCGGACGGTCGTCAGATCCGGCTGGGGACGCAGCGACGACTACCGGACGAGTGACGTGGTGGCTCTGCTGAAGGCCCCGGATCGCTGGGGCGGCATCGCCTGAAGGGCCAATACGTGCGAAAGTACCCCGTGCTCACGATGCAGGCGGTAACCGTCGCTTATGGTGACCGGACGATCGTGTCCAATTTCTCCCTGGACCTTCCGGCGGGCCAGGCGGTGGCTCTTCGCGGGCGCAACGGTGCCGGAAAGTCCACGTTGCTCCGTACGGTCGCCGGGCTCCTGACGCCACGCTTCGGCACCATCCTGGTCGACGGCGAACCGGCGGACGAGACCCGGATCGGTTTCCGCCGCACGGTGTCGGCTCTTCTCGACGACGCCGTCTGGTACCCGTCGCTGACCGTCCGGGAGCACTTGGAGCTCGTCCGCCTGGTCGCCGGGCCACCGGTGCCCGGGTGGTGGACGCCGTCGGAGCTGGCGGACCGACTCGGCGTCAGCCCGGTCGCCGACGATTCGCCTGTGCGGCTGTCCTCCGGGCAGCGGCAGCGCCTGGCCCTGGCGATGACCTTCGCCCGCGGCAGCCGGCTGCTGCTGCTCGACGAGCCGGAACGGCACCTGGACACCGCCGGCCGTGCCGTGGTGGCCGACCTGGTCGGCGGATACCTGGAATTCGGTGGGGTGGTGCTGTCGGCCACGCATGAGCCCGCCATCGCTGCGGTCTGCCGCACGGTCGACATGGACGCAGCCGACACGGATGCCGTCGACACGGACCCGGCTGACACGGACGCTGCCGACAGGAGCCCGACGGCCAGCGGCCCGGTCGCCGGGCGGTCGGGCAATCCCGCGCCCGCCCGCACACGTCGCAAAAGCCGGCGATGACCACGGACACCGGCATGCGTACCAGCATCGCGTCCCCGACGCCTGCCAGCGCCCGCGACATCCGACGCTGGATCGCCGGGCTGCGGGCCCGGTCCGCGCGGCACGGGTGGGGCGGTGACGACGTCTACGTCGTCGTCCTGTCGGCGCTGTTCGCGGCGGCCGCAGCGGTGGCCTCGGTGCGGGCCGTGGCCCAGTTGGGCGGTGACGCCGGCGGCGCGGATGTGGCCCTCCTCGCCGCGACTGGCCTGGCCTGCGGCGCTGCGCTGCTCTGGGCCGCCGCCACGGCCGGCCCTCTCGGCCTCGCCGCGCCCACCCTGATGTGGGTGGCGACCGGCCCGGTCAGCCGGCGGTCACTGCTGCTACCACGCCTGGTCGTGGTGTTGCTGCTCGGCGCCGCGACCGGGCTGCTGCCGGCGCTGCTCGTGGCCCCGGCGTCGACGACCGTGCCGGCAATCGCGGTGGTCCTGGTCTGCGGTGCGGCTGCCGGAACGGCCGTCACTGCCGCGGCCGCCTGCGTCCAGACGATCGCGCGGGAACCGGCTTCGGTGCTGCGCGCGGCCGCCGCCATTACCGGTGCCGCAGCGCTGGCCGTCGCCGCGGCCCGCACCTGGGCCGACCTGGGGCGGTCCCGGCTGGTCCCTGATCCGCCGGTCGCCGTCGCGGCCGTGCTCGCCGCGGTCGCCGCGGTCGCCGTCGTCGGTGCGGTGCTCCGGCTGGACCGGCTCCGCCTGGAAGTTCTGTACAGCACCGCCGCATCAACCGCTGCGGTCACCGGGGGCATCGTCACCGCCGATCCCGGGCTGCTCGTCCGGGTCGCGGAGGCACGTCGGTGGCGGCACAGCCGGCTCCGGGGCCGGTTGTCGGCGGCCACCGGCGCGCGTGCGCTGGCCGCCCACGACGTGCTGGCCCTGGTCCGGCTGCCGGGGCGGCTATGGCTGGTCGCGGCGCTCGTGGTGGCTCCGGCCCTCCTGGCCGACGTGTCCACGCGCCCGACCGTGCTCCTCGGCGGATGGCTGGGGGCGGCGATGCTCGCGGCCGGCCAGGCCACCGGCAACGTCCGGCACGAAACGGACCGGGTGACGCTGGTCCGGCTGCTGGGCCTCACCGAGCGGCGGCTGGTCGCGCACCGCGCGGTGGTGCCGTCCGTGGTGGCCGCCCTATGGGCAGCCGCTACCACCGGGCTGCTCGCCGCCCGGACCGGCGGCGATCCGATCGTGGGCCTCGCACTCGGGGCGGCAGCCGGCCCGGCGATCGCGGCCGGGGCGCTGCGGGCGGCCCGGCGATCACTGGTCCGACACGACTACCCGTTGATCGTCACGCCGATGGGCGTGGCCCCGAGCGGACCGATGCTGTGGGCGGTGCAGGGGCTGGATCTCGCTGTCATCGGCACGGTGCCGCTGCTGGTGGCGTTGGCCGCAAACCGCTTTGTCTGGTTGACGGTGTTGCTCCAGGCGGTGCTGTCCGGTGCGGTGCTCACCGCGTACCTGATGATGATCGGCCGCCGGACCCGGCCGACGGCCGGGCTGCGCGCTCTGCTGCAACGGGTGGTCACGGTCGTCTGGCGGCTGTGAGCCGCCTGTGGATCAGCGACGCGGCGCGCTGGGGACGAGCACACGCACTCCTCGGTCAGGGGCGGGAAGGCGCGGTCCGTGCCGCGTAGGACCGGGTGGCCAGGAACAGGCCGAGCCACCAGGGGATGAACTGGATGAGGCCGTAGACAGCGGTCCACGGGCTGAAGATCGCCTCGGGGCTGTCGAACTCCACGATGGTCACCACGACGGCGTAGAGCGAATACAGCAGCAGCAGGGCGGGGACCGTGTAACCCGGAATCACCAGCAGGCGCCGGGGCACCCGGCGACCGGCCACCATCGGCACCCACCGGGGGAACACCAGGCCCCACGGCCGGACCAGCGCCAGGGACATCACCGCGGGCAGGGCCGCCAGGATGCACAGCGCGAACAGGTACAAGCCGCCGCCGTCGGCATACCAGTCCTCGAACATGGCTTCGTTCGCGAACAGCGGCACCTTGAACGCCCACACCAGGTGCAGCGGAATGAAGCCGATCACCGCGGCGGCGGCGGAAGCGTACGCGGCGATCCGCGCGATGCGGCTCGGCGGCGGGACCCGGGACACGGCAGTGGATGGCCGGTGGGCGGTGTGGGTCATCGAGCTCCTTCGGTGGGGGACGTCAATGGAACGCCTTCTGCGGCAGCATCCGCCGGGCGATGGCCCGCAGCAGCGACATCCGGACCTGCCCGCTCGGCAGCCTGAGTCCGCCAGTGCCGGTGGGGGTGTCCATGTCGGTGAGGGTGCTGGCCACCAGTATCCGGTCAGTGTGAGGCCGGCGCGCCAGTCGCGAGGGCGAGGCATCACAGTGGGACTGATTCCATGGTGGATCGGCCAACCTGCGCGGGCTCGGCGTCGCTCGGCGGCCTGCCGGCTCTGCTTCGGCAGGCCCAGTTCGCGGCGGATCCGTGCGCAGGCCGGGTCGTATGGTGCCCGGGCGGCACGAAACAGCACTCCGGCGAGGCGGTTTCCCCACGATCCGAGACTGCGTGGAAGGCCGAGCATAGGCGGGTATGCGGCGCTGGGTTCCATGGGCTGCAGGAAGATCCCGGCGCTCGGCACACCGAGCCCTTCGGCGACATCGCAGGCGAAGGGGGCCACCGAGTTCACTAGCAGCAGGTCGGCTCCGGCCTGCGCCGCGGCGAGGGTGCCGGTGGCCGCCCGGTCCATGTAGTCGCGGAGGTCGTGCAGGTAGTCGCGCATCCGTCTGGCCGGGCTCTCGACGCTGGTCGAGGTCGGGTTGACGAGATGCCGCATGTCGCCGGGCAGCTCGCGGAACTCGCAACCTGCGGTGGTGACGATGTCGGCGTACGGAGCGTTCGCCGCAACAGCGACCTGGTGGCCGTGGGCTTGCAGGCGCGCACCGAGCCCGGCGGCGGGTACGACGTCACCGCGTGTGCCCGGTGTGACCATCAAGATTTGCATAGGTGATGTCTCCTCGCCGCGGGAGGACTTCGCGAACGCCGATCGCAAACTAGAGTAGCAGCCACGGAGGTTGCGAGCCTCAGCCTGTGGAAGGGACGTCGAACGCGGTGATGAGGCGGGTGGATCAGGCGATCTGGATGAGACCCGAGTCGATGCCGACCGGTAGGCCGAACGAACGCAGCCGCGCCGAGATCACCGCAGCTGCCGTCGCTATCGCCGACACTGACGGCCTCGACGCGGTCACCATGCGCCGACTGGCGTCGAGCCTCGCAACCGGCCCCGCTTCGTTGTACCGCTACGTGGCCAACCGTGACGAACTCATCGACCTCATGGTCGATTCCGTGGCCGCGGAGTACGAACTGGACCCGCCTAGCGGTGACTGGCTGGCGGACCTGGTCGGGCTCGCTCGCCAGACGCGTACGATCATGCGTCGCCACCCCTGGCTCGTCCCTTTGGTCACCGGGCAGCCGACCATGGGACCGAACTCGCTGGACCTGGTCGAACACGTCCTCGCCGTGCTCGACGACCATCCCGCCTCTGTCGGCACCAAACTGCAGGCGTTCGCCATGCTCAACGGCATCGTCGCCCTATTCATGCAGAACGAACTTGCAGGCGAGCGCCGCCGCAACGGCCAAACCATCGAGCAGTGGCAGGCGGCGCAGACCGCATACCTGCGACACATCGCGGCGCAGGGACGGCATCCACGCCTTTCCCAGGCCATGATGCAGGACCCGACCACAATCGTCGCTCCGGAAGATCCGCTGGACCTCCTGACCATGCGCATCCTGAAGGGCGCCTTGAATCCGGCCACGCCTACCCACCAGGGACCCGAGTGATGTCCCCTCCAGCTCGACGAACTCAGCCGCAGCTTCTCGTCGTGGTCAGGCGGTGAGCGAGCGGGAGCAACCCGTCGGGAAGTGCCTCGTTCGGTTCGGCGTCGATGCCCACGGTGATGACGACGTCCGCCTTGGCGAGCACCGCCCCACGGTATCCGGCACAGTGCGTGATGCTGCCGACCAGGCCGTTTACCCGGCGGCGTGGGCCGGGCGCTTGCCATCGGGGTGGTCGACGAGGTCATCCGCCCTGCGGACACCCGCCGCAGGCTGGCCGAAGCGCTCGCGGCGGCGCCTGCCGGGCGAGGGCAGCACGGGACCATCCCGCTCTGACCCGGCATTTCGTTACGTGGTCCCGCAGGATCTGGTGTCAGGGGTCGATGATCCCGGCTCGGGTTGCCCGGCGAGTGGACCGAGGGTCAGAGACCCGGTCGACGTTGCTCTATTCTTAGCTCCACGATGGAGCTGGCGATATTAATACCTCGGATGCGCTGGGTCAAGCTTTTGCGCGGGGTATCTGGTCTGGCATCCGGCCTACTTCCGTATCAGTTGACGGGCCATCGGTAGAACAGCTAGGGCGACACTGGCCGTACGGCGCTGTTCCGCGAAGTGTGTAGCGGCGGACATAGATGCGATCGTAACCTCATGCGGTACACATGGGGGTGAGTACGATGTGGATTACTCGGTCGTATGCGTGCATCCATGGTTATCCGCGGAGCACCTTCCAATGCGCTTCGAATCCGATTCCGTCGTCCGGGCGACCCTGCTCTGGTGGCCCGTTCTAGGGACGGAACGTGGAATTCCGGGTGCTCGGTCCTCTCGAGGTGGTCGCCGACGGGCAGCGCCTCGACCTGGGGGGCCATCGACAACAAATCGTCCTCGCGAGTCTGGCATTGGAGCCGCGACACGTCGTTTCGGTCGGCCGTCTGGTGACCGCCGTCTACGGTGCTCGGCTGCCCAGCAGCGCACGTGCCCAGGTGCAGATCTGCGTCTCCGCGCTGCGCCGCCTTCTGGCCGCGAACGGCCTGCCGGCGGCCATCGTCACGCGGTATCAGGGCTATGCCCTCGAAGTGCACGAGGAGCACGTCGACCACCAGGTCTACGAGAGCATCCTTGGCCGGGCGGGCCGGGCCGCGGGCAAGGAACAGGCGGTGAGCTGCTACCGCGAGGCGCTGCGGATGTGGCGGGGCGTGGCTCTTGAGGGTTTGGAGAGCGAGCCGTTGCGCGCGGCCGCTGACCGGCTCGCCGAGCGCCGGCTGATGACCATCGAGGAGTGCATCGACCTCGAACTCCAGCTGGGCCGGCATCGCGATCTGATCGCAGAGCTGAGTGGTCTGGTCGCCGCCCACCCGTTGCGGGAACGGGTCCGTGGCCAGTTGATGCTGGCGCTCTACCGCTCCGGCCGGCAGGCCGAGGCACTGGAGTGTTACCGGTCCGCTCGGCGGGCACTCATCGACGAGTTGGGCCTGGAGCCCAGCGACTCCCTGCAACGGCTGGAACGCTCCATCCTCAGCTCGGACGCCGCCCTGAGCGTGCCGCCCGCCGGGGACGTGATCGAGGTCGGCGCGCCGTCGATCGGTAAACCGGGCACCGACGTCACTTCCACGATGCTGATGCCGGTGGAGGCTGTCCAACCAGTGCTGGCCGGCGTCGTCGTGCCGAGCATGTTGCCCACCGACATCGCCGATTTCACCGGCAGGTCCCAGCAGATCGAAGAGATCCAGCTCCATTTGGCCAACGCTGCGGAGAGCCCGGCGCAGTTCGCGGTGCCGGTGGTGGTGGTCGCGGGCAAGCCCGGAATCGGCAAGACCACGTTGTGCGTCCACGTCTCGCACCGCCTGTCCTGGCGTTACCCGGGCGGCCAGCTCTTCGCCGACCTGCACGGGGGAGCCTCCCGGCAGGCGAGCCCGACACAGATTCTCGAACGCTTCCTCCGTACCCTCGGGGTGCCCGGGTCGGCCATCCCAGAGGGGCTGGACGAGCGGGCGGAGGTATACCGCGGGCTCCTCGCCGACCGGCGGATCCTGGTCGTGCTGGACAACGCCGCCAGTGAGGCGCAGGTGCTGCCACTGATGCCCGGCAATCCCAGCGCCGCCGTGCTGATCACCAGTCGGCGACGGCTGGCTGGACTGCCCGGCGCCACCCATATCGGGCTGGATGTCTTCGACCCCCAGCAATCCGTCGAGCTGCTCTCCCGGATCGTCGGCGAGGTGCGGGTCCAGGCCGAGGCGGGCGCAGCGGACGAAATCGCCGAGCTCTGCGGCCAGTTGCCGCTCGCGCTGCGCATCGCCGGGGCACGGCTCTCCGCCCGACCGCACTGGACGGTGGAAGAGCTCACCAGCCGCCTGGAGAACGAGTCACGGCGGCTCGACGAGCTCAAGCACGGAGCCCTCGGGATCCGCGTCAGCATTTCCGACACGTACGACAACCTGGAACCCGACGCCCGTCGCCTGTTTCGCCGGCTGGCGCTGCTCGACTTTCCGGTCTTCGCCGGCTGGGCCGGAGCCGCGCTGCTCGACCAGCCTCTCGTCGACGCACAGGATCTGCTCGACGAACTCGTCGATGCCCACCTGGTGGAGATCGCCGGCACCGAGGGCGGCTCGCGCACCCAGTACCGCTTCCACGATCTGATCAAGGTCTTCGCCCGCGAGCGGCTGGCCGCGGAGGAGACGGCCACTGAGCGCAATGCCGCTCTGGCGCGGGTCCTCGGCGCGTTGCTCTATCTCGCCGAGCAGGCACACCACCGGCTTCACGGCGTCGACAGCCAGCAGGTGCACAGCAGCGCCCGCCGGTGGCCGATCGCTCCCAAGACGGTCGAGTGGCACATCCGCGAGCCGATGAGCTGGTTCGAGCGGGAACGGCAGACGTTGGTCGCGGCGGTGCGCCAAGCTGCGAAGGTCGGGTTGGTGGAGCTGTGCTGGGACCTGGCGTTCACGTCGGTGACGCTGTTCGAGTCGCGGCTCTATCTCAGCGACTGGCGGGACACGCACCGGGTCGCCCTTGCGGTGTGCCGGGCCGCCGCCGACCTGCGTGGCCAAGCGGTCATGCAATACTCCACCGGCTCGCTGGGCATCGTTGAAAGGCGATTCGATGGCGCCCGGCGGAGTCTGGAGCAGGCGGATCGTCTGTTCCAGCAGATCGACGCCGAGCAAGGGGCGGCGCTGGTGGGCCTGCACATCGCCTATCTGGACCGGATCGCCGGCAACTTCGACGAGGCTTCCCGCCGTTACGAACTCGCACTCAAGGTGCTTCACCAGGCGGGCGACCTGGCTGCGGCGGCCTACGTGCTGCACAACATGGCCCAGGTGGCGCTGGAGCGGGGTGAGCCGGACAGCGCCAGGAACATGCTCCCGCAAGCTCTGAAGTTCAGCCGGCAGGCACGCAGCCGTCGGATCGAGGCGCAGGTGCTGCACCGCCTCGGCGACGCACACCTGCAGGCGGGTGATCCGGCGGCGGCCGTGACGGCGTTCGGTGAGGCGCTCGCCGCCGTACAGGCCCTGGGCGATCCGATCGGCGAGGCCTACGCGATGCACGGCCTCGGCGTGGCGCACCTGCGCGTCGGCGATCACACCGAGGCGCGGGCGGCGTTGAACGACGCGCGGCTGCTGGCCGCCAACAGCGGCGAACGGTTGATCGGGGGGCGGGTCGAGCTGAGCCTCGGTGAGCTGGCGCTCGCTTCCGGCCAGCCGCCGCAGGCCGTGACGCACCTACGTCAATCTTTGAGCCTGTTTCGCAGCATTCAGGCGCCGGTTCTCGAGTCGCGTGTGCTGGCGATGCTTCGCGAGGCCCAGGCTGTGGATCAGCCGCTCGTCGAACCACCGATGGCCGAGGTGTAGGGCGGGGCGGCAGGGGGATCGCAGCGCCCGGAACCGCGGCGGCCGGTCGAGGCTGGCGAGGGGTGCGCGACGCCCACACGAAGGCCTCCAGCCTGTGCGGGTGTCTGTCGACAATTTAACCGCACGACTGGAGGCCTTCGCCTGTTATTAACATTGACTTTTGTCCAACGTTCGAATGGCCACTATATCGGACCGGCGTCGGACGTCGCCATCGCCTGGGTCGCTTCTCAGCCCCAGGGCCACGAGTCGAGGGTCTGGGCCTCCTCGGGAGTTCCCTCCGGTGCAACGACGGTCGTGCCGACGTTGGTCGCCTCGGTGTCGCCGGCCTGGGCCGCAGTAGCGCCGGCCAGGGCGAGCATGGTGCCGAAGATACCAGCGAAGACGAAGCGAGCAGCGGTCGAGCGCATTGTGGATCCCCGTTTCCCTCGTGAGTTCTGCTTTGCTGCCGTGATGGCCGCAGCGGTTCTGGGACTGACGTTAGGCACGACTCCCATCGATGGGCTATCGAAGCCTTTTCCTTCTCGCTCTCGGCCACGATAGTCAAGACGATAACCGATCGAATGCGCATCGATAGCGTGTCGCTCGAAGCTGTCGGCAATCAGGTACCCACGGTGCGGGCCGACAATGTGAGCGAGTTCTTCATGAGGATCACCGGGCACGCGCTGGATGTGGTCTATGGCCGCCCGGCCGCCGGCGTCCGGGTCCGGCTCGATGGGGCGACGGCGGACGGGTGGCAGGCAATCGCACGTGCGGAGACTGACGATCACGGACACCTGCACGACTGGGCCGACGACCGGCTCGACCATGGTGCGTACCGGATGGTCTTCGACAGCGACTCCTACTTCGCCAATCTTGGCCTGAGCGCGGTCTATCCCGAGATCGCCGTCGTTCTCGTCATGCTGGACGCCACCGAGTCCTACTGGATCCGAGTGCTGCTCGCGCCCTTTGCCTACACCGTCTCCTTCGGTTCCAGCCGATGACGCCCACGCCTCGAGCGCACATAGCGCCTCGCGGCGACATAAAGGAGGATCTTCGGGGTCGGCCCGGACGACCGCGGAGAAGGCGGGTGCGTTGCCGCTGCTCGCGATCCTGAACCGGGAGGCCGGCCGGGGTGACGGCGAGTCCACCTCCCCGCCGATGGATCCGGCTGATGATCCCGCCTATCTGAGCGACTCGGAGCGCCGGGTCGCCGCGCTAGCAGTGGCGGGTTACACCAACCGGGAGATCGCCGAGAAGCTCCACATCACGATCAGCACGGTCGAACAGCACCTGACCCGCGCGTACCGCAAGCTGAACGTGACCGGCCGGTCCAACCTGCCGGCGAGCCTGCACCTCGATTACCCCGTCGACGGCTGAGTCGTCGCGACGCCGGAGAAGGCGCCACGCCCTGGGAATCGCGGCAGCAACCTTTCGTGGTCAGGCGGTGAGCGAGCCTGGGGTAGCGGCCGCCGGTACCGGCGCGACAACGGCGATGGCGGTGAGGATGAGGCCCTGCTCGGCCGACACGGCCGGGAGCAACCCGTCGGGAAGTGCCTCGTTCGGTTCGGCGTCGATGCCCACGGTGGTGACGACGTCCGCCTTGGCGAGCACCGCCCCACGGTATCCGGCACAGTTCGTGATGCTGCCGACCAGGCCGTCCGGCCACTGCGGCTCGCCCCGCGGGCCGGGAAGCACGGGCATCGGCGGCCGGCCGAGCCGGGCCATCGCCTGGCGCGCGCACCAGCGGGCGGTGGTGAATTCCTGTCGCCGTTTGTCCACCGCGCGAGCGACGGTCTTCTCCTCTTCCGGGAAAAGGGTCGCGTCAGGCGGATCCACGGTCGTGTCGACCGATACCGCGCTGGCCCGTCCGAGAATGCTCGACGCTGGTTTCTCGGGCTGCGCACACCGCCGTACGGGAGTGCCCCCGCCGGATAGGGGGAGGGCATGCTGGCAAATTTCCGGTGGGCGCGCGGGACACCAGCGCCGCCCGGTAGGTGACCTTGAACGGGCGGATCATCGTGCCGACGTGCTAATCGACACGCTGCCAGCTGAGCTACCAGGTGGCCGCGAGTACGCGCCTGAGCGGGCGTCGAAAAGGGGCAGCTCGGTTGTATTCTCCGAGTTAAATGGGGAGGGTAGATGTCGATGAATCAATCGGCGGGCGGGGATTTCGCCCGCATGCTCGATGTGACGGTCGGTGCGCTGCGGGCTGCCAGTCCTGCGCCAGAGGATGAGGAGACCGCGCGCCGCCGGCGGATCGGGGAGTCCGCGGACGGGCTGGTGCAGGCCGAGTTCGGGGCGGACGGCCGGTTGGCGGCGCTGACCCTGGACCCGCGGTTGATGCGTCTGGGCTCTGCGCAGGTCGGCGATCACGTCATTGAGGCGGTGAACGCGGCGATCGACAAGATGCGCGGAGCCGCGGCGCCGGTGCCGGCGGCCGGGGACCTGTCGCAGCTCACCGAGCAGTTGCAGGAGATCCGGGACACGGCCGTGCCGCGGCTCGGCGCGTTCATGCAGGCGTTGGCCGACGCGCAGAGGCGCATGTCGCCCGGTGGCGCCCAATGAGCGGCTTCGAGGTCGATCCGGAGTTGCTGCGGTCCGGCGGGGACTCCGTGATCGACGTTGCCCAGAGGTTCATTGGTGAGCTGGAGAGTTTCGAGTCACAGATGCAGGGGTTCGGCGAGCCGTGGGGCGCTGACGACATCGGGTCACTGATCGGCGTCGCCTACACCACGGTCGCGGCCTGGGTGCTCGACTGCATCGGCGAGGCGGCCGAGGAGATCGGGTCGGCGGGCAGTGACCTGACGTTGATGGCTGACAACTACGAGGCCGCCGAGCAGGACGCGGCCGGCATGATCCAGGCCCTCCGCGGGCAGCTGGCCTGACGGCATGGGCCTCCAACTGCCGGGTGAGCTGATCACCGCGCTCGGCTGGCTCGGGTACACCTGGCCCGAGGCCGACGAGGAGAAGATCTTCGAGATGGGCCAGGCTTGGCTTGCGTTCGGCGGCACCGTCGGGGCCGCCGCGGGCCAAGCCGGGTCGGCCGCGACCGCGGTGTGGTCGCAGCACAGTGCCGAGTCGTTGCAGGCGTTCCAGAAGTGGTGGACGGACGCCGAGAGCGGGCCGGGCACACTGCCGGGCTACTCCCAGGCGGCGACGCTGGTCGGCACCGGTCTGATCATTTGTGCGGCGATTGTGCTGGCCCTGAAGATCCAGGTGATCGTGCAGCTCGCGATTCTGGCGTTCGAGGTGGCGCAGGCCATCGCGACGGCGGTCGCCACCTTCGGCGCGTCACTCCTCGAGATTCCGATCTTCCAGATGATCACGCGGGAGATCGTCGGCCTGTTGATCGACCAGGTCCTCTCGGAGCTGTTGGATGCCTAGCCCCAAGCCGAAGGGCTCGAAGCCACGCGGCGGCGTGCCGAAGGCGAAGGTTGGCAAGCTGGTCGGCAAGGCGGTCGAGGCTGCCGCCGAGAAGCCGAAGAAGCGGATTCCCGCGCCGCCGGTGACCCGCAACAACGACCTGCCCGAGTTCGTCCTCAGGATCAAGCGTGAGCCGACCTACAAGAAGGGACCCTTCGACCGCAAGGTCAGAGCGCTGCAGAAGCTCAGTGACGAGGGCAAGCTGTTCAAGCAGGCAAACCCCCTCGACAAGGACCCTGAGCTCACCAAGGCGTACCGCGATCGCGTCCGGCAATTGATTTTGGCCAAGTACTGGCCGCCGGGCGGCACAGCCACCGAGGAGGGCAAGGCCATGGCGAACAAGCTTCTCGCCCGCCTGGGTCGGGTCGACGCCGATCATGTCTGGGATCCGCAACTGGGCGGTCCGGACACCGCCGATAATCTGAGGTTTCTGGACTCCCATACGAACCGGGACATGGGCAACAAGATCTGGCAGAAGATCATGAATCTGCCGGACGGAACGCCGATCCGAATAGAGGTGATTCCTTGAACCCCGACCTGCGGGAACTCATCGTGGAGTTGCGCGCCGATCTGGAGGCAGACCAGCCCGCGACCTTGCTGTGGGCGCAGATCGGCCAGGGCGCACCCGCCGACAAGATCTCCACCGACGTGCCGCAGCCGGTCCGCGAGCTGCTGGAGGTCGCCGACGGCGTCCGGGCCGGCGACTTCGAACTGTGGGGCACCACCGACGTCGACTACTGGCAGGGCATGCTCGGCAGCATGCCTGAGTTCACCGGCGTGGCTGAGGAGTCCGCCGAGTGGTATTACCTCGGCGTCCTGGCCCGGGAGCCGCTGCTGCTGCGGCGCGACACTGGGGCGGTCTGGTGGTGCCCGCAGACCAGCAATGACCCGTTCTATGTGCGGGAGGAGTTCGAGGAGCTGATGCCGAACCTCGAATATTTCCTCGCCGGCTACGTCTTCGGTCCCCTGTACGTCGATGTCGCACCCGACGACGGGTGGTGGGAGTTCCTCGACGAGCATGGGCTGACCACCGTAGACGAGGACGATGAGGAGCCGGACGAGTGACCGTCACCTACGAGGAGCTCGTCGACCTGTGGGGCACCGACGGTGTGCTGCACTTCCCGGTCGACAGGTTTCACGACCTCCTCGGGCCGATCCGGCCGGAGATCTTCCCACCCAACGGCGCCTTCCCGACGGACGTACCAATCCTGTTCACCGTCGACGTCGCCGTCGAAGGCTTGGAGCTGTTCTCGAAGCTGCGCATCGAGATCGGCGACGCGGGGCCGCGTACCTACCTCGTCCTTGGCAGCTCTCCCGAGGACAGCCAGATGCTCTTCTGCCTGGACACGCTCACCGGCGGCGTCGAGTTGCTGGACCTGGAGTCGCCGAACTTCGAGCGGGCCAACACGACGTTCGCGGCTTTCGTCGAGTTTCTCTACCGCCTCGGGCAGCTGATCGCGAAAGACCCGGGCGGCCGGGAGCGCGCGGCCCGCGCTGCCGCTATCCGCGCCGAGTTGACGATGGCGGACCCGTCCGCGTTCACCGACCCGGAGTCGTGGTGGAGCCTGGCCTTCGGTCAACTGGAGTCCACCGGCCAGTGACGATCGGCATCGGGCGCGCTCGGCTCACCTGAGAGTCAGGTCCTCCAAGGCGGCGCTCCTCAACCCGAGGTGGGCTGGTGCTGCGGCGGCACCTGGACGGCTGCGCCCAGGGTTGCGTCGTAGCCGGCGGCTTGCAGGGCGAACAGTTCGGCGTACCGGCCGCCGGCGGCGATGAGGTCGTCATGGCTACCGGCCTCGACCAGGTGGCCGTGATGCAGGACGAAGATCCGGTCAGCGTGGCGGACGTTCGCCAGCCGGTGCGTGATCAGGATCGTGGTGGCCTGGCCCCGACGGTCGCGGATCGCCTGGAACAGGGCATCTTCGGCGCGCGGGTCGAGGGCGGAGGACGGCTCGTCCATGATCAGCAGTTCGGCGTCACGCAGGAAACCCCGGGCTGCCGTGATGCGTTGCCACTGCCCGCCGGAGAGGTCCTGGCCCCGGGCGAAGGTCCGGTCGAGCAGCGTCTCGTACCCGTGGGGCAGTTCGGTGATCATGTCGTGGGCGACCGCGCGGGCCGCGGCCGACTCGATGAGGTCCTGCTGGGCGTCGGTGTCGACGTCGCCGATGGCGATGTTCGTGGCCGCGGTGAACGGCCACTTGTGGTATTCCTGCGTCACCACCGCGATCCTGGCCCGCAGCCCATCGACGTCCCACGATGACATTGGGCGGCCGTTCCATTCGATGCTGCCGTCGGTGGGGGCGCGGAGGGTGGCGATCATCGCGGCCAGGGTTGTCTTTCCCGAGCCGTTCTCGCCGACAAACGCGACGGTCTGCCCAGCGGTGATGGTCAGGGTGACGTTGTCGACGGCGGGGATGTCGCGGTCGGGGTAGCACAGACTCACCCCGCGGACAGTCAGCTCGCGCAGCTGGTCGGGGCGTGTGCCGTCGGGTGCGGCACCCGGCTTCTCGGGCAGGTAAGCGGCGGCGCGGGTCATGAAGCCGGTGTAGTCGTTGAAGTGCTGGCCCTCCGTGTAGACGCGGTCGACCTGGAACGTGACGGTCGCGAGGGAGCGCTGCGCCGACTGCACCGCGATCACACACGTCGCCGCGGCGGCGAGGGGAATCTGCCCGTCGATCAGCAGCAGCCCGAGCAGGACGTACACCACGCCGGTGGCCATTCCCCCGATCATCGCCCCGACCGAGGTGGTGGTGGTGACCCGCCGCGCCAGGACGAGCTGGATGTCGGTCTCGACCTGCATGACCCGGTCGTACTGGTCGAGCAGGAACCGGCGCAGCCCGTACGACCGCAGCTCCGGTGCGGACGCCCGCTCAGCCATCAGCCGCTGCAACAGCCACAACCGGCGCCGCCGCACCGACCCGGCCGTGTACGTCTGATACCGCAGGTGTCCCGCCCGCAGGGCCGCCCACCCGTTCGGCACCGTCGCCACCAGCAACGCCACCAGCAACAGCGGGTGGATCACGACGACGGCGACGGCCACGGCCAGCACCCCGGCCAGCCCGGCGAGCAGGTTCATCGAGGACTGCACCAGCCCGATAGCCGACTCCGTGCCGCGCGAGGCGCGTTCCATGTCGTCGGCGAACGCGTCGGCGTCGAACGCCTCCAACCGCACCGCCGTGGACACCTCGAAGAGGCCCCGCTCCACCTCCCGGCTCACCTGCGGTGTCAACCCGTTCTGCGCGTACCCCGTGGCGATGCCCATCCCCGCGCGCAGCGCGGCCGCCCCCGCCAGCACGGCCAGCGCGGGCAGCGCGGCACGCACTTTGTCTGCCGTCGGACCGCCAGCGAACAACTCGACCAACACCCGCTGGGTCGCCAGCAGGCCGAACGCCGCCATCACCCCCGCGCCGACGGTCGCTACGGCTACCACAAGCGTGCGAGGCCGGTCCGCGCGCCAACTGACGCCCAGAGCGGTCCGAACGAGTCTGGGTAGCTCCGCGAAGACGGTGAACACGCCGGCCTCCGCCCGCGCCCGCACTCCCGTCTCCCACCACGTAGCCCGTAGCTCCGGCAATACCGACTCCGGCCGCGTGGGGCCTGGCTGGCCTGGTGGACGGGGGTCCCTCGCAGTGGCCGTCTCGGTCATGGACATACCTCCTTGAAACGCAGAAATAGCTCGCGGGCGGAGTGTGTGCGTGGGGGTCGCTCGATGGGTCGACCGTAAGACGCCAGCCGTCCGACACGCCCGTCGCGCCGGGCCGCGACATTGTCGGCAGATGCTGACTCGGACTCCGACAAACTGCGACACAGCAGGCTGCGCGTGACCACCCGCAGCCGATGACGTCGCCGATAGCCTGCGCGGGCTCCGCGCTGCTGTCGATCGCATCCCCGCCCGTGCCATACCGGTGCGGGCAACCCCGGGTGACCGACCCAGGATTGTCGGAGGTGGCGGCTTCGGTCTGTCCGCACCGTGACCGCATCTCGGCACCGCCAGGGGGTGGCAGACCATGGCTGACCGCTCACCTGCACAACGACAACCCCGACCCGGAACAGGCCGCCGGGCTGGCCCTGCAGGCCCTCGCCCTCAGTGCGGATCACCACTACGAGTCGGTCAACCAGCGCGCCCACCAGTTCCTCACCACCGCCCGGCCATTCGCCAACATGGCGCTGATGCGCCGCGTCGCGGAGCAGGTCGACACGCGCGCTCGCACCAGCCGACGGGGAGGGCGCGCTGCGACCGCGACGGGTGACGCTAGGTTGTCTGGATGACACGCATCGGATTTCTCGGTCTCGGCCGGATGGGCGCACTGATGGCCGGTCGGCTGATCGCTGCCGGCCATGAGGTGACGGTCTACAACCGCACTGCCGATAAGGCGGCGCCGCTGGTGCAGGCGGGGGCCCGGGCCGCCGCGACCCCGGCCGAGGCGGTCGCAGGGGCCGACGTGGTGATCACCATGCTGACCGGACCGACCGCCGTGGACGCGGTGCTCTTCGGCGACCACGGGGCCGCTGCGGCGCTCGACCCGGCCGTGACGCTGGTCGAGATGTCGACAGTCGGCCCTGACTACGTCGCCTCGCTGCGCGACCGGCTGCCCAACCTGGACTTCGCGGACGCCCCGGTCAAGGGCAGCCTGCCGGCCGCCGCAGCCGGGGAGTTGGCGATCCTCTTCGGGGGCAGCGACAAGACCCTGGCCCGGGTACGCGAGGTGCTGGAAGTGCTCGGCGACGTCCAGCATGTCGGGCCACTGGGTGCGGGCGCGGCCGTCAAACTTGTCGTCAACGTGGCGCTGTGCGGCTCGTTCGTGCTTGTCGGTGAGGCGCTGGCGCTGGGCGATCGGCTCGGGCTGTCCACGGAGACCACCTTGGCGGCGCTGAGCGGCACCGCCCTCGGTTCACTTGTGCCGCGGGTGCGCGCCCGGCTAAACAACCCTGAGGCGCCCACCCAGTTCTCGTACGGCCTGGCCACCAAGGATCTGAAGCTGGCGCTCGAGGCCGGCGCGCCGACGGGGGGCGTGATCGCCGCCGCGCACCAGCAGTTCGCCGGCGAGTTGCCCCGGCTCTCCGAGAGCGACATCGGGGAGATCGTCGCGGTGCTGCGGCGGGCTGCGACCCGCTGATCAGCCCCGAGGATCAGGGCGACGTCGACCACGTGACAACGGTCAGTGACCGAGGATCTCGACCTGGATCGCACCACCGAGCACGCCGGCGGGACAGATTGCCACCATGGCCATCAACACGGCAAGGAAGACTCTGGTCCCACGCTCCACATCCGGGTTGAGACGGTAGACCGCCGTCGCCATGAGCAGCAGTCCGGGAAGCATCATCAGGAAGGAGCGGCCGCCTTCGGCGGCGCTGGTCGCCACGACCATGAGGACGAACGCGATCGCGAGCATCCACAGGTCGCCGGGGCGAGGCGGCGCGACCTTCAGGTCCGTGACTCGGATCTTGAGTGCGTCGGCGATCTCGCCGCGAGTTCGGGCTGCCTGGACGGCGACCGATGCGTCAGCCATCTCGTCGAGCGTCATCTCACCTGCTGCGACTTGCGCGGCGAGCGTGGCCAGGACGTGCTGCTTGTCCCGAGTGGTGATCAACTTTCGAGCGGTTTCGACGGCGCGCCTGGCATCCTCGACGACCGCAGGTTGCCACACGTCCGTGTCGAAATAGGACATCTGCTGTGCTTGTACGAAGACAAGGTCGTCCGCTTGCAGGGGCATCGGCTTCGAGGCGATCCAATGACGCGCCCGCCCAGACCCACTGAGCGGTTGAAGGGTGATTCGCGGCCGGCCATCCTCGATCGTGATGCCCCTGACCGTATAGGGCTTCCAGCGACGATCACGTGATTCGCTCGGACGCTGCATGACACTGAAGTCCCGGAGACTTGGTGCCTGACGGCCACCCGCCGTGGTCACGTTCCGGGTGGGGTCGTCGGTGCACGGATGCTTCGGCCACGGCGGTCCCAGATCATCGAAGAAGACTCGGCTGCCGTGCTGATTGGCGTAAAAGTAGACCGACGCGCCGCAGACGGGGCAGCTGGCATTCGGGCTGATCCAGCCCACTGCAACGCTGGACACGGTTGAGGATGATCTCGCGTAGCTCCGCCGAGGCGGCGCGGACGACCTGGCAGACGATCTGGACACCTTGTGGGTGGTCACCCAGTGCCGGCTGCCGCCCGAACTTGTTCGCCAATGCCCGCGACGTCGGTACGTCGTCACCAGATCGCCGTCAGGCGCTGCGTCAGCATCGCTGAAGGATAGCCACCGTCGCCGTCAAAGCCGCAGAGGACCGCTCATGTTCCCGAGGTCATGCACGGGCGGGGACGGCGCACCCGTGAGGTCGCCGTCTCTGCCCGGCCCGACACCCCCGAGCCGATACGCAGCCACATCTACTCGGAGATCCACCAGGCCACCGCGCCGCTGATCTACGCCAAAATGCTGCGCACCCAACCGGCGGACCACGTTAGTTTGCTGGCGTGAGCAGAATCGTTTCGGTCAATGTGGCGCTGCCGGAGCCTAACCCGGCCAAGGGCGTCGGTATCACGGGCATCAACAAGCGGCCGGTTGACCACCTGGTAGCCGTTCGCGCGCCGGGGCCCAAGACGACCGGGCTGCACAGCGGCCTGGTTGGTGACCAGATCTTCGACGTCGAGCATCACGGCGGCGACGACCAAGCCGTTTACGCGTACGCGCGGGAGGACTACGACTGGTGGCAGGCGCGGTTGAGTCGCCTGCTGTCCAACGGGCTCTTCGGCGAGAACCTGACGACCGAGGGGGTTGACGTCAACGGCGCCGTCATCGGTGAGCGGTGGCGCATCGGTCCGCGGTTGGTCCTCCAGCCGACTTTCGGCCGCATCCCGTGCGTCACGTTCCAGCACAAGATGGGCGAGCCGCGCTGGGTGAAGACGTTCACCCGGGCGAACCGCCCGGGCGCGTACCTGCGTGTGCTGGAGCCGGGCGAGGTGTCCGCCGGCGACCCGGTGGTCGTGGAGGGCCGTCCGGCGCACGGAGTGTCGATCGCAGAGGCGTTTCGGGCGTACATGACCGAGCCGGAACTCCTGCCCGAGCTGGTCGAGATCGACGGGCTGCCCGACGATCTGCGCGAGACTCTCGCCGAGCGGCTTCTCTAACGGTCCGCCCCTGGCCGCGTCCCCAACATCTCTGGGCAGGACACCTAACCACACGTGCTCGGGTGCGGGCGATGCTCGACCGCCCGCACCCGTCCGGTCCTGCGTCGTTGAGCCGTCTCAGCGGGACGGCGTCGGGGTCGCCCGGTTCAGCGCGGGCGGGCGGACCGGGGACTTCTTCTCCAGGTAGCGCCACAGGGCGTCACCGCCGTTGTACAGGCTGCGGTCCTGCTTGCGCGCGTCGAACAGCGCGGTGAAGCCCGGCGTGGCGTTCTTGGCGAAGAAGTTGTTCGCCAGGGTCGCGATCCGGTACGTCGACTTGGGCTTCAGCGGCTTCCCGCCGATCCGCACGCTGCCGGGGTCGACTCGGTCGCCGACCGGCCTGGACAGGTCGTAGCGGTAACGGACGTTGTCCGACACCGCCATCTGCCGGTAGGTCACCGTGCCGTCGGCGGCTTGCTGCCACTGACTTTCCAGCAGTTGGTCGAGCTGGGCGCCGGTCACGTCGCCCCGGACCAGCCCCACCCCGATGCCCGTGTCGTAGACGGTGCCCAGCGCGATCTCGGAGAAGAGCACCCGACCCGGGGCGTCGGCCGGGTTGGCCGGGTCGGCGGCGTACTTGACGTCCCGGCGCAGGATGCCGGGCATCGCGACCGCCAGGTCCGCCTTGCCGTCCTTGTTCGCGGCCCAGAGGAACGCGTCGGCGGCGACGTTGTACATGGTCGACTCGGCGCTGTCACCCGGGGCCCGGGTCAGGTCGGCGGTCACCCGCGCGACCGGCAGGTTCGACCGCTTCGCCAGCTCAGCCCGCCAGTAGTCGGCGATCCGCAGGGTCTCGGGGTCGGGGGTCACGTCCTGGGTGTTGGCGTGGTTGACCGAGGTCGTCCGGTCCCGCAGCACCTCCCCGGTACGCGGGTCGAGCTGGAGGTTGATCTCGTTGAACAGTCGGCCGTGGTTGGCCGCCTCCACTACCGGGCGCGGGTTGCCGGCCGGGTCGGGGAGCATGCAGTTCACCAGGGCGTGCCAGTGTCCGGTGACGATCGCGTCGACGTCCGCGCTGATCCGGGCGTTGGCGTCGTACATCGGGCCGAAGGGGTTGACGCACTCGTCGTACCCGGCGCCGGCCTCCTGGGAGAAGCCCTCGTGGATGACCGCCACGATGGCCTTCACGCCCTGCCGGCGCAGCTCCGCCGCGTACTTGTTGACCGTGTCGGCCTCGTCGAGGAAGTCGAATCCCTTCGGTGTGTAGGACATCTGCTCCTCGGACATCAGCTTGGTGGTGGCGTGCACGAAGCCGACCGGCAGCCGGCCTCCGTGTCCGTCGCTGACGTACTCCACGTGGTACGGCGGCATCTTCGGCTTGCCGCTGCGGTCGTCCACGAGGCTGCCGGAGTAGTAGTCGTAGTCCGCGCCGTGGAATCGCCGGCCGGTTGAGTCGGTGAAGCAGATGTCGTCGTCGGGCCGCCACCGGCAGGTGCCATCGTCCATGTGCCGGAGGAACTCGTAGCCCCGATCCATCTCGTGGTTGCCGACGGTGGAGAACTCCAGCCCGACCGAGTTCAGGTACTCGATGGTCGGCTCGTTCCAGAAGAATCCGGTCTCGTTCGGCCAGCCGCTGAAGTCGTCCCCGGCGGAGAAGAGGATCGAGTTGCGCTGGCCGGCCTGGGCCTGCTTGAGGTGTGTGGTCAGGTAGGCGCCGCCGCCGACCTGACTGGCCGGCTCGCCGGCCCGGGCTCCGGGCACGGTCGTGGTGTAGTCGCCGAAGTAGCCGTGCAGGTCCGTGATGGACAACAGTTGCACCGGGACGGGCGTACCCGGCCGGGCGCCGGCCGGCGAGGCCAGGGCGGCCGGCGGTGCGGCTCCACCGGCCAGCAGCAGCCCGGCGGCCACTGCGGCGGCCAGGGCCGATCGGCCACGTCGGAGCAATCGGACGCTGTCACGCATGTGTCGGGCTCCCAAAGATGGTTGCGGATCGGTTCGCCCGGACAGCCTCTGCCCAAATGATCAACATCGTGTGAACTGCCGTGGTGCTCGACCTGACCACGCACTGACGATGCACTGCCAGGGCATTCACGGTATTGCCGCGGTCATCTCCAGTTAGGATAAGACCCCGCATTCCACCCAAATCCACCCTGGACAGGTGTCGACCTTGCCTCACATTTCAGGTGCCGTGCTGCTGGTGCTGCTGGCAATGACGCCGATTGTGCCGGCGAACGCTGCTCCGCCGGACCAGTCGGACTTCTCGTTGACCGTCAGTCCCAGCCGGATGGTCGTACCGGCCGCCGAGATCGGGCAGCTGCGGCAGTTCACCGTGACCAACCGAGGTCGGTCGGCGATCGACGTGTCGACACGAACGGCGAGCTTCGCGGTGGACTCCAGCGGAGAGTTGACGTTCTCCTCGGACGCGGCACACACGGCAATCGAGTGGGTCACGGTGGGCCCGGAGCGTTTTCGGCTCGCCCCCGGTGCGGTGAAACTGGTGGACCTCCGGATCGCGGTGCCGGCGAGCGCCGAGCCTGGCGAGCATCAGGTCGCGGTGATCTTCTCGGCGCCGCCGCCGGCAGATGCTCCTGGGATGAGGGTCCGCCGCAGTGTCGGAGCGCCGGTCTACGTCACCGTGCCGGGCGACGCGATCGACTCGGTGCAGGTCGCCGAGGTCGATGTGCCCGGTTTCGCGCTGGGTGGTCCGCTGGCGCTCACCGCGACGGTACGCAACGTCGGCACCCTCCATCGCGACTTCGTCGCGGCTGACCAGTTGCGGGCCCGGGTGGCGGGAGGGGACGTGAGGTTTCCCGACTTCACCCTGCTGCGGGACGGCAGTCGACAGGTCAGCACCCGGTGGGACGATCCACCCCTGGTCTGCGTCTGTCGGGTGACCGTCGCGGTGTCGAACCCGGACGGCCGGTCGGGGAGCGCGCGGGCGACGGTCGTCATCCTCCCGCTGCACCTCATTGGTCCGGCGGTGGGGGGCATCGTGCTCGTGCTCCTGCTCGGCTGGATGCTCCGGCGCCGCCGGGTCGAGCACGCTGCGGTGACGCCGGCTGCGTCCATGGTGGTTGCTGACGGAGAGCACCAGACGGCGCCAGCGCCGGTCCTTGGCCACCGGGGCCGGTAGGCGACGCGCTACCCGTCGGCGATTTGTCCCCTTTTTGCCAATTATGGACCAAGTGCGGCTATTGGCTGTCATACCCTTACTGCGGCTTATGAAGGGTTGACGCATGCACATGGCGATGGTGAATGGATTTACGGTGAGGCGGGGCCGGACCGGTCGCGGCGGGGTTCGACGCCGCACCGCCTTCGGCCTCGTCGCCACGTTGCTGGCTACGCTGATCGCCGTGCTCAACCCGGTTGCCGCCGAGGCAGCCGGCACCGTCCTGTTCAACCAGCCCTTCCACAACAACACCCCGGACGGACTCGGGCCGATCGTCCTGCCGGCCCTGCCCGCGTCGTCCACCACCTCGAACTTCGCCTGCCTGAGCGCCTCCGGCAACGTCAGCACCGGAGCGCTGCACAGTTGTGCGACGCAGACCGACGCGCCCGGCAGCGGCAAGCTGCGACTCACCGACGCCACCATCAACCGGACCGGTGGGCTCTTCGGGGCGACCAGCGTGCCCACCGCGTCCGGTCTGGACATGACCTTCAACCTCTACCAGTACGGCAACACCGGCGGCGCGGACGGCATGACCCTCGTCCTCGCCGCGGTCGACCCCGCCAACCCGGCCGCGCCGGCCACCATCGGCCAGTCCGGGGGAGGGCTGGGTTACACCGGTACGAGGACACTGCCCGGTCTGGCCAACGGCTACCTGGGCATCGGGTTCGACGTCTTCGGCAACTACAGCACCACCACCTACCAGGGGAGCGGCTGTACCGACCCAGCCTTCATCACCGCCTCCAGGATTCCGGGTCAGGTGCTCGTGCGGGGACCCGGTCGGGGCACGGTCGGCTACTGCGGGCTGAACAGCACCGCCACCAACGGGTCGTCGCCAGTGGTCCCACTGCGGGCGAACAACCGCGCCGCCTCGGTCGTGCCGGTCGAGGTGGTCATCAACCCGACCACCTCGTCGTTCACCACCGACTCCGGTCTGGTGGTGGCGGCCGGACGTTACATGGTGGTCTTCCGGCCGGTCGGCGCGAGCGTCTCGCGGGTCCTGGAGGGGGCGCTTCCCGCAGTCGCCGCCGGCCTCTACCCCTCACCGAGTTGGCTGAACAGCAACGGCATCCCGCGCCAACTCGCCTTCGGCTGGGTGGCGTCCACTGGCTCCGTGGTGGACAACCACGAGGTCGACAACACCAATGTGGTGACTTTCAACCCGGTGCCCGACCTGAACGTCACGCAGACGAGCTACACCGGCCCGAACCCCCAACCCGGTGATCCGGTCAACTACACGGTCGTTCCCTCGGTCGCCGTCGGCGCCAACGAGACCGCCCCGGTCTCGATGACTGCGACCACGCCGACGGGTGTGGTGCCGGTGGGCGCGTTCGGTAGCGGTTGGGTCTGCGGGGCTCCAACGGGGCAGACCGTCACCTGCACCAACAGCAACGGACCCTTCGCCAACGGGACATCGCTGCCACCGATCTCGGTGGTCGCCATCGTGACCGGGTCCGCCGTCACACCGTCGATCATCCAAACCCAGTCGACGGTCACCGCCTCGTCCATCGACGCCAATCCCGCAATCTCCACCACAACGGTCGTGGGCACGCCGCCGGCGACACCGAGCGGGATCACCGTCTCGCCCGCGACGAGCACGATTGCCGGTGGCGTCGCGGTGACGGTCGGCGGGACGGACATCGCCGGGGCGACCGCTATCGAGATCGGCACCACGGCGCAGCAGCAGGCCGGCACGCCGGTCGTCCTCCTGCCCTGCCCGTCCGGCCCGGCCGCCGGCTGTTTCACCGTGAACGGCGACGGGACGTTGAGCATCTCGTCCATGCCCGCGCGCAGCAGTGCCGCCACGGTGAACGTCACAGTGGTCACCCGGGGTGTCGCCGCCGCCGCCAGCTATGTCTACACCGACGTACCGGCCACTCCGGCCGCGCCCACCGCGACCGCCGGCCTGGCCAGCGCCACGGTGAACTGGACGGCACCGGCGAGCAACGGCAGCCCGATCACCAGCTACGTCGTCACCCCGATCCGGAACGGGGTGGCACAGACCCCGATCACCTACGACACGTCCACCACCAGCCGGGTCATCTCCGGGCTGACCCTCGGAGCGAGCTACACGTTCACCGTCGCGGCGGTCAACTCGATCGGCACCAGCGCGACGAGTCCGGCGTCGAACGCGGTGGTGCCGTACGCGGTGCCCGGGGCACCCACCATCACCGCAGCCAGCGCCGGCGACTCGTCGGCCCGGCTGACCTGGACCGCACCCAGCACCGGCGGCAGCCCGATCACCTCCTACGTCATCACCCCGTACATCGGCGGGGTGGCGCAGACCCCGCAGACCTTCGCCAGCGCGGCAACCACCCAGACGGTGACCGGGTTGACGCCGGGCACCGCGTACACCTTCACGGTGACGGCCCGCAACGCGGGCGGTGCCGGACCACCGTCGGCGCAGTCCGCGCCGGTCATCCCGAACCAGTCGCCCAGCCTCACCAACCCCGCGCCGCCCGCCGGCGAGGTCAGCGTCCCCTACAGCAACCAGCTCACCGTCAACGGTGGTACGGCACCGTTCGCCTGGTCGATCAGTGCGGGCAGCCTGCCGCCCGGGGTGACCATCAACGCGAGCACCGGTCTGCTCTCCGGCACCCCCACGGCCGCCGGGACCTTCGACTTCACCGTCCGGGTGCTCGACGCCAGCAGCCAGGCAGCCACCCAGGCGCTGAGCATCGTCATAGCGCCGCTGCCCACGCTGACCTTCCCGCCACCGCCGCAAGGGCAGGTCGGCATCGCCTACAACACTCAACTCACGGTGAACGGGGGCACCGGGCCGTTCGTCTGGTCGGTGAGCGCGGGCAGCCTGCCGCCCGGGGTGACCCTGAACGCGAGCACCGGTCTGCTCTCCGGCACTCCCACCACCGCCGGCAACTTCTCGTTCACCGTCCGGGTGGTCGACTCCTTCGGCCAGGCCGCGATCAGGACGGTCTCCCTGGGTATCACCGCGTCGCCGACGCTGACGTTCCCGCCGCCGCCGCCGGGCCAGGTCGGCATTCCCTACAGCACTCAGCTCACCGTCAACGGCGGCACCGCCCCGTTCGTCTGGTCGGTCAGCGCGGGGACGCTACCGCCGGGTCTCACCCTGAACGCGAGCACCGGTCTGCTCTCCGGCACCCCCACCACCGCGGGCAGTTCCACCTTCACGGTGCGAGTGGTGGACGCCGCCGGACAGCAGGCGACCCAACCCGTAACGCTGGTGATCACCACCGGGCCGCTGGTCGTGACGAAAACCTCGAACGTGTCCACCGCGGCGGCCGGCGGAACGGTGAACTACACGATCAGCGCGACGAACACCGGCTCGGCCGCACTCAGTGGCGTGACGATCACCGACCCGCTCGGCGAGGTGTTGGACGACGCGACCTACAACGCCGACGCCACCGCCACCTCGGGCAGCGTGTCGTTCGTCAGCCCGACCCTGACCTGGACGGGCAACCTGGCCGCCGGCGCGGCCGTGACCATCAGCTACTCGGTCACCGTGGCCAATCCGTCGACCGGTGATCTGGTGCTGACCAACACGGTCACCTCGCCTGCGTTCGGCAACTGCGCCACCGGCAGCGTCGACGCCCGGTGCACGGCCCGTGTCCCGATCTCCGCGCTCACGATCCTCAAGACCGCGAACCGGACCACCGCGACCCCCGGTGACGTGGTCAGCTACACGATCGCGGTCACCAACACCGGCCAGGCTGCCTACCCGGCCGCGACCTTCACCGACGCAATGGGCGCGGCACTCGACGACGCGGTCTACAACGCCGACGCGTCGGCGACGACCGGCTCGGTCTCGTTCAGCTCCCCGAACCTGACCTGGACCGGCGCGCTGGCGGTCGGCGCGACCGCCACCATCACGTACACGATGACCGTGCGCGCCCCGGACCCTGGCGACAAAGTCATGACGAACACGGTCAGCTCCGGCAGCCTGGGCAGCAACTGCCCGGCGGCCAGCAACGACGCCCGCTGCACCGTGACGGTCACCGTCCTGGTGCCGGGCCTGGTCCTCACCAACGTCGCGAGCACCGCGACCACGACGCCCAACTCCACCGTCGGCTACACGGTGACCATCACCAACAGCGGGCAGACCGCGTACACGGGCATCAGCGCCATCACCTCGCTGGCCGGGGTGCTCGGCAACGCGACGTACAACAATGACGCGACCACCACCGCCGGAGCGCTGTCGTACACCAGTCCGAACCTGGCCTGGAGCGGCGACCTCGCGGTCGGCGCCACGGTGACCGTGACCTTCAGCGTGACGGTCAGCTCGGCGACCACCGGCGGACGGGTGCTGACCAGCGTGGTGTCGTCCTCGGCGGTCGGCAATAACTGCGCCACCGGCAGCATCGACGCGCGGTGCACCGCGTCGGTGCCCATCCTCATCCCCGGGCTGACGCTGCTCAAGACGGCGAGCGTGCCGAGCGCGACCCCGGGTTCGGTGGTGGCCTACCAGATCGTGGTGACCAACACCGGCCAGTCCGCCTATGTGGGGGCGAGCTTCACCGACTCGCTGGTCGGGGTGCTCGATGACGCCGCCTACAACGGCAACGCGGCCGCCACCTCCGGCGTGGTCAGCTACAGCAGCCCGACCATCTCCTGGACCGGTAACCTCGCCGTCGGCGCATCCGCCACGATCACGTACTCGGTGACGGTCAGCGATCCCGCTACCGGTAACCGGTCGATGGTCAACCAGCTCGTCTCGCCCACGCCCGGCGCCAACTGCGCCACCGGCAGCGTCGACACCCGCTGCACGACGACGGTCGCCGTGCTGCTGCCTGGATTGACCCTGACCAACACCCCCAGCGCGGCCACCGCCACACCCGGCGACACGATCACCTACACGATCACCATCGCCAACACCGGCGAGTCGGCGTACCCGGCGACGACAAGCGTCACCAACCCGCTGGACGCCGTGCTCGACGACGCCGTCTACAACGCGGATGCCACGGCCACCAGCGGAACCGTCGGGGTGTCTGGGTCGGTGCTGACGTGGACCGGCGCGCTCGCGGTAGGGGCGACCGTCACCGTTCAGTTCTCCGTCACGGTGTCGAACCCCGACACCGGCAACCGGGTGCTGACCTCGACGCTCAGCTCGACGGCGCCCGGCAACAACTGCCCGGCCGCCACGCCTGCCGCAGCCTGCACGGCCACCGTCACGGTGCTGTTGCCCGGGCTGACCATCGTCAAGACCGCGGACAGCGCCACCACCGTCCCGGGCGGTGTGGTGACCTACACCATCACCGTGACGAACACCGGTGAGTCGGCGTACGCGGCGGCGGCATTCACCGACTCACTGGCCAACCCGCTCAACGACGCCACCTTCAACGGTGACGCGACGGCCACGTCCGGGACGGTCACCTACACCTCTCCCAACCTGAGCTGGGTGGGCGCCCTGGGCGTCGGCGCTGCCGCGACCATCACCTACTCGATGACCATTCTCGACCCCGACCCGGGCGACAAGTCGATGGTCAACACGGTGGTCTCCAGCACCCCGGGCAGCAATTGCGCGACGGGCAGCAGCGACGCGCGGTGCACCGCCACCGTGCGGGTGCTCGTGCCGGCACTGACCATTACCAAAGCCTCCAGCGTGCCGACCACCACGCCGGGCGCGACCGTCGGCTACACCGTCACCATCAGCAACACCGGGGAGACCGCGTACCCGACGTTGACCGTCACCGACGCGCTGGCCGGCGTGCTCGACGACGCGACGTACAACAACAACGAGGTGGCCTCCGCCGGCACGGTCGGCTTCGTCAGCCCCAACCTGGTCTGGACTGGACCCCTGGCCATCGGGGCGTCGGTGACCATCACCTACTCGGTGACGGTGCACGACCCGGTCGCCGGTGACCTGATCCTGACCAATCAAGTCAGCTCGACAGCGGCGGGCAGCAACTGCCCGACCATCGGCGGCAGCGACACCCGCTGCACGGTCAGCGTGCCGGTGGCCCGGCTGCTGATCACCCTCACTCCCGACGTGGTCACCACCACACCGGGTGGAGTGATCCGGATCGACGCCACCTACACCAATACCGGCAAGGTCCCCTATCAGGGCGTCAGCGTGGAATTCGACGGCAGTGGCTTCGCCCCCGACGTCGTCGGCAACGGCGACCAGACGGCGTCCTCCGGCACGCTCACCGTCGGCACGACCGGCTCGGTCTGGACCGGTGACATCCCGATCGGCGCGACCATCTCGTTGAGCGGCAGCCTCACGGTGCTCAACCCCGACCCGGGCGACCTGTTGCTCACCGGCGTGACATTCTCGGACGCCCCGGGCAACAACTGCCCGGTGGGCAGCACCGATCCACGGTGCTCGGTCAGCATCGCCGTGCTGGTGCCGGGCCTCGCGCTGAACGTCGTCGCGGACACGGCGACCGCCGTGCCGGGGCAGACCGTCGGCTACACCGTGACGATCACCAACTCGGGTACCTCGCCGTACACCGCGATCAGCGTGGCCAACTCGCTGGCGGCGGTGCTGGGCGACGCGACGTACAGCGGCGACGCGGTGACAAGCGCGGGAACGCTGGCCTTCGTCGGCACCACCCTTACCTGGAGCGGTGACCTCGCGGTCGGTGCGGTCGTCACGATCACCTACTCGGTGGTGGTGCTCTCACCCGACCCGGGCAACAAGACCATGGTCAACAGCCTGCAATCCACCGCCGTGGGTAGTTCCTGTACCACGATGGCCCAGGCACCCGGGTGCACCTCGACCGTGCTCGTCCTCACCCCGGCGTTGACCATCGCCAAGTCGACGACTGCCACGACGGCACTGCCGGGCGGTGCGGTGCCCTACACGCTGACCATCACCAACTCCGGACAGATCGACTACACCGCGGCCAGCGTCGCCGACGACCTGACCGGCGTCCTCGACGACGCCTCCTACAACGCGGACGCGAGCGCCACGGCCGGGACGGTCTCCTACGCCGAACCGGTGCTCACCTGGACCGGCGACCTGGCGGTCGGCGCGACCGTGACGGTCACCTACACCGTGACCGTCGACAATCCCGCCCTCGGCGACGACGTTCTCACCAACGTCGCCAACTCTGCCGAGGCGGGCGCCAACTGCCCGGTGGGCGGCACCGACCCCACCTGCACGGTCACCGTCGCGGTCGTCGAGGCGTCCCAACTGACGTTCGCCAAGACCGCCAGCGCGGCCTCGGCCACCGTCGGGTCGGTGGTCACGTACACGGTGCGGGTGTCGAACTCCGCGGGCAGCCCGTACCTCGGCGCGACCTTCGATGACTCGCTTGCCGACGTGCTCGGCAACGCCGTCTACAACAACGACGCCTCGGCCGGCGGGGTCGGCACCATCGACTACACCGCGCCGGTGCTCTCCTGGACCGGCAACGTACCGGCAGCCGGGACGGTGACCATCACCTACAGCGTGACGGTGCAGCCAGTCACCGGTGACAACTCGATGGTCAACACCCTGGTCTCCGACTCCGACGGCGGAAACTGTGCCGTCGGCAGCGTCGACCCGCGGTGCACCACAGGGGTCACCGTCGCGCAGGTGACCATCCTGAACACCGCCGACATGGCCACCGTGCTGCCCGGCGGCACGGTCGTCCTCACCACCACCATCACCAACGACGGCGGCACCGCCTACTTCGGCGCCGCCGTCAACCTCGGCGGTGCCGGTCTGCTCGACGACGCCATCCCGATCGGCGACACGGTAACCTCGGGCATCCTCGTCGTGGGACCGAGTGGTCTGACCTGGACCGGTGACCTGCCGGTCGGCGGCGTGGTGACCATCGCCAGCACCTTCCTGGTCCGCAATCCGGACCCGGGCGACAAGATCATCACAAGTACGGCCACCTCGGCGATCCAGGGCAACAACTGCCCGGTCGGCGGCACCGATCCGCGCTGCACCGTCCGGGTCGACGTCCTGGTGCCCGCGCTGAGCATCGTCAAGGTCGCCAACACGCCCGTCAGCACGCCCGGCAGCATGGTCAGCTACACCATCACCATCAGCAACACCGGTACCGCGCCGTACCTGGGCGCCGTGGTCACCGACGACATGAGCGGTGCGCTGGACGACGCGACGTTCGGTGCCGACGCCGTGGCCACCGTCGGCGGCCTGTCGTACACAGCGCCGACGCTGACCTGGACCGGGGATCTCGCAGCCGGGACGAGCGCGGTCGTCACGTACACCATGACGGTGAACAACCCCGACCTGGGCGACAAGTTGATGGTGAACACCGCTGCCTCGACGGAGGCCGGTAGCACCTGCCCACCGGCCAGCTCCAACCCGGACTGCTCGGTGCTCGTGGCCGTGCTCACGCCCGGCCTGGGCATCACCATTGCCGCCGACACGGCGGGCACGGCCCCGGGCGGCACGGTCGGCTACACGATCTCCATCGTCAACAACGGACAGACCGCGCAGACCGGCGTCACGGTGACCAACGCGTTGGCCGGGCTGCTGGACGACGCCACCTACAACGGTGACGCCAACGCGAGCACCGGCACGGTCACCTTCACCAGCCCGAACCTGCTCTGGTCCGGCACCCTCGCGCCCGGGTCGACGGCGACGATCACCTACTCGGTGACGGTCGCCAACCCCGACACCGGCAATCGCCTCCTGACCAGCCAGGTCAGTTCGGCAGCCGCCGGCAGCAGCTGCCCCGTGGGCAACACCCTCCCGGCCTGTACGGCCACCGTGACGGTCTCGGTGCTCACCATCCTCAACAGCGTGTCCCCCTCCAGCTCGGTCCCGGGCGGCACGGTCGTGTTCACCACCACGGCGACCAACACCGGCACGACCCCGTTGACCGCGATCGAGATCTCGGCCGACTTCGCCGGCTCGGTCGACGACGGCACCTACAACGGCGACGCGGCGGCCTCGACCGGCACCCTGGTCCTGGTGCCGTTGACCGCGTCCATCCGGTGGACCGGTGACCTGCCGGTTGGCGCGGTGCTCACCGTCACCGGCTCGTTCACGGTGAACAACCCGGACGCGGGCAACCGGATCATGACCTCGGTGGTCAGCTCCGCCGTGCCGGGCAACAACTGCCCGACCGGCGGCACCGACCCGGCGTGCACGGCGACGACCACGATCCTCATTCCGGCGTTGACTGTGCTGAAGACCGCGGACCGGGCGACCACCGTCCCCGGCGGCTCGGTCGGTTACACGATCACCGTCACCAACGTCGGCGAGACCGCGTACACCGGGGCCACCGTCACGGACAGCCTGGCCGGCCTGCTCGACGACGCCACCTACAACGGTGACGCGAGCGCCAGCTCGGGCGTCGTCACGTACAGCGCGCCGCTGCTCACCTGGACCGGAAACCTGGCCATCGACGGGGTGGTGACCATCACCTACACGGTCAGCGTCGACGACCCGCAGACCGGCGAGCGGGTTCTGACCAACACGGTCAGCTCCACCGCCTCCGGCAGCAACTGCCCGCCGGGCGGCTCCGATCCAGACTGCAGCGCGACCGTCCAGGTGCTGCTGCCGGCCCTGAGCATCAGCAAGATCGCCAACGCCGGCACCACCACACCCGGTGGCACGGTTGGGTACACCATCACCGTCACCAACAGCGGCCAGACCGACTACACCGGGGCCACCCTGAGCGACGACCTCACGGCCGTGCTCGACGACGCCACCTACAACAACGACGCGGTCGCCACTGTCGGCGGGGTGTCCTACACGTCGCCGACCCTGACCTGGACCGGCGACCTCGTCATCGGCGCCAGCGCTGTGATCACCTACTCGGTCGGAGTGCACAACCCCTCCGACGGTGACCGGAGCATGACCAACGCCGTCACCTCCACCACTCCGGGCAGCAACTGCCCGGCCGGCGGATCCGACCCGGCCTGCACGGTCACCGTCACCGTGCTCATCCCGCAGCTCAACATCAACAACGCCGCCAACGTGGCCACCACCACGCCGGGCAGCGTGGTCCGGTTCACCGTCACCTTGAGCAACACCGGTTCCACCCCGTACTTCGGCATCCAGGCGACGACCAACCTCGCGAACCGCTTCGACGACGCCCGGCCCAACAACGACCAGGTCGTCAGCTCCGGCACTCTGACCGTGGTCGGCGCCGTCGTCACCTGGACCGGCGACATCCCGATCGGCGGGCAGGTCGTCATCACCGGCACCGTCACGGTCAACAACCCGGACACCGGCAACCGGGTCATGGCCAACACCATCACCTCCACCGCACCCGGCAGCAACTGCCCGACCGCCTCGCCCGCACCCGCCTGCACGGTCAGCGTCGCGGTGCTGCTGCCTGGCCTCGTCATCGAGAAGACCGCCGACAACCCCACCATCACACCGGGTGGCACCGTCACCTACACCATCACCGCCACGAACACCGGCCAGACCGGGTACGTCGGCACGACGATCAGCGACTCCCTCGCCGGCCTGCTCGACAACGCGGTCTACAACTCCGATGCCACCGCCAGCTCCGGTGAGGTCTCCTACGCGACACCGGTATTGACCTGGACCGGTGACCTGCCGATCGGTACCGCCGTGACGATCAGTTACACGGTGACGGTCAGCGACAGTCAGGTTGGCGGTCGCACCCTCGTCAACACGGTTACCTCCGCCGCAGCGGCCAACAACTGCGCGGTCGGCAACACCGACCCGAGGTGCGCCGCCCAAGTCGCCATCCTGATCCCCGGGCTGAGCATCACCAAGACGGCGAACACCGCAACCGTCACCGCAAGCGGCACGGTCACGTACACGATCACGGTCACCAACACCGGTCAGTCGCCGTACATTGGTGCGACCGTCGCGGACTCGCTCACCGGTGTGCTCGACGACGCCGTCTACAACGCGGACGCCTCCGCGGACTCCGGTCTAGTCTCCTACGCGGCACCGGTGTTGACCTGGACCGGTGACCTTCCGATCGCGGCGGTCGCGGTGATCACCTACTCGGTCACGGTGAACTTCCCGGCCACCGGCGACCAGAGCCTCATCAACACCGTCAGCTCCAGCACCGTGGGCGCGGACTGTCCGGGGTCACCGGCCTGCACCGCCACGGTCGCGGTCCTGATCCCGGCACTGACCATCACCAAGGCCGCGGACACCGGCACCATCGTCGCCGGCGGCACCGTGCAGTACTCGGTGCTGATCACCAACAGTGGGCAGTCGGCCTACAGCGGCGTCACGGTCACCGACTCGCTGGTGGATGTCCTCGACGACGCCGTGTACGCCGGTGACGCCACGACCACCACGGGCACGCTGTCCTACACCGCCCCGGTGCTCACCTGGACCGGCGACCTGCCGGTCGGCGCCACCGCTTCGATCAGCTACCGCGTCACCGTGAACGAGCCGCAATCCGGCGACGGGAGCCTGGTCAACACCGTGACCTCCACCGCGCTTGGCAACACCTGCCCGACGGTCGGTGGCGCTGCCGACTGCACCGCCACCGTCACCGTGACCGCGCAGTCGATCACCCTGTCCGGGCTGCCGGCCGGGTTCACCCTGACCGGTCGACCCTCGCAGGTGGTCGGCGAGCAGGAGGCAGTCACCATGACCGTCACCACCAACAGCCCGACCGGTTACGCCGTCACCGTGCGAGGGCTGGATCCGGAACTGGTCGGGGCCAACCCCGCGAACCCGTACACCATCCCGATCGAGAACCTACGGGTGCGCGAGACCGGCGCCACCATCTATCGGGATCTCTCCGATCAGACGGCGGTCGTCGTGCACCGACAGTCCGGTCCGTCGTCGGCCGGTGGCGACGCGATCAGCAACGACTACCAGGTGAGCATCCCCGCGGTCGTAGCCGACGAGTACTCCACGACGTTGGAATATGTGGCAATCACCGAGTAACACCCTGAGGAGCATCATGCGAAGGATCCCTGTCCTGGCGACCGTGCTGGCAGCCTGGGCGTTGGCCGGGCCGGCGGCTTCCTCGGCGCAGGCGGCGGCCCCGACGCCGAAGCCGTCCGCGTCGGCCTCACCGGCCGGGCCGCTGCTCAGCATCACGGTGGACGACGGCCGGACCGAGGTCGCAGCCGGCGACGAGTTGACATACCGGCTCACCGTCCGCAATCTCGGCACCGCGCAGGTGTCCGACATCAAGGTCTCGCAGAGCCTGCCGGCCGGGTTGACTTTCGTTTCCGCCGACCGTGGGGGCAAGGCCCGGGACGGCGCGGTCACCTGGGCCACCGATCTCAAGGTGGGTCAGGAGTCGACCTTCACCACCGTGGCCCGGGTCGGTGAGACGCCGAAGGATCTGCTGCGACTCGCCACGGTCGCCTGTGCCACCGCCAAGGGTGGTACGAAGCCACTCGTCTGCGCGACCCACTCCGATCTACTCCCGGCCGGCGCTGTCGCCCCGGCCGCCGAGGACACCGGCATCTCCTGGCTCTGGTCCGCAGGTGCGGCGGTGGCGCTGCTCATCGTCGGCCTGGGCGCGTTCGTTCAGCTGCGCCGCTACCGCCGGCGCCGGGTCCTACCCGCGCACGCCCACTCGGCTGGCCGCCCGACCGAGAACACCGACCGGATGGCCGGCGCGGTCAGTCTGGATTGAGCGAGCGTCCTTCCCCGGTGGCCGCCGTGGTGCGGCCACCGGGCCGGGGGCTCGTGCACGGTGCCGATCAGGCGACCGAGTGGGTGACCGTGCCGGTGTAGACACCTGCCACCGTGGACTGTGACAGCTCGAAGGTCAAAGTCGGGTTCCAGCTGGCACTGTTGAGCCCGTCACCGGTGGTCCTGCTGAACGCCGTCGATTGTGCGGCGAGTGACACCGCCTCGGCCGCGGTGGGTTGACCTGGCACGAGGACGCCCGTGCCGACGTTCTGGGTAGCTGGCCCCGACCAGTACTCGATCGTGCTGGCCGGGATCGTCTCCGCCGGCGTCGCGGCGCCGGTGGTGAAGTCGGTTGCGGTCACGGTCGCCACCCAGGTTGCCGCGAGCTGCGCTCGATCGTCGATGACGGTGACCGTGCCGAGTTGACCGGTGATGCCCTCATCGGGTGAGCCATTACCAAGATCTGCGCTGGCCGGCGTGATGATGGAAAGTTCGCCGCCGGTGACGACGACAGTGGCGGTGACGTCGCCGGTGCTGTCGGCCCGGGCGGGCGTGGGAAGACCCACCAGACACGCCGCTCCGATTGCCACACTCAATTCGAATGACCTACGCATTGCGATCCCCGCCGTTACGTCCCAGTCTGCTGTCATTGCTCGCACCGAGCGTAACGGCCGCGCACTCTCCGCACCCGCGAAGCGGGCATAATGGTCTATTCGCTGCCCGAAGGCAGTCTGCGCGAGAAATGCACCTGATCATTTATGGCACCCCGCAGCGTGAGCCGGTCTGCGCGCGGCCCACCCAGCATGATCGGCGGAATGCGCGTACGGTCAAACTGTTGCCTGGGACCCCGGTGGCCGTTGAGCCCGCCGTCGCCGTCGGCAACTCCCACCAATCGTGGATCTCGCTCTGGTTGAAGCGTCCTCGACCGGGATCGAAATCCGTGCAGGAGCACGGCTGCCACCCTGAGTAGGTGGTACCGCTCTCCGATCGATCCGTAGGCGCGCTGGAAGCGTCGCGGAACATGCGTCACGAACAACTGAAGGAATGTGAGTGCGATGGTCGACATCGCCAACGGTCGCGAATCCTCCCTTGTGACCACCACCGAACTTCCAGAGCGGCGCACGAAGCACCATTCCAGCAACGTCGTCCTCCCGGACACCGCGCTCTCGAGGACGGGGCCAACCGCCACCGCGACGCGGTACCTGCTGGCCGGCATCCGGCTCGCGCTGGGCTGGATCTTCATGTGGGCGTTCCTCGACAAACTGATCGGCCTCGGCCGCAGCACCCCCGCCGCGAGCGCCTGGTTGGACGGCGGCAGCCCCACCGCCGGGTTCCTCGGCAAGGCCGCCACCGGCCCGTTCTCGGGCTTCTACCACTCCATCGCCGGCAACGCCGTTGTCGACGCCCTGTTCATGACAGCCCTGGTCGGCATCGGCGCAGCGCTGATCATCGGCATCGGCATGCGCATCGCCGCAGCCTCTGGCGTGTTGCTGACCGTCCTGATGTGGACTGCGGTCCTACCGCCGGCCACCAACCCGTTCATGGACGACCATCTCGTCTACGCCGGTGTCCTCATCCTGCTGGCACTGCTCGGTGCCGGAACCACCTGGGGCCTCGGTCGTCGATGGGCGGCGACCTCGCTCGTACGCCGCAACACCTGGCTCACGTAGAACCGCGCTCAGCGTCGGTTGCTGCGCCAACTGGCGACGACGGTCGATGACACCCAAGAGGGGTCCGCCGGTGCAGGCTCTCCGAGGAGACCTGCACCGGCGGACGAATCTGAACCGACCGGGTTCACATGATTGACGTGCTATCCCGCCCGGATCAGATGGGGGCTCACTTCGTGCGAATCGTGATCGTCGCCTTGCGGTAGTTGTTGCGCTTGTCGTTCTTCGTCGGGTCGTAGTTCTGTTCGATGTTGCCCGCCGCATCGACCGAGAACCAGTGGAACGTCGTCGTCTCGGTCACGTGGAACACCTCGCCCGGCTCCCGGAAGTCGGTCGCCTCGTAGCGTGGCGACTGGAGCGTGGGCCGGCTGCCGTCCGTCGTGTAGTAGATGGTGGCCGGCTCGTTCGTCTCGAAGTGCACGTCGACGGGCTCGGAGTGTTTCCCACCGCCGGGAACGAGCTTGGACGTCGGGTCCTTCTTGTCCTTGCCCCAGTCGGCCGCGACTCGGAACATCTCCATGATCCCGTTGGCGTACTCCATCGTCTCGGCGTGGCCGCTGACGAGGTTGGGATCGCCCTCCCACACCGGCTGGAACGAGCCGCCCTGCCAGTCACCGGTGGCCGGGTTGTAGACCGAGCCGCCGACCTCCCAGCCGAAGGCGTAGATCCCGTAGGTGTGGTACAGGTCCTCGCGCACGTTTCCCGCGGAGGAGTAGAGGACGTCCGACGAGCCGCCGACGTTCTCCGGCGTGACGACGGTTTCCCTGTGTGCCTTGACCTGCGACAGGATCCTGCTGGCCGACTGCCAGTAGAACGCCTCGTCACCCAGCGGCGGGCGTGGCGTGGTGATCCGACCGTCCGCGATGTAGGCGCCGGGCTGCCAGAAGAGCTGGCCGCCGTTGGAGTGCACCGACATCATGAACTTGATGTTCGAGTACTTCTCGACCAGCCAGATGATGTTCTTCGACTCAGGCTCGGACAGCTCTTCCGGCCCCTGGTAGGTGTCGCTGACGCAGCTGGTCGACGCACCCGAGTAGCCGTCGTGACCCGACCCGACCCGGTAGTTCCGGTTCAGGTCGACGCCCCAGGAGTTACGCCGGGCCGGATCGGCGTTCTCGTCCGGGCAGTGGTTCGTCATGTTCCGACGCTGCGAGGCGAAGTTGTAGAAGCTGTAGTTCGCCCCATCCGGGTTGTTGGACAGAATGAAGAAGATGTCGGTGCCCTCGACGATCTTCTTCGTCTCCTTGTCGGACTTGTAGTTGTGCACCAGACGCTCGGCCGACTCCAGCGAGGTCGTCGCGGGCACCCACTCGCGGGCGTGGTCCTGCGCCTGGATCAGGACACCGGGGTTCCTGCCGTCGCGGTGCTTACCGATCCGTAGGACGGGGATGGTGACCGGGCCACGCGGCACCTCACCCTCGGGTGCGCCGACGCGCTTCTGGTCGAGGAAGTCGGTCAGCGCGACCGGGCCGGTCGTCGGGGCGACGATGCCGGTGCCCGCGTTGGTTCGATACGGGTGTGCCCGGTCGATGAGACCCTGGGACTGGGTCTCCAGCGCCGCTGCCACCTCGGTAGCCGTACTCGCGACCCCGGCGGAGGCGTCCTTCGCGAGGAGGACGCGGACTGCCTTGCCCGTCACCTCGACGTTGAGCGGGAGGTCGGCCCCTGGCCGGTCCACGAACTCGACGGTGATGTCGTTGCCGCCCTGGTGCCCCCAGGCCGCGGAGCTCACGACGACCGCAGACTGCCCGGTGCCGCCGATCGTGGCCTGCGCCTTGCGCTGGTAGCCGTTCGTCTGGTTCGGCAGGTAGACGATCTCGGCGATGTCCGGGTACTGCCGGGCGATCTCCTTGGCGCGGCTGTAGAGCTGCTGCGGGGTCCGGTAACCGTCGACGAAGTTCGACTTGTAGCCCCGATTCTCCGTCAGCGGCGGGGGAGCGTTCTCGAGCCAGTCGGAGACGTCACCGGTGGCGACGCCGCCGGTCGAGCTCGTGACCCGGATCTGGTTCGGGCGCGCGTCGAGCTTGAACAGGTTCCGGTGGAACATGTACTGCCCGGAGTCGACGAACCGGCTCATCGTCCGGGCGAAGCCGAACGACGTGCGCCGTCCTGAGTCGTTCTCGAGCTGCATCGTGACGATCGGGTCCGCCTGCTGCCCCTCGGTGGTTCGGGCCTCGACGTAGAGGAAACCCTGGCCCTTCGTGGTGAACCAGTCAGCGCGGACGACTCGTACCGTCGCCTCATGGTTGAGCGGCTGGGCGCCCTGCGTGCGGAGAGGTTGGATGCCGCCGTCGGCCTCTTCGCTCCAGGCGAAGCCTTCGTCGTCGCCGAGGAATTCGACGCCCATCGCCGTGAGTTCGGCGATCTGCTCGGCGGTCACCACCGCCTCACCTTCGATGCCGCTGGGCACGCGCCTGAGGCCGTGCTCAAGGTCGAAGCCTGCGGCGACCACCTTGTCCAGCATGTCCGCACCGGTCAGCCTGATGCGAGCGAGGCGTACCGAGTCCCGGTCCTCGAGAGGGGATCGCCCCGCAGCCACCGTGGCTGTGGACGCCGCGAGTTCCGCGCCTGCGGGCGTGGGCGCGGGCACGATGAGGACGCTCGCTACCAGGGTGGGCAGCGCGAGAAGCGCGATGCGTAGTCGTCTGCGATGCATGCTTCCCCTCCTTCTGTATGCGGCCTGTGGGCCGGCTGGACGCCGTGAGTGCATGTAGATCTTTCACATCGACGGCTGCGTAATCAAGATCTTGAGCATTGCGTGAGCTGGCCGGTCAGGGAGCACGCTGTTGCCGAGCGTCACGACCGGCGGAGGGGCGATTCCGAGTTCGGCTGTAAGAAGTCGGCCTCCCGACGCATTCCCAGGTGACAGAACACCTTCAGTAAGGACGGCTGATCAGTGGCAGAACCTGAGACTGCACAGGAGTTCACCGCGCTGTACGCCGACAACCGCGGACGCGTCTACGCCTACGCCGTCGCTCGCGCCGGCAGGTCGCTCGCGGACGAGGTCGTGGCCGAGACGTTTCTCGTTGCGTGGCGGCGCTTCGCGCAGATGCCCAGAGGAGCGGCGCTGCCATGGCTGCTCGGCGTCGCGCGCAACGTGATCCGCGAGCGATATCGCGACGAGGAACGGCAACGAGCCATCGCCGCCGAGATGCTGGCGTGGGTAGCCGACGCGCCCGATGTCGCCGACGATGTCGCCGAACGATCGGCGATCCTGACGGCGCTCGCCGGGCTGTCGGAGAACGACCGGGAAGTGTTGACCCTGACCGCCTGGGACGGGCTTTCGCCCCGTGCGGCGGCCCGGGTCGTGAACTGTTCCGCCCCGGCGTTCCTCGTGCGCCTGCACCGCGCCCGCAACCGCCTCACCCGTGCCGTCGCGGCCGCCGGAGAGCCGGCGGCCGCCAAATCCCGTCCCACAAAGCCGAACATCACCGAGCCGGCCCTCACGAAGCCGGTCGTCAGCAGGGAGCCGAGCCGATGAAGAAGCACCCCGACGTCATGAAGTCTCTCGCCGCCGCGCGGCCGACGCGGTTGGACCCGCCCGGGTCGGCACCCTTGCCTTTCGCGCTGACGGACGTGGCTGCTCCCACGCGCCGTGCCCGGCGTCTCCGGGCTGCCGCCCTGCTCCCGGCCGGAGGACTCGCTGTCGCGGCCGTCGCCGCAGTCGCCGTGGTCGTGATCGACCCGGGCGGATCGGCGCCGACGCCCGGCGGGTCCGGGACGTCCGTCGAGGCGGTACGCCCGCTGACCACGTCCCAGATTCTGCTGGCGGCCGCCGAGCGCAGCAGCCAGGACGCCTCCGGCACCGGAAGGTATCTGGTCGTCCGGGCGGAGAGCGGGTCGGTGCTCACGGTCAGTTCCGGCTCCTCGACGTACGCGATGACGACCCGGTCGTCGGACGAGACCTGGTTGTCCCGTTCGGGGAAAGAACCCAACCTGGTGATCTCGCAGAACCTCGGCATGACCCCGCTGACACCCGCAGATGCCGCCGCCTGGCGCGCTGCGGGCTCGCCCGAGGAGGTGATGGTCGGCAAGCCGTTGCCGAACGGCCAGTTCGGCCCCGGCTCTCCCATCAGCATCTCCGGTGGGCCACCGCGAAGCTCCTCATCGGACGACGCGGGCATCTACGCCTTCGGCACCACCAACATCTCCGTACGCGATCTCGAGAAGCTCCCGACGGACCCGGCGGCCCTGCGGACCGCGTTGCTCAGGCACTTCGACGGCGGCGGTGGTGACATGCCCACCGACCGGGAGCAGTGGCTGCTGAGTGTCGCGTCTGACCTGATCGCCGACATCCCGGTCAGCGGTCCCGTGCGTGCGGCGGCGTTCCGTTTGATCGCCACCCTGCCCGGTGTGCGCTCGCTGGGCGCCGTGGCCGACCAGCGCGGGCGCATGGGCCAGGGCTTCGCGTTCACCTCGGGGAGTGCCGCCAACGGCTCCATCGAGCATCGCTTCGTGGTCGACACCGCGACCGGGCGCGCGCTCGGCGAGGAGTCTCGCGTTCTGCGCCCGGCGGGTACGACGGCCAGGCTCGAACCTGGCAGCCTCCTCGGCTACAGCGTCGTCCTAGAGCAGAAGACCACCGACGAGACGCCGCCGAACTAGAGCCGACCCCACGAGCGGCGGAGGCGGGCGGGCATCCGTCCCGCACTCCGCCGCTCGGTCGCGTCGGGCCGCTGTCGGGTGCGGTGATCCGCTTCGCTCGGGGTTGGTGGCGACGGTGACGCAGGTGCGCCGGCTGGCGGTGGACGCCCCGTTCTGAGGGCCGGCCCGGCGGTGCGATCCTCACGGGCTGACCGCGGACGCCGACGCCGGCTGTGGGTGGCCGGCCGGCGCCGGGCGCTCGCCGTCCGCCGGCCGGGGCGCCGGTCCGTCGGGTGCGTCCGAGTCCGGCAGGCGCAGCAGGGTGGCGAGGAACAGAGCCACCAGCAGTACGCCGCAGCCGACCGCGAAGATCGTGTCCAGGCCGGCCAGGTACGCGTGCGCCGCCGGTAGGCGCAGCTCCGGCGCCACCTGGGGCAGCCCACCCACCGTCTCGCCCGGCATCCGCCCGGCATAGACCCGGGCCAGTACGCTGCCGAAGATCGCCGCACCGAGCGCACCGCCAAGGTTCTGGAAGAACCGGACCGACGTGGTGGCCACCCCGAGTTGGGTGGGCGGGGCCGCCTGCTGCACGGCCGCGATGAGGAGTCCGAGCAGTTGCCCGAAGCCGGCCCCGAGCAGGAACAGGTCGGCGCGGATCAGCCACAGTGAGGTGTCGGTGCCGAGGGTGGCCAGGAAGCCCAGCGCGGCGGCCGCGGTGGCCGTGCCGGAGACCAGGAAGGTCTTCGTGGACCAGCCTCGGGCGGTGAGCCAGCCGGAGACGATGCCGACGAAGCTCAGCCCCAGGGCCATCGGCACGAGGAACAGCGCCGCGCTGCTGGCGGTCAGCCCGCGGAGCACCTGCAGGTAGACCATCAGGTAGATCAGCGCGCCCATCATCGCCGCGCCGACCAGGCCCTGGATCGCGAAGCTGAGCCGCAGGGTCGGGATCCGGAACATCGACAGCGGTAGGATCGGCTCGGCCGCCGTGGCCTGCCGCCAGAGGAACAGCCCGAACAGGGCCACCGCCGCGCCGACCAGGGACAGCATGACGGGGGAGGCCCAGGCGTACCGGTCGCCGCCCCACTCGGTGGCCAGCAGCAGCACCACCGCGAAGGCCGCGGCCATCGTGGCACCGGCGAAGTCGATGCGACGGCGCTCGGTCTGCCGGGGCAGCCGGAGTACGACGGTGGCCGTGATCAGGACCAGCAGGCCGAGCGGCAGGTTGATATAGAAGATCCACCGCCAGCTGATGTGGTCGACGATGAGTCCGCCCAGCAGCGGGCCGATGGCCATGCCGAAGCCGCCGATGAGCCCGCCGAGGTTGCCTCCCTGCTGTCGGCGGTCGACCAGGTGCGCCATCACGACCATGGTCACGCTCATCAGGCCGCCGGCTCCGATCCCCTGCACGGCCCGGAAGGCGATGAGTTGGGTCATGCCCTGCGCGACGCCGCAGAGCGCGGACCCGGCCAGGAAGGTGGCTACCGCGCCGAGGTAGACCGGCTTCGCGCCGAGCACGTCGCAGAGTTTGCCGTAGAGCGGCAGGGCGGCGGTGGCCGCCAGCGCGAACGCGCTGACCAGCCAGGGCAGCCGGGCCACGCCGTGCACGGGGTCGAGTTCCCGCACGATCGGCACGGTGGCGGCGGAGACGATGTTCGAGTCCAGCAGCGCCAGGGCGATCGTCAGCAGGCACATCACCATGGCCAGTTGCCGCTGGTTCTGCGTCATCAGGGGTCTCTCGGTCGTCGTTCGCATGTGTCCTCCGGGTGTCGTTGTCGTGTCCGGTCGCAGCCTGCCAAGAAATTTATACCAGGTCAACATTTAAGTTGAGTCAAATTATCGGCCTGGTACAGTCTGTGAGTGGTTGCACAGGAGTTGAGCCTTCGGGAGCGCAAGAAGCAGCAGACCCGCAGCCGGCTGTGGCGTACGGCGATCGAGCTGTTCGGCGAGCGCGGCTTCGACCAGGTCTCGGTCGCCGAGATCGCCGCCGCGGCCGAGGTCTCCAAGATGACCGTCTTCAACTACTTCGCCACCAAGGAGGACCTGGTCCTCGGCCCGATGCAGGAACACGTCGGTGACCTGGCCCGGATCGTGCGCGAGCGTGGCCCAGGCGAGTCCGTCGTCGAGGCACTACGCCGGCAGTACCTCGACCGGCTCGCCGCCCGTGACCCGTCGGTGGGCCTCAACGACGACCCCACCGTGCTGCGGGTGCAACGCCTGGTCCAGAGCACGCCCGCGCTGCTGAAGGGCGCCTACGACTTCCTCGTCCGCAGTCAGGACCTGCTCGCCCGCGAACTGGCCACGATGGCAGCGCAGGACGGGCCGGATGCGGGCGGTGGCCCTGCTGTCTCCGACTTCACGGCCCGCGCCGCCGCCGCGCAGATCGCCGCCGTACGCAACACGCTGTACGTGGAGATCATCGGCCGCCTGCTGGCGGGTGAGTCGGCGGACGAGATCTACCCCGATGCGGTACGACTCGTCGAGCAGAGCTTTGACCTGCTGGAACACGGGCTGCGCGGATTCGGTGGCCCGTCCGACCCGGCCCCGGCGGCTCCCGCCGCTGGATGAGCGGCGAGCCGACGGCGGTTCAGCGGCGAGCCCGGTGGCGTGGCTGGGCGGACCGGCTCAGAGCCAGGCGGTGCCCAGCCAGGCCGTGACGGCGGCGCTCGCGAGGAGAACGATGTTGAGCCCGATCTGCCGCGCCTCGCCCCGGAACAGGTGCAGAGCGGCACCGCCGACCTGGATCAGGACGAGACCGATAGCTGCCGCGACGGCGAGCCAGGTCGCGATCCCGGTCAGCGGGGGCAGGATCAGGCCGGCCGCGCCGAGGACCTCCAACACCCCGATGGTCCGGACCAGCGGCATGGGGACTACGTCGACCCGGCCCATCATGGGCTGGAGCTGCTCCTGGCTCTGGGTGACCTTCTTCCCCCGGCGTAGAGGTAGAACACGGCACCACCGAAGTCGACCTTGGCCACGAATCCGTAGCTGCCGGCGGCGGGCACAGCGCCACCACCGACCGCATAGGCCGAGGCGCTGGTCAACGAACCAACGGCAAGGCCGAGCGTGACCAAGCAGCCGTCCATCCGATCCGACCGTGTCTACCAGGCAAGACTTACTCCCCAAGATGTGAAGACCGCAGCTGCGGCGATATCGGTCTCGGGCCACAGTAGAAGACGAAAGCCGACCGGTGTGTCCTTCACCGGCGCCGGGAGCGGTAGCGTCGGGAGGCGAACAACGTTAGCCGCGGCAGGGTTGACGACGGGCTCACCGCAACGACGTTCCTCGATTACCCTCGATGTCGGTTCGTCGATTTCCACAAGGGAGGGCGCCAGATGGCCGCAGAAGAGGTAGCACCCCCTGGCGTTGACATCTCCACCCCGAGCATCGCCCGGGTCTACGACTACATGGTCGGCGGCAAAGACAACTTCGAGGTCGACCGGATGGTCGCGCAGCGCGCGCTGGAGATCGTGCCCGACGGCCTGGAGGCGGGGCGCGCGTGCCGGGCCCTCCTGCGCCGGGCGGTGCGTTACCTGGCGGCCGAGGCCGGCATCCGACAGTTCCTCGACATTGGTTCGGGGCTGCCCACCGAGACCAACGTGCACCAGGTCGCGCACGGGGTCGATCCGGCGGCGCGGGTCGTCTACGTCGACAACGATCCGTCGGTGCTGGTGCACGGGCACGCGCTGCTCGCCGGCGACGGCACGACTGCGCTGATCGAGGCGGACATCCGTTCCCCCGAGACGATTCTCGAGCATCCCGTGGTGCGGGAGAAGCTCGACTTCACCCAGCCGATCGGTCTGCTGCTCTTCTCGGTCCTGCACCACCTGAACGACGGCGAGGACCCGGGCGGGATCGCGGCGACCCTGCGGGACGCGCTGCCGCCCGGCAGCCATCTGGCGATCATGCATTTCTGGGATCCGGCCGAGGAGCATCCGGAGACGTCCGCGAGGGTGCGGGAATCCGAGCGGGTGTTCAACGAGAGCCTGGGCACCGGGCGCTGGCGCCGCCGTGCGGAGATCGAGGCCTTCCTCGGCGACTTCGAGCTGATCGAGCCGGGGCTGGTGCCGTTGGCCGAGTGGCGGCCTGACGGCGAGGCGGTGGCCGAGCAGAAGGAGACCTACTACACCATGCTCGCCGGGGTGGCCCGCAAACGCTGACGGCTGCGGGCCCCTGGCTACGCTGCCGGCTCGATCGCCTCGACGAGAATTTCGAGCACGTGTCGGTACGGCTGCCCGGTGGCCCGGCTCATGCCCATCTCGCAGGTCCGGTTGCAGGAGGCGTACGCGTCGTATGCGTGCTGGTTGACCTCGGCTGCCTGAGCTGCGGTGGCGCTGGCGGTGACCTCGGGATGCAGCAGCCCTCGGTCGCCGGCGAAGGCGCAGCACCCCCAACTGTCCGGCACTGTCACGGTGTCGGCGACCGCCCGGGCCACCGTGCGCAGGTCGTCGATGCCGCCGAGGTGCACGGTGGAGCAGGTGGGGTGCAGGGCCAACGCGCCCACCCGCCGGGGCTCCGGCAGCGCCGGCAGGAGGTGCGCGGCGGTGAAGGTCACGCTGTCGACGAAGCGCAGAGCGCGGTAACGTGCCCGGTCCTCGTCGGCCAGCGCGTCGGTCAGAGACGTCAGCCCGTGCGTGCAGGATGACGCGTCGCACACGATGGGTAGGCGACCCTGGTCGCTGGCCGCCCAGAGCGCGGCGAGGGTCCGCTCGGCCATCTCGCGGTGGCCGGCGGGGTAGCCCTTGGACTGCCAGGGCGTTCCGCAGCACAGGCCCGCCGTGCCGGCCGGTACGACGAGCGGCACCCCTGCCAGTTCGCACAGGCGCAGGAACGCCGCCGCGGAGCCGCCGGACGTGCCGCCCTCCGGGGCGAAGAGGCTGCCGATGCAGGCCGCGAAGAACACGGCCTGTGCGTCGGGCTCGCTGCGGGGACCGGGGCGGGGAGCGCCGGCGCGCGGTATGTCGTCGCTCCACAGGGGGACGAGTTCGGTGGCGCCGAGCCCACGGATCACCTGAGTGGCGGCGCGGGTCAGTGGGGTCGGTACGGCGTGGGCGGCATTCAGTCCTACCCGGACACCGGCGACGGCACCCTTCCAGTGCCGCGCGGCACCGCGGGCGGTGCGCTGGGCGAGAGGGCTGTGCCGCTCGGCGCGCAGCTTCTTCATCGCCGCGCCGGTGTCGATGCCGACCGGGCAGGCGGTGACGCAGAGGCTGTCCGCGGCGCAGCTGTCCACCGCGCTGTACGCGTAGTCGGTGGTCAGCTCCCGGCGGCGTTCCTCGTCGCCGGCGGCGGTGGCGAGGGCGATCTGCCGTTGCAGGACGATGCGCTGCCGGGGTGTGGTGGTGATGTCGGCGGTGGGGCAGACCGGCTCGCAGTAGCCACACTCGACGCAGGCGTCCAGCTCGGGGTCGACCGTCGGGACGGCCTTGAGCTGCCGCAGGTGCACGGTCGGGTCGTCGTTGAGCAGCACCCCGGGGTTGAGCAGACCGCTCGGGTCGCACAACCGCTTGAGCTCGCGCATCACGTCGTACAACTCGTCGCCGTACTGGCGGCGGACGAAGGGGGCCATGGCCCGGCCGGTGCCGTGCTCCGCCTTGAGTGTTCCCCCTTCGGCCAGCACGAGGTCGACCATGTCGTCGGTGAACCGGGCGTAGCGGTCGATCTCGGCCGGTGTGTCGAAGGACTGGGTCAGCATGAAGTGCAGGTTGCCGTCGCGGGCGTGTCCGAAGATCACCGCGTCCGGATAGCCGTGCCTGTCGAACAGGCGGATCAGCCCGTCGCAGGTGCCGGTCAGGCGGGGCATCGGCACCGCGACGTCTTCCAGCAGGGCTGTGGTGCCGGGCGTGCGGGCACCGGCGACCGCGGTGTAGAGGCCCTTGCGCAGGTGCCAGAGCTTGGCCCGTTCGCGCGGGTCGCGGGTCAGCTCGGTGCCGGTGACGGCGGGCAGCCGGTCGAGCACGGGCTGGGCATCGGCCAGCGTCTCGGCGAGCCGCTCCGCGCTGTCCTCGGTGAACTCCACAAGCAGCGCGGCGTGCCCGGTGACCGTCAGCCCGCGTAGGGCCTGGCTGGCATCCGGGTCGCGCTGGCTGACCCGCAGCGCGGCCGCGTCGAGCAGTTCGGCGGTACGGGCGCCGGCGGCGAGCAGGGCGGGCAGCGCGTCGGTGGCGTCGGTGAGGCGGGGCAGGATCAGCAGGCCGGTGGCGGCGTGTTCGTGGATCTCGACGGTACGGAAGACGGCCTCGGCCACGAAGCCGAGCGTGCCTTCGCTGCCGATCATCAGGTGGGCGAGCATCTCGACCGGGCTGCTGTGGTCGAGCAGGGAGTTCAGCCCGTACCCCATGGTGTTCTTCATCGCGAACAGCCGCTCGATCGTGGCGCGCGACCCCGGTGTCGAGCGCACCCGGTCGCGCAGGCGGAGCAGCCCGGCGTGCAGCTCGGGTTCGTCGGCCCGTAGCCGGTCGTCGGCGTCGCGCGCGGCGGAGTCGACGACGGTGCCGGATGGGAGGACGAAGCGCAGCGACTCCATGGTGCGGTACGCGTTGTCGGTGGTGCCGCAGGTCATCCCGCTGGAGTTGTTGGCCACCATGCCACCCACCGTGCAGGCGGCTTCGCTGGCCGGGTCCGGGCCGAGCCGGCGGCGGTAGCGGGCCAGCCGAGCGTTGGCCTGCCGGATCGTCAGGCCCGGCTGGAGCCTTATGCGGCGGCCGTCGTCGAGCACCTCGGCGTGCCGCCAGTCGGTGCGGACGTCGACCAGCACGCCCGCGCCGCCGGCCTGCCCGGCGAGGCTGGTGCCGCCGCCGCGCAGGGTCAACGGCACGCCGGCCTCCCGGGCCCCGGCCATCAGCGCCGCCACCTCGGCCGCCGAGGCGGCGCGAACCACGGCCTGCGGCTCGAACAGGTACGGCGAGGCGTCGTGTGCCGCCGCGAGCCTCCGGGGCAGCTCGGTGCTGGCCCGGGCCGGATCCTCCAGCCGTGAACGCAGCAGCTCGGCAACCTCGCGGGCGTGGACGTCGACCGCGGTGGGCGCGGGTACTCCTACGACGGGTCTCATCGGCGGATCCTCCCGAAAGGGGTGGTCAGTCGGGCACCGGCGACGCGACGATCTGCAACCGGCGCGGAGCGGTGCTGACCGGGTCCGGCAGTCGCAGCGGCTGACGGCCGGGGGTGATGCTGCCGAGCACGGAGGCGTGCCGCGCGCCCGTGCCCGACGGCAGGGCGCCCGGCAGCCCGTGCACGGTCAGGTAGCCCAGCAGTGCGAAGGCCAGTGCCTCCTTGGCATCCGATGCGACGCCCAGGTCGTCGCTGGACGACAGGTGGACGCCCGGCAGCTCATCGGCGATCATGCGCATCAGCGTCGGGTTGTGTGCGCCGCCGCCGGAGACGACGAGCTGGGTGACGCCGTGGTCGCGGCAGGCGCCGGCCACCGTGACCGCCGTCAGCCGGGTGAGCGTGGCCAGCACGTCCTGCGGATCGGGCGTGGGCGCGTCGGCGAGGGCGGCGAGCAGGTAGGGCCTGTGGAACAGCTCTTTTCCGGTGCTCTTCGGGCCGGGCAGCCGGTAGTACGGCTCGTCGAGCAGCCGCCGCAGCAGGTCCGGGTTCACCTGCCCGGCAGCCGCTCCGCGCCCGTCCCGGTCGTACTCCTCGGTGCCGCCGCTGAAGTGGCGTGCGGCGGCGTCGAGAAGGGCGTTTGCCGGCCCGGTGTCGAACGCGAGGGGGTCCGCGTCGGGTGCGACGACGGTGATGTTGGCGATGCCGCCCAGGTTGAGAGCGGCCGGGACGCCGGGCAGGCCACGCAGCAGCAGCGCGTCGAAGAGGGCGACCAGGGGAGCGCCCTGGCCGCCGGCGGCGACGTCGCGGCTGCGCAGGTCGGCAACGACTGGAAGGCCGGTGGCCTCCGCGATCCAGGCCGGCTGACCCAGTTGGAGAGTGCCACGGACCACCCCGGCCTCGACCCAGTGGTGCATGGTTTGGCCGTGCGAGACGACCAGGTTGGCGTGGCCGCCGCACAGCTCGGCGAGAGCCCGCACACCGGCCTCCGCGAAGGCCTGACCGATGCCGGTGTCCAGCACGCAGATCGCCTCGGTGCTGGTCGGCGCGGGCGGCAGGGCGGCGGCGATCTGAGTGCGCAGCCGATCGGGGTACGGGTGGCTGAGCCGGCCCAGTGGTCGCATCCGCAGGGTGTCGCCGCTCAGGTCGAACTGCGCCGCAGCAGCTTCGATGCCGTCGTAGGAGGTTCCAGACATCAGTCCGATCACGCGCATCGTGTCCTCCTTCACGCCCGGCCGGCGGGGGTCGCCGCCGGATCAGCGGTCTCCTCGGTGCGCCGGTGGTCGTACGGCGTCGCCGGGGCCGCGTGGAACCTGCTCGACACCGCGCCGACGAGCAGGGTGACCAGGACTCCGATCGGCACCAGCCACTGCGCGGCGATGGCGGTGGCGGTGGTGGTCCCGGCCGTCGTGACGTCGATCTTGACATAGCGGACGATGTAGGTCATCACCGCCACGGTGACGAGGAAGGCGATCACCGCGTCGACCTGGTTGGCCCGACTGACCAGACGGCCGAGCAGGAAGGCCCCGAGCAGTGCCCCGTAGGTGTAGCCCGCGATGGTCAGGCCGGTCAGGTAGACGTTTCCGGTGCTCGAGCTGAACGCGCATGCGAAGATCGCCATCAGCACCGCCCAGACCAGGGTCATCACCCGGGCGAGCCGGAGCATCGCGTCATCCGACGGGACCTTCCGGAAGAAGCTGTGGATGAAGTCGGCGACTGTGGAGTTCGACATCGAGTTCAGCGCCGACGACAGCGAACCCATCGCGGCACCGAGGATGCCAGCCACCAGCAGACCCGAGATGCCTACCGGCAGGGCGTGCAGGATGAAGCTCGGGTAGAGGTTGTCGCTGCTGCTCAGGCCGAGCTCCTTGAAGGTCTGACCCTTGTTGTACGACCACAGCAGCGCGCCGACCAGGGAGAACGCCGCGAACTGGATGACGACGAAGATGCCCGAGGAGATCATTGCCTTCTGGCCCTCGCGCAGCGTGCGGGTGGACAGAATGCGCTGGACGATCAGCTGGTCCGACCCGTGGCTGGCCATCGCGAAGATCGCACCGCCGATGATCGCGGTCGGCAGCGCGAACGGGCTGGTGAGCACGTGCGCGAGGGTGAAGTCGGTGTCGAAGAGGTGGAACTTGCCGGCGTCCAGCGCCTGCGCGTAGCCGTCTCCGCCGACGGCGTTGCTGAGCACCGCGATGGCCAGGATCGCCCCGCCGAGGTAGAGCCCCATCTGGATGGCATCGGTCCAAATGACCGCCTTGATGCCGCCGAGGTAGGTGTAGACCACCGTGATGAGCGTCAGAACGATGATGATGGCTTGATAGCCGACCTGAAGGCCGAGCTCGTCGAGGAGCAGCTTGATGGGGATGGCCGAGGCGAACAGCCGTACGCCCTCGGCGAGCAGGCGGGTGAAGACGAACGTGACGGACGCGAGACCCTGAAGTTTCAGGCCGAACCGCTCACCGAGGTACTGGTAGGCGCTGACGAACCCACCCCGCTTGTAGAGCGGGATGAGCACCGCGGCCACGACGACGCGACCGATGACGTAGCCCAGGGCTAGCTCGACGTTTCCGAACCCCTGACCGCTGTAGGCGCCGCCGGGCACGCTGATCACGGTCAGGACGCTGGTTTCGGTGGCGACCACGGAGAACGAGACGGTCCACCACGGCAGTCGCCCCTCGCCAACAAAGTAGTCCTTGGCGGATTTCTGCTTGCCCGACAGGCGTAGTCCGACGAAGGCGATCACCACGAGGTACAGCACGATTACGACAAGGTCGAGTTGACGCACAGCTCACTCCCAACCAGCGGTTGTCAATAAGTGACGCTGGACCAGCGTAACGCGAAACTTTTTGCCAGTGCCGGTCTGGGCTGGCTACGCTGTGGTCCCAGCCTGCTGGTACGGGGGACATCCACACCGGGCAACCGCGCCTATCGCGGTCGAAACGGCGCGTTGCCGACGAGGTTCCGCCGGACGGCCAGCCCTGTCCGCAGCCGCACCTCAGCCTGGCCGCGGCGGCGGGTCACGAGCCCACCATCGACCGCACCGGCGAGCCACCGCCCGCCGGCCAGCGACCGAACACCACCAGCGAGAGGAACGAACACCCCGTGGACCTCAGCACCCTCGGCACCGAGACCCGCAACGACAAGACCACTGACCTCGACCAGATGTCCCCCACCGAGCTGCTCCTCGCGATGAACGACGAGGACCACTCGGTCGCGCAGGCCGTCCGTCGGGCCGTGCCGGACATCGCGGCCGCCGTCGACGTCGTCGTGGCGTCGCTGCGCCAGGGCGGGCGGATGATCTATCTCGGTGCCGGCACCAGCGGCCGGATCGGCATGCTCGACGCCGTCGAGATCCCACCCACCTTCGGTACGCCGCCCGGCCGAGTCGTCGGTCTGCTCGCCGGCGGGGCGGGAGCATTCGCTGTCGCCGTCGAGGGCGCGGAGGACGACCCGGCCGGCGCCGTCGCCGACCTCGACGCGATCGGCCTGACCGCCCGCGACACGGTGGTTGGGCTCGCCGCCAGCGGTCGTACCCCGTATGTGGTCGGCGGGTTGGCGCACGCCCGCGCGCTCGGAGCGGCAACGGTCTCCGTCGCCTGCAACTCCGACGCGGTGATCAGCCGGTACGCCGACGTCGCGGTCGAGGTGCCCACCGGCCCCGAGGTGCTCACCGGCTCCACCCGGCTCAAGGCCGGCACCGCCGAGAAGCTCGTCTGCAACATGATCTCGACCGCCACGATGGCCCGGCTCGGCAAGGTCTACGGCAACCTGATGGTGGACATGAACGCCACAAACGAGAAGCTCGTCGATCGGGCACGTCGGATCGTCGCCGAAGCCGCCGACACCGATCTCGACACCGCCACGCGGGCGCTCGCGGCGGCGCACGGGCACGCCAAGACGGCCATCGTGCTGCTGCTGGCCAACTGCACGGCCGAGGAGGCCGCAGCGCGGCTGCGCGACGCCGACGACGACGTCCGGGCGGCGGTCGCGGCCTGACCCACGGGGGCGGCGACTTCTTCGCGATCCGGCCTCATTGAATGCGCTGCACCACATCCCCGGAGGTCAGTGCGTCGTTTCCTTGCCGATCGCTTCGCGTACGGCCGGGGCGATCTCCGTGGCCCAGCGGCTGAGGGAGGCAATGTCCGGCGTGCCGCCGCCTGGTGAGAAGAGCGTGAAGCCGGACGCGCCGTGCTCCAGTACGGCCCCGGTCAGCTCCTCGATCCACTGGCCGACGGAGCCGCCAATCCAGCGGCCGTCGCCGTCACGGGTGGCGGCCATCGGCCGGTCGGTGATGCGTCCGGGGAAGTTGAAGACCGTACGGATCTCGCGCGGATCGCGGCCCACGGCCGCTGCCGCCTCGTCGACGACCGGCCGCGACACCCGGTACCGCTCGCTGAGCCAATCCGCAGCGTGGCCAGGGATCCAGCCGTCGGCCACCCGCCCGGTGGCGGCCAGGGACTTCCGGCCGACCGATCCGGTCCACACGGGGGGCGCGGCCACCGGGGCCGGCTCGATCTGGTTCACCTGGTAGTGGCGGCCCCGGTAGGTGACCGGCGGACCGCCACCGGACAGCATCTTGACCAGGACGATCGCCTCCTCGAAGGCGTCCACCGCTTCGGCCGGTGACAGCCGCGGCACTCCCATGTCGGCGATCCGATCCCACAGCCCGCCCGCACCCATGCCGAGCACGATGCGGCCGCCGGAGAGCGCCGACAGTGACGTCACCGTCCGCGCCAGCATGGGAGCCGGCCGGGTCGGTAGGTTGGTGACGTTGGCGAAGCCCGAGATGCGCTCCGTGCGTCCGAGGATGAATCCGACGGTGGCGTACGCGTCCAGGCGCCCGCCGAGGTAGGGGTGGTCCGACAGCGAAAAGATGTCGAGCCCGTCCCGGTCGGCCTGTTCAGCCATGCGCAGCAGCTCCGGCCCATCGCTGATGTCGCTATGCGCGCCAAAGCCGAAGACGAGTTCCTGTACAGACAATGCTCTGCCTTTCATTCGAGGAGCGATCCGGTTCGCTGCGGACGACACGTCCGCGAATCGTTGTGCCAGGGCTGATCACCAGGCGTACGCCTCGGGCGCTGGTTTGCCCCCGTTCGGACCGGGCGGCGGGAACAGTTCGTCCAGCTTGGCCAGCACGGAGTCGTCGAGCCTGATCGTGAGCGCGCGCAGCGAACCGTCGAGCTGCTCGGCCGTCCGTGGCCCGATGATGGGTCCGGTCACGCCGTCCTGCGCGAGCAGCCACGCCAGCCCGACATGGGCTGGGTCCTCGCCGATGTCGGCGCACAGCTTCTCGTACGCCTCAATGGTCTCGCGGTGCTGGGCGAGCACGCCGACGGAGCGTCCCGTGCTGCCGCGCGAGGCGCTACCCTCCCGCTGCTTCCGCAGGACGCCGCCGAGCACACCGCCGTGCAGCGGCCCCCACGGGATCACGCCCAGCCCGTAGTGCCGCGCCGCGGGCAGCACCTCCAACTCGATCCAGCGCGTCATCAAGCTGTACATCGACTGTTCGCTGACCAGCCCGAGGAAGTGCCGCGACCGCGCGGCCTCCTGCGCCTGCGCAATGTGCCAGCCGGCGAAGTTGGATGATCCGAAGTAGAGCACCTTGCCCTGCTGGCGGAGGACGCTGAACGCCTCCCAGATCTCCTCCCACGGCGTGTTCCGGTCCACGTGGTGCATCTGGTACAGGTCGATGTAGTCGGTCTGGAGGTGCTTGAGCGACGCGTCGCACGCGCGCCGGATGTTCAGCGCGGAGAGGAAACCCTCGTTGGGCCAAGCGCCCGTCGGGATGTAGACCTTGGTGGCAAGGACGGTCTTCTCGCGCCGGCCGCCGCCGGAGGCGAACCACCGGCCGATGATCTGTTCGGTGGCGACTTCGCCCGGCCTTGTGCCGTAGACGTTCGCCGTGTCGATGAAGTTGATGCCGTGCTCATGCGCACGATCCATGATCGCGTGACTGTCCGCTTCGGAGGTCTCGGTCCCAAAATTCATGGTGCCGAGTACGAGCCGGGAAACGGAAAGGCCGCTGCGGCCAAGGTGGGCGTACTCCACGTGTTTCACCCTTTCAGGCGGTGCGGCCGAACTGCTCGATGAAGCGGCCGGTGAACAGATCTGCGCCCTTGAACTCGGAGACCATCGCGGTCGGAGCGACGAACGGGCCCTCGGGAGAGGGCAGCTGTCCGACACCGCCGTTCGGACCGAGTGGGAGCAGGATCATGGGGAAGGGCAGGGGCTGGTAGGTGGCCGTGGGCTGCTCACCGTTCAGCTGGGCGGTGATGTTCTTGGCGACCACCTCGGCGTGCTGCATCGCGTACCCGGCCATCTTGGCCTCCGCGACGTCGGTGATGTCGCCGACCGCGTAGACGTGGTCGTGCCCCTTGACGTTGAGAAGTTCGGTCACGGGAACCTGGCCCTGCGGCGTACGGGTCGTGAGCTTGCCGTCGGCGAGGTATTCGCTGTTGGTGCTCGTCCCGTAGGCGCGGAACCAGATGTCGGCGGTGATCTCGTCACCGCCGGTGGTGGTGACGGTGCAGGTCTCCGCCGATCCAGGCTCGGTCGTCGGGGGCACCCTCAGATCGGTGCCCAGCCGCAGCTGGATACCCCGTTCGTCGAGCTGCCGGTGCAGGTCCTGGCGCATCTCCGGCTTGAAGCCGGGGAGCAACTGCTCGGCCGGGTCGACGATTGTCACCTGCTTGTGTGGCCAGACCTCCTTGATTTCCCCGGCCAGCTCCAAACCGACCGGCCCGGCGCCGAGGATCAGCACCCGCTCGGCGTCGACCAGTTCCTTGTGGGTCTGGCGCAGGTCGTCCAGCGCCTCGCTGATGCTGGTGGAGTTGGCGTTGGGCTTGGCCGGATAGGCGTAGCTGGAGCCGGTGGCCAGGACCAGATAGTCCGCCTCAACCCGCTGGCCTGAGGCCAAGGTGACGCCGCCCGGGTCCACCGAGACCGCGCGGTCGCGAATCACCGTGCCCCGCGTGAGCAGCGTGTCGAAGGGGAAGAACATGTTGGGCGCCCAGTCTGGCTGGGCCAGCGCCCGCAGCGATCCCGCCGAGTTGACGAACGCGTCCCGGGGATCGATGAGGACGACGTCAGCCTCGGAGCTCAGCGCCTTGGCGACCGCCGACCCCCCGTAACCTCCGCCGATGACTGCGACGGTACGACCCATGATTTCACGCTCCACATACAACCGGGGTTCAGTTCGTTGCACGAACCATATTGGTTCGTGACACGAACTGCAAGTCCATTCTCGTGGGTCACGAGATCCCGGTCTTAGTTCTTGCGAGCGGTGGAGGCTCCTTCGTCCGGCTCCAGGAAGACCGCCGGAACGTCGTTGTCCAGCACGACGCGGCCGAGCAGGCCGGCGAGCGTGGCACGTTCGGCGGCGCTGAATCCCACCGGCAGCTTGTCGATCCGCCGGCAGGTCTCGGCATAGAAGTCCTCTGCGAGCCCGTCACCGCGCGGAGTGAGCGCGACCCGCACCGCACGCGCATCCTGCGGGTCTGGCTCGCGCCGGAGCAGGCCGTTGCGCTCACTGCGGTCCACCAGGCCGGTAAGGCTCGACTTGGCGAGCCCCAGCACCGCACCCAGTTCACCCATGCCGTACGGCCGCGCCATCAGCACGCACAGCAACTGTCCCTGCTGCGGCGTCAGACCGTACTCCTGGGCCGACTCGGCGTACACGGCATTCACCAGGAACGTGGACCGCACCAGCGCGGCCACAACCCCGATCTGGCCATCATCATGCTTACCCACTCAGCCAGAGTACATCAAAGCACCTTATAATTCGGGACGCGAACTTTCTGGCGTGTGCATCGTTAATTGGCGCTCGATGGACCCGTGCGCTGGGGGCAGCTTCCAGGTTGCCAGCGGATCTCCGTGACGCTACGTTCGGATGCTATCGACGTACGTCTACGTAACGAGGTGCGGGGGCCCGCATGTCCACGTCTGTCACTCGTCGCACCGTTCTGGCCGGTGGGGCCGGTGCCGCCATCGGCCTGGCCCTACCCGGCCTCGCCGCCCACGCCGGTGGCCACCACCCCACCAGCGTGAGCTTCACCCTCGACGCGAGAACGCTCGACGGCGGTGAGCAGGTCACCTCGGTCACCCTCGACACCGGCCGGCTCGGGCCGATCGACCCGGCCGGGCTGACCCCCGGCACGTTCACCGTGCACGCCAAGGCCACCAGCCCGATCCCGATCGCCCCCGACGATCAGATCTTCAGCGTCTACGACCTGGACCGCACGGTGACCGCGGCCCGGCTCGACCGGCACGGCAACATCGTGCTGGAGCTGAGCCACGCCGAAGGTCAACCCGGCGGTGGCACCCTCGGCTACATCCTGAGCAGGGGCCGCAACGTCCAACTGGACCTCGTCTACACCATCACGCAGAACACCCCGATCGTCCGGCGCCACGGCTCGCCGGTCACCATCACGCACTTCGTGCAGGCAGGGCTGTCGAACCCCGAGGTGGACGCCTTCAGCCACCACGTCTCCGGCTCGGGCATGAAGTACCGGCTCTACTCTCCCGACCACTCGCCCCGACACGGTCGGCGGCCGCTGATCGTCTGGCTGCACGGCGGTGGAGAGGGCGCCTCGCTGCCCGACGACTACTACGACAACGAGACCACACTGCGCGCCAACCGCGGAGCGCTCGGCTTCGCCACTGGGCAGGCGCAGCGGATCTTCTCCGGCGCGTACGTCGTCGCTCCGCAGAGCACCTCCTACTGGATGGAGGACGGCCCCCGGTTCGCCCCGCTGATCCGCGAGATCGTTCAGGACCTCGTGCGTGGCAAGCGTGTCGACCCCGACCGGATCTACGTGGTCGGTTGCAGCAACGGCGGCTACATGTCCCTGGAGATGACCGTTGCCTATCCCGACCTGTTCGCCGCGTCGGTGCCGATCTGTGGTGTCGTCGAGCCGCTTGGCGGGGGAGGCCCGCCGCTGATCACCGATGCGGAGCTGGCAAGGATCCAGACCCCGACCTGGCTGGTCACCTCGCGCGACGACGACACCGTGCCACCCGAGACCAACACGATCCACGCCCACGACCTCATCCCGGGATCGCTGATCAGCGTGTACGACCACGTCGTCTGGGACGGCTACCAGTTCCCCGGCCACTGGTCCTGGATCTACGTGGCCCGCAACGACCCGAGCCTCAACGGCGTCCACATCTGGCAGTGGATGGCCCGCCATCGTCGGTGATCTGCGGTCGGGTCCAACGCACGGGCCCTGATCCGGGCCCGGCCGTGACCGGGAGAAAAGAGCGGCCGCCCGAGCCCAGCTGGCCGCTCTTTCTCGGGTCAACACCAGGTCAGCGTCGAGTTGACCCGCGTGACGTTGCTGATCGTGTTGTTCGCCCCACCGCAGGGGCTGTGGGTGATGTTGGTGCCGCTGACGGTCAGATTCTGGAACCGGATGCTGGAGGAGATCGGGAACTCGGGTCGGTTCCGGGGAGTGGCAGCGGCATCTGTCCTCCGTGAGGTTCGTGAGCGACCGTTGGTCGGTACGGCAGCGCCGGCGGCGCGCGGTGGCCGGGCCCACAGCGTCGCCGGCGACGTGAGTTGCTTCAGTGGCGGCGGTTCGTGGTTGCGGCGGACAGCAGCGTGGGCCAGTCCTGGGCGGTGGCCCAGTCGGCGAAGCTGTGCCAGCCGACCTCCGGGTAGTCGCGGTGCAGCGCGACGACGTCCACGTCCAGGCCGACGGTGGTGAAGTAATCGAACATGGCCGCCAGGTCGGTGGACCGCTGTCGGACCTGGGCAAGGGGCACCTGCTGGTGGGTGATCGCGACGCCGACGGCGCCGGCGAGGATTTCGGCCATCTGGGCGGGGGTGCGCTCGTCGGACGCGATGTCGATGCGACGGCCGGCGAACTCGGCGGAGCGCTGCAGGACGAGCGCGGCGAACGCGCCGATGTCGACTGCCGGGATGAGAGTGAGCGGCCGGTCGGCCGGCATTGGCCAGGCGAAGGTGCCCGTGCGCAGGCCGTCGAGGGTCCAGCCGGTGGCGTAGTTGTCCATGAACGCGGCCGGCGCGATGACCGTCCAGGGCACACCGGAGGTGCCCAGGTGTTGCTCGACCAGGTGCTTGCTCTCGTAGTGCGGGACACCGGTGCCGCGGTCGGCGTGTGCGGCGGTCGTCAGCACGATGTGGCCGAGGTTGGCGGCTGCCGCGGCGTCGACGAGGGCCTTGCCCTGCCGGACTTCGGTGGCAAGGTCAGTGCCGAACGGCGTGGTGACCGCGAACAGTGAGTCGGATCCGGCGAGCGCGGCGTCGAGGGAGGCGCGATCGTCGAAGTCGGCCTGGAGCACCTCTGCGCCGAGGTCGCGCAGGGCTTCGGCGGCTGGCGAGGTGGGCTGGCGGGTGAGTGCGCGTACCCGGTGGCCGGCCTTCAGCAGGGCGCGGGCGGTGGCCCCGCCCTGCGCGCCGGTGGCTCCGGTGACGGCAACGGTGAGCATGAGTTCTCCAGGAGGTAGGATAGCTGCGTGACGCATTAACTGCGTCACGCAGCAGATTAGGTGAAATTGCTGCGTCGCGCAACTAGTTGGGATGTGCCGCGGATGACCGCAACGCGCCGGACCCGGTTGTACGAGGAGTTGTCGATGGCGTCCCGCCGCTATCTCGCCTCGTACGTGCTCTTCAACCAGGCCATCGCCGACCACCTCGGGCTGCACCCGACCGACGTGCAGGCTCTGAGCCTGCTCTCGGCAGCGCCCGAGCCCCGCACGGTGCGAGAGATCGCCGACATGACCGGCCTCACCACGGGATCGGCTACCCGCCTGGTCGACCGCCTCGAACGTGGGGGCTATGTGAAACGCACACCCGACCAGGAGGACCGGCGCCGGGTGCTGGTCACCCCGGTGCCAGAACGCCTCGACCGTGTCACCGCGGTCTGGGACGACCTGGGCCAGTCCTGGCAGGCGATCCTCGACGACCACACCGAGGAGGAGCTCGAAGTGATCACCCGTCACATGCAGCGAGCTGATGACCTCAGCCACGCGCAGATGCGTCGCCTGCGGTCCCGACCGAAGCCCGCCTGAGGCCACGGCCCGCCAGGGTGCTCGCGAGGGTGTCGCCCAGGGGAAGGACGCATGAACGCGGCCGTCGTTCTCGACCTACCGGCTGGGCCAGGTGAGCGCGATCAGGGGGTGACCAGGCCGGTCCGGTACGCGACGACGACGGCCTGAACCCGGTCGCGCAGGCCCAGCTTGGCCAGAATCCGGGCGACGTGTGTCTTCACGGTCGCCTCCGACAGGTGCAGGCGACCAGCGAGCTCGGCATTGCTCAGGCCCTGGGCCAGGAGGCCCAGCACCTCCAGCTCACGCGGAGTCAGGGCGCTCAGGTCCCGGTGGATCGCCGGCGGGTCGGTGTCGCGTTTGGCGAACCGTTGTACGAGCCGCCGCGTGATCGCCGGTGCCAGCAGCGCGTCGCCGGAGCGGACCAGCCGGACGGCAGCCACCAACTGCTCCGGGGTGACGTCCTTGAGCAGGAAGCCGCTGGCCCCGGCGGTCAGCGCCGCGTACACGTACTGGTCGAGGTCGAAGGTCGTGAGCATGATGATGCGGGGTGCCTCGCCAACGCCGGTGAGGATCTGGCGGGCGGCCGCGAGGCCGTCCATGTCCGGCATCCGGATGTCCATCAGCACCACATCGGGCCGGTGTCGATGGACCGCGTCGACGGCCTCCACCCCGGTCGTCGCCTCGGCGACCACGTCGATCCCGTCGGCGGTCAGGATCATCCGGAACCCGGCCCGGACCAGCGCCTGGTCGTCGGCGACCACCACCCGCAGCGCTGCGGTCATCCCGTGCCCCCCATAGGTATGCCCGCCCGGCCGTCGTCCGCGCTGCCCGCGCTCATGACTTTTCCACCGGGATCAGGGCCTCGACACGGTACCCACCGGTGAGCCGTGGGCCTGCCTGCAGGGTGCCACCGTAGACCGAGAGCCGCTCTCGCAGACCGATCAGCCCGCGCCCGGTGCCGCTGCCGGCAGTCACGCCGGCCCGGCCGCCGGTGTCGGTCACCTCCACCCGCAGGTGGTCCCCGGCGTACTCGACGACCACGCGTACGGACGCGCCGGTCGCGTGTTTGACGGTGTTCGTCAGCGCCTCCTGCACCAGTCGATAGACGGTCAGCTCGATGCCGGACGGCAGAGGCCCACGCTGTCCACGCACGACGAGCTCGACCTCGACCCCCGAGTCGCGCATCCGCTGCACCAGCGCGTCCAACCCGTCGAGCCCTGGCTGCGGCGCCAGATCGGTCTCGTCCTCCGGCCCGATCACGTCACCGTCCATCGTGAGCAGCCCCATCACGTGCCGCAGCTCGGTCATCGCGGCCCGGCCGCCAGCTTCGACCGCGAGCAGCGCCGCCCGCGCGTCCTCGGGCCGGGACCCCATGACCTTGCGGGCCGCGCCGGCCTGGATCACCATCACGCTCACGTTGTGCGTCACCACGTCGTGCAGCTCCCGGGCGATCCGGGCCCGTTCGAACTCCGTCGCCCGGCGCAGCGCCTCGATCTGCTCGTGCTCCATGGCCGACATGCGCTCCCGGCCCTCGTCCGCGTGCTGCTTCCACCGGCGTAGCCCTTCGGCCGCCACCGCGATCGGAAGCAGGATCAGGAACGGCACGGCGCTGTCGGACACCGAGCTGGCGTCCGACTGCAGCCCGGCGTGCAGAATCGCGGCCGCAGGCAGGCTGGCCAACGCCAGAATCTTGTACGGGCTGAAGACAGCGGCGCTGTAGCCGGCGACGACGCAGGCGAAGAAGGACAGCCGCAGCGCGGCCGGGTTGTCGTCGACCAGCACGGCAGTGGCCAGCACGACCCAGAGCACCCCCAGCGGGTACCGGCGGCGAAACAGCAGCGGCAGCACGACCAGGATGAGCAGGGCCGCCGTCCAGTCGGTCCCGTCATCCTCGACCGGCAGGAAGGGGGGCCACACCGGGTCGGGTGGCCGCGGCGGCATCGGGTAGCCCGGCAGGGGCTCGCCCTGGCTGAACGCGATCCGGTCCGGCGCCGGCTGGTCGTCGACGCCCGCCTGGATTGCGACGAGACCGAGCCCGAGCGCCACGAGCGCGTCGAACAGCTGCCCCCGGCGCGACAACGGTGGCAGCTGGCCGACCGGACGAGCCAGGGACCGGATGCCGGCCCAGAGTCGGATGAACACCGCACGCCCCGTCATCGGCTCATTCTCGTCGCCGGGCCGGACCGGTGCATCGGCCGCAGGAGCGGTGACGCTACATCGCACGCCTACCTCGCAGGGATGACGCCGCCACCGCTCATCCCGATGAGGTACGGAAGATGCCTCCCGCTGCCGATGTGTCCGGCCCGTACCCGCTCCTAGCGTCAGCCTGGCCAGCTCGACGACCACCTGAGGAGACGGGGACATGACCACACCGCTGATCGAACTGCGTGAGGTGACACGCCGGTACGACGAAGGGCCGCCGGCGTTGCGTGAGGTGTCGTTGAGCGTCGCGGCCGGCGAGGCGGTGGCGATTCTCGGTCCGTCCGGCAGCGGCAAGTCGACGATGCTCAACCTGGTGGCCGGGCTGGACCGGCCGAGCACCGGCACGGTCACCGTCGACGGGGTCCGGGTCGACCAGCTCGGCGAAGCGGCCTCGGCCCGCTACCGGCGGGCCCGGATCGGGCTGGTGTTCCAGTTCTTCAACCTGCTGGACGACCTGACCGTCGCCGACAACGTCATGCTGCCGGCGCAGTTGGCCGGGATGGGCCGCGGCACCGCCCAGCGCCGGGCCACCGAGCTGCTCGGCCGGCTCGGCGTCGGCCGGCACGCCGGTGCGTACCCGGGGAGGCTTTCCGGCGGTGAACGGCAGCGGGTCGCCGTCGCCCGCGCGCTGATGAACCGGCCGGCGCTGCTGTTGGCCGACGAGCCGACCGGTGCTCTGGACACCGCCTCCGGCGAGGAGGTCATGCGGCTGCTGAGCGAGCTGCACGCCGACGGCCAGACCATCGTTGTGGTCACCCACGACCTGGCGCTCGCCGAGGCGTGCGCGACCCGGACCGTCCAGCTCCTCGACGGGCAGGTCGCCGCCGACTCCGCGATGGAGCAGGTCCGATGAGCGCACTGGCTCGGGTGGTCCGGGCCGGGGTCGGTCGGCGACGCGTACAGACGATCGTGGTCGGCCTGGTCGTGATGATCGCGGTGACCTCGGCCGTCCTCGGCGGTTCGCTGATGGTGGCCTCCCAGGGACCCTTCGACCGGGCCTTCAGCCAGCAGCAGGGCGCGCACCTCACCGCCCAGTTCAACGCCGCCGCGGTCACCGAGGCACAGCTGGCCGCGACAGCGAGCGCCGCAGGGGTTGCCGCGGCGGCGGGACCGTTCCCGAACGCGCAGTTGAACCTGACCAGCGAGGCGGGCAATCCGATTCCGCCGGTGAACGTCGTCGGGCGTGCCGACGCGGGCGGCGCGGTCGACCGGGTGGTCCTCGTCGAAGGCCGATGGGCGACCGCGCCTGGGGAGATCGTGCTGGCCACGGGGGGTCGCATGCAGTTGCCACCGCAGATGGTCGGGCGGCAGTGGAAGGTGTCCGACGCGCCGGGCAGCCCAGCGGTGACCGTCGTCGGGGTCGCCCGATCGGCCAGCCGGACCGCCGACGCCTGGACCACCCCGGCGCAGCTCGCCGCCTGGGCCGGACCCGATGGTCCCCGCACGTACCAGATGCTCTACCGCTTCACCACGGCCGGCACGGCCGAGCAGGTCCAGGCCGGCCGGACCGCGGTGGAGGCGATCGTCCCCGCCGCCGCGCTCGCCAGCGTGTTGTCGTGGCTCGACGTCCGCCGGGAGGCGACCGGTGAGACCCTCCTGCTGGTGCCGTTCCTGATCGCGTTCGGCATGCTGGGCGTGGTCATGGCGGTGCTGATCATCGGTAACGTGATCGCTGGTGCGGTCTCCACCGCCACCCGCCGGATCGGCATCCTCAAGGCGCTCGGTTTCACGCCGGCCCAGGTGGTCCGGGCGTACGTGGGTCAGGCGCTGATCCCGGCCACGGTCGGTGCGGCGCTCGGTGTGGTCGCCGGCAACCTGCTGACCGTACCGATCCTCGCGCAGACCAACCAGCTCTACGGCACGAACGACAACGGGGTCGCGCTCTGGGTCGACGCGGTGGTGGTCGGCGGCGCGCTCACCATCGTGGCCGTTACCGCCCTGGCCGCCTCCGCCCGGGCCGGCCGGTTGCGCAGCGTCGACGCGCTCGCCGTCGGCCGTACCCCTCGACCCGGCCGGGGTCAGTGGGCGGCCCGCCTGACCAGCCGCCTGCCGATCTCCCGGCCGGTGACCCTTGGCCTGGCGCACCCCTTCGCCCGGCCGGTCCGAGCGGTCAGTGTCGTCGCCGCGATCGCTTTCGGTGCGGCCGCAGTCACCTTCGCGGTCGGGCTCGGCACGTCACTCAACCGGGTCCAGGAGGTCGAGGACATCGCCGACGTCCAGGTCGGGGCGCCGCACCGGATGACGCCGGGTGAGCAGCCGCCGCCGGGGCCAGGGAAGCCGCAGCCGTTCGACGACCCGGCCGCGATCGAGAAGGTGATCGCCGCCCAGGCGGGTACCGGCGGGTACATGGGGGTGGCCCGCAGCGAGGTCACCGCTGGTGGGATCACCGGCGATCTCGACGCGGTTGCCGTCACCGGGCCTGACTCGGCGCGCTACTACCGGATGGTGTCGGGCACCTGGCTGACCGGGCCGGGGCAGATCGTCGTCTCGACCCCCTTCCTGACCGCGGCCGGCAAACGGGTGGGCGACAGCATCGTGCTGACCGACAGCGGCGTCGACATCACCGCCAAGATCGTCGGTGAGGCGTTCAACACCGACAACGACGGCATGCAGGTCGTCACCGACATCGCCACTCTGCGCGCGGCCGAGCCGGAGCTGGCGCCGTCGATGTACTACGTCTCCGTCGAGTCCGGCACCGACGCCGGGGCGTACGCCGAAGCGTTGACGGCGGCGCTGGAGCCGGTCGGCGCGGCGGCCGACCGCCTCAACCACCAACCCGACGGGATGATCATCATCGTCAACGCGCTGACCGGACTGCTCAGCCTCATGCTGATGGTCGTCGCCGGCCTCGGCGTGCTGAACACGGTCGTCCTGGAAACCCGGGAACGCGTCCACGACCTGGGCGTGCACAAGGCACTCGGGATGACCCCCCGGCAAACCACGGCGATGGTCATCGCCTCGGTCGTGGTCACCGGCCTGCTCGGCGGCGCGGTCGGTGCGGCGGTCGGCGTGTTGCTGCAACGCACGGTCATCACGGAGATGGCGGGCAGCGTGGGCTTCCGCCTGCCCGACTCGGTCCTCGACGTGTACGGCTCGGTCGATCTGCTGTTCTTCGGCCTCGCCGGGCTGGTCATCGCCGTGGTCGGCGCACTGCTGCCCGCCGGCTGGGCGGCGAGGACAAGGGTCGCGGTGGCACTGCGAGCCGAGTGACGAGGAGGATCCGCCGCTCACGAGCCTTGCCCGTGAGCGGCGGTGCCAGGACCGCAGGTTTCACCCTCGCGTAACGGGTACTCAGGCGCACCGGCGCCCCGGAGGGTGAACAGCGCCACGGAGTAAGGGAGTTCGTGTCATGCCCGATCCGCAGCCCACCATCGTTCTCGTGCACGGAGCGTTCGCCGAGTCGGCGAGCTGGAACGGTGTCATCGACCGGATGGGCGCCGCGTACGACGTGGTGGCCGCCGCCAACCCGCTGCGGGGCGTCGCAGCCGACGCCGCGTACGTGCGGGACGTGGTACACGGGATCGGCGGTCCGGTCATCCTCGTCGGCCACTCGTACGGCGGCATGGTGGTCACGCAGGCCGCAGCCGACGAACCGCTGGTGCGGGCCCTCGTGTACGTCAACGGCTTCTGCCCGGACACCGGTGAGTCGGGGCTGTCGCTGTCCGGGAAGTTCCCCGGCAGCACTCTCGCCGACACGCTGGTGCAGTACCCGGTGTCGACAGGTGGCAACGAGGTGGCGATCGGCCAGGACGTTTACCACGAGCAGTTCGCCGCAGACGTGTCCGCCGACGTCGCCGCGCTGATGGCTCGGACTCAGCGGCCCATCACCGAACAGGCCCTGGGCGACGGGCTCTCCGGCGACCCGGCCTGGCGATTGCTGCCCAGTTGGTTCGTGTTCGGGGACGCCGACAAGAACATCCCGGTCGCCGCGCATCGGTTCATGGCCGAGCGGGCCGACCCGCGGGGCCAGCGCGAGGTCGTCGGCGGTTCGCACGCGATGGTGGTTTCCCGACCGAGCGAGGTCGCCGAGACGATCATCGAGGCCGTCCGGGCGTGAGCGGCTGACGTTCCGTCCTTTCGCTGCCGGTCAGGATTGGACTTTCGGCAGTGCCGGATGGTCCGCGTCTTACATAGCGTCATGTCCGTGATCGAGACCTCGACCGAAGAAGAGGGCGCGGCCGGAGGCAGCGTGGCTGTCCGCCGGCGGGTGTTTGATCCAGGCAACCTGCTGGCGGCGGCTACGACGGTAGCGGCCGGTTTGAGCGTGGTGAGCCTGTGGTGGGCTGTGCCAACCGTGATCACCGCGTTCCTGGCAGGGCAGCGGCCTGGAAAAAACCGTCCGACAGCACTGGTACTGGTTGCAGTTGTCGCGGCCGGAGTAGTGGCCGCGTCCGTGGTGCCCTCGTGGCTCGGTGTAGGGAGCCGGTTCGTGGGGGTGGTGGTCCTCGCCGCCATGCTGCCCTGGTTCGCGGGTCGGTTCTGGCGCCAGCACCAGGAGTTGATCAGGGCCGGTTGGGAGCGGGCCGAGCATCTGGAACGAGAGCAGCGGTTGGTCGCTGAGCAGGCCAGGCTGCTTGAGCGGGCTCGCATTGCACAGGACATGCATGACGTTCTCGGTCATGACCTCAGCTTGATCGCGCTGTCGGCCGGCGCACTGAAGCTCGCGCCTGGCCTGGAAGACCATCATCGGCTGGCGGTCCAGGACATCAGGGCCAAGGCCGCGGCTGCGGTGGAGCGTCTCGGCGAGGTGATCGGTGTCCTGCGCGAGGAGACCGATGACGCACCGAAGCGGCCGTCCGATTCCAGCCTTACGCATCTGGTGGGCGAGGCGTCCGCATCCGGGCTCGCGGTCGAACTGCGCGTCGAGGGGGAGAGGGTAGACCTTCCTCCGGTGGTCGAACGGGCCACACATCGCGTCGTGCAGGAAGCGCTGACAAATGTGGCCAAGCATGCTCCCCATGCGGCCACGACCGTTCACGTGTCGCATACGGCGACAGAAACAGCGGTCTCGGTGAAGAACAGCCCCGCGTCGGCTGCGGTGGGCTCTCGTCCCTGGAGCGGAGGCCGCGGCCTCATCGGTCTCGATGAACGAGTCCGGCTGGCCGGCGGCTCATTTGAATACGGCCCTCGACGCGGCGGTTTCGCAGTCGTCGCCCGGCTTCCGCACCTGCCTCCAGCGCAGCAATCGCTCCCTGCCGCCCCTACTCCTCATCGACAGAGGGGCGTACTGCCGCAGGAATACCGCCACGCTCGGCTCCGTGCCGGCCGCACCCTGGTCACCGCGCTGATGCTGCCTCTCGTGACCGGCGCGGTGCTGAGTGGAGCGCTGATGGTGTGGGAGACGCTGTCGGCGTCGCGTTCGGTGCTGGACCCGCGCGACTACGCCCGCCTGCAGGTGGGGCAGGATCGCTCCGAGGTGGAGCGTGTGCTGCCGGACCGTCAGACGATCCACCGCCCGCCGGCTACCGAACCACAGGGACGAGGTATCACGTGCGAGTTCTACGCGATGACGGCCGACCGGTTCGACGACCGGTCCGGAGACGCGTACCGGTTGTGCTTCCAGAGGGACGTGCTGGTGTCTCTCGATGCTCTGACGCCCTGAGCGTTCGATGATCCGGGTCCTGATCGCCGACGACGAGGCGATGATCCGCGCAGGCGTGCGGGCCGTATTGTCCACCGATCCAGGCATCGACATCGTCGCCGAGGCAGCCGACGGGCATGAGGCTGTGGAACTGGTTCGGCGCCACCGTCCCCAGGTAGCCGTGCTCGACGTCCGTATGCCGAAGGTCAACGGCATCGATGCCGCGGCGGAGATCCGCAGGACGGTGCCGACCACCGGTGTGATCATGTTGACGACGTTCGGGGAGGACGACTACATCCTCCAGGCGCTGGGCGGCGGCGCCGCCGGTTTCCTGATCAAATCGGGCGAGCCCGAGGAACTGATCGCGGGAGTCCGTGCCGTTGCCGACGGCGCCGCCTACCTGTCACCGAAGGTCGCGGCCCGAGTGGTCGCGCACCTCGCGGCGAGCGGCGCCGGCGCCCTGGCCAGTCGGCGCGGCGCCGCCCGTGAGCGGGTCAATGGGCTCACTACCCGGGAACGCGAAGTGCTGTCCTTCCTCGGCAGCGGGTTGTCCAATGGCCAGATCGCCCGCCAACTGCATGTGGTGGAAGGGACGGTCAAGGCGCACGTCAGCTCCGTCCTGGCCCGTCTGGGTGTGGACAACCGGGCCGCTGCCGCCGTTGTGGCTCATGAAGCCGGCATCGTTCCCCACCAGCGCCTGACCAGCACTGATGTTGCCAGGACCGCGAGCGGCATCACAGCGAGCAACACAGCAGCCGCGACGGTACCGCCGAGAATCGCACCGGCGAACACGTCGTGTGGGTAGTGGACTCCCACCAGGACGCGTAGGAGCGCCGCCGCCCCGGCCAACGGCAGTGTCACGAAAGCGAGACGAGGCCGCAGCACGGTCAGCCCGACCGCGAGAGCGGCGGCCAGGGTGGCGTGGTTACTCGGGAAAGACCAGTCCCCAGCCACCGGACACTCCGCGATCGCCGCGACCCCTCGCAACGCTCGGCAGGGCCGCTCCTCGTCCACGACCAGTTTCAATGCCTCGCTGATCGCGTAGGCGGCAACCGTGCCGACACCGATCACGACAGCCCCTGCGGCCCCCGCCGCGTCCCTGCGACGGACTGCAGTCCAGCACAGCCAGACCAGCATCAGCCCAAGGATCGCCAGGGTGCCCTCGGTGGCCACCTCAAGAAGCGAGCCCATCCATGCGGGTGCGTCTGCCATTGCTCCGGTCACCGACCGGTACGCGGATACCGAAGTCCCCTGCGTTACCTCAGTTGCGCCAGCCTTGCCCAGCCCGCCTGGGGACAGCCAGACGATCGCTCCAACTCCCGCTCCCAGCAATGCCACGGAGCCCAGCAGTCGGGTGCCCCGTACGTTCTCTCGAGAGTGCGTTTCCATGGCGCCGAACGTAGGAGCGGCAGCATTCGGAAGCCTGAGCCGAACGGCAAGGTCGGACTTGGACGATGGTCAGGGTTGACACCCGGGTTCGTTGCCCTCTGGGCGGCCGAGCATGGGTTCGTCGAGGCCGCCAGGGCCGAACTCGGCCTGCCCTCCGCGTTCACCCCATGACCTGGCACGAGCTCCGACGCGGGAAGTCGCCGTGGACCGCCGATGGTGGGCCGACGACGCGAGGTCGTGTTCGCCGAGGAGGAATAGGAGCCGGTAACTCCCCGTCTCCTGGGCGGCGGGAGAAGAGCAAAAGAAAAAGCACGGAGATCTGACTCCCTGCCACTTCTAACATATAGCGCACCGGGGGGCTTGCGGCAAGGCCCGGGTCATGCCGCAGAATCGGCGGCCGGATACAGCACCGACGAAAAAGCGGGGGTACGACGTGGGTGTGCTTTCGGCCAGTGCGGCGCAACGGAGCACGGTTGCCGTGGAGGTGTCCCGATGACAGAGCAGTACGTGTTGGATCTGCAAGAGGTCGACGAGACGCAGGTCGCGGTCGTTGGCGGCAAGGCCGCGAACCTGGGCGGGCTATCGGGGATCGACGGCATCCGCGTGCCGGCTGGCTTCTGCGTCACGACGGCGGCCTTTCAGCGGATCATGGCGGACGCGCCGTCGATCGACGATCTGCTCGATCAGCTGTCGCGGCTGAACCCGGATGACCGGGAGACGATCCGCACGCTCAGCGCGGAGATTCGTCGGATCATCGAAGGGGTTGTCTTCCCTGGTGATCTCGCGGCGGCGATCACCCGCACGCTCGCGCAGTTCGGCGAGCAGACCGCCTACGCCGTGCGATCCAGCGCGACGGCAGAGGACACGCCGACGGCCTCCTTCGCGGGCCAACAGGACACGTACCTGAACGTCGTGGGCTCGGCGGCGATCCTCCAGCACGTCGGCAGGTGCTGGGCGTCGCTGTTCACCGAGCGGGCCGTGACCTACCGTCTGCGAAACGGTGTCGACCACCGGAAGACCCACATGGCCGTGGTCGTGCAGCAGATGGTCATCTCGGACGCGGCGGGCATCATGTTCACGGCCGACCCCGTCACGGGCAACCGGAAGGTCGCCACCGTGGACGCCAGCTTCGGTCTCGGCGAGGCCCTGGTCTCCGGACGGGTGAACCCGGACGTCTTCAAGGTGCGCGACGGCGAGGTCGTCGCCAGAACGATCGCCGCCAAACAGCGTGCCGTCCACGCACTGCCGGCCGGCGGAACGCAGGGAGTGACGATCGACCCGCAGCGACAGGAGCAGCCGGCGCTGACGGACGCGCAGGTCGTACGGCTCGTGCGGCTCGGCCGGCGGATCGAAGCGCACTTCGGCAGCCCGCAGGACATCGAATGGTGTCTGGTCGACGATGATTTCCAGATCGTGCAGAGCCGGCCAATCACCACGCTGTTCCCCATCCCGGCGGCCCGCGACCAGGAGAACCACGTCTACCTCTCCGTCGGTCATCAGCAGATGATGACCGACCCCATGAAGCCACTGGGGTTCTCCATGTGGCAGTTGACGGCAATGGCGCCGATGCACGAGGCCGGCGGTCGACTGTTCGTCGACGCCACCCGGCTCCTGGCCTCGCCGGCGAGCCGCGCCAGCTTCCTGAAGATGGCCGAGAAGACCGATCCGCTGACCAGGGACGCTCTGGAGACCATCCTCGACCGCCACGACTTCGTCCCGGCGCTCCCGGACGGCGGCCCCGGCGTTCCGCCGGTCGGCGGCCCGCCCGCCCCGATCGAGACCGATCCGGCCATCGTCACCGCGCTGATCGAGCGCAGCCAGGCGTCCATCGCCGCCCTGCGGCGCGACATCCAGACGAAGACCGGACCGGCGCTGTTCGACTTCCTGCTGGAAGCCTTCCAAGAGCACAAGCGGGTCCTCGGTGACCCGTTGAACATGCAGGCGATCATGGCGGGAATGGACGCCACCTCGTGGCTCAACGACCGGCTGGGGGAGTGGCTGGGTGAAAAGAACGCCGCCGACACCCTCACGCTGTCGGCCCCCGGCAACGTCACGTCGGAGATGGGGCTGGCGCTGCTCGACGTCGCGGACGTGATCCGACAGCATCCGGAGGTGGTGGCGTTCCTGCAATGCGTCGAGGACGACGACTTCCTGGACGAGCTGCCGAAGTTCGCCGGCGGGACCGAAACGCGCGACGTCATCGAGGCCTACCTCGACCAGTACGGCATGCGCTGCGTCGGCGAGATCGACATCACGAGGCCCCGTTGGCGCGAACGCCCCACCACGCTTCTGCCCATGATCCTGGACAACGTCCGGAACTTCGAGCCGGGCGCCGCCAGGCGGCGCTTCGAGCAGGGACGGCAGGAGGCGCAGACGAAGGCGCAGGACGTGCTGATGCGCCTGCGGGCACTGCCGGACGGGGAGCAGAAGGCCGACGAGACCAAGCGGATGATCGACCGGGTCCGGACCTTCATCGGCTACCGGGAGTACCCGAAGTACGGCATCGTCAGCCGCTACTTCGTCTACAAGCAGGCCTTGCTCCAGGAGGCCGAGCGCCTCGTGCAGGCCAACGTGCTCCCCGCGACGGAGGACGTCTTCTACCTCACGTTCCAGGAACTCCACGACGTCGTGCGCTCCCACCAGGTGGATGTCGAGCTCATCCAGCAGCGCAAGGACGCGTTCCGGTCGTACCACGCGCTCACCCCGCCCCGGGTGCTGACATCGGAGGGGGAGGTCATCACCGGGGCGTACCGACGCGACGATGTGCCGCCCGGCGCCCTGATCGGCCTAGCGGTCTCCGCCGGGACCATCGAAGGGCGCGCTCGCGTCATCCTGGACCTGGCCCAGGCCGATCTCGAACCGGGCGACATCCTGGTCACGGCCCACACCGACCCGAGCTGGACGCCCCTCTTCGTCGCCATCGCGGGCCTGGTGACGGAGGTCGGGGGATTGATGACCCACGGCGCAGTGATCGCTCGGGAGTACGGCCTGCCGGCTGTCGTCAGTGTCCTGGATGCCACCCGGCTGATCCCCGACGGGCAGCGAATCCGTGTGCACGGAAGCGACGGCTACGTCGAGATTCTGCCGTGACTGACCACTCACATCGACGATCGCGGCGATCGCGTTGCTCGAACCGGGAGCCGACCTCGGCGATTCATGTCTCCTCGATCAGCAAGCCGCTGGCATTCGTACCCTGATCACGATTGCTGCGGTCGTTGTTCGTCCGTGACCTGGATGATCGTCTTGCCCGGTGTGCGGCGGTGGCGGGCGAACGCGGAGGGCGTTTCGGAGAGCGGTCGCACGGCGCCGACGATGGGATTGAGCCGTCCGGTCCGGAGGCGCTCGGCGAGGTCGGCCAGCCGGGCACGATCGGGTTCGACGACGAAGAAGATGGCTCGTCCGTCCTTGGGCTGCGCGGTCGGCGGCATCGCGATGGTGACGAGGGTGCCGCCCGGGCGCACCAGTTCGGTCGACAGTTCGAGGATGTCGCCGCCGATGACGTCGAACACCACGTCCACCTCGCCGACCTGCCGCAGATCGTCGGCGTCCAGGTCGACGAAGGTCTGTGCGCCGAGGGCGAGCGCGACCTCGCGGTCATCGGCTCGGCCGGTGCCGATCACGTGGGCGCCCACCTCCTGCGCGAGTTGAACGGCGATCGAGCCGACGCCGCCCGCGGCGCCGTGAATGAGGACGGTCTGGCCGGTCGTGAGGTGGGCGTGGTCGAACAGGCCCTGCCATGCGGTCAGTCCGGAGATGGGCAGCGCGGCGGCCACGGTGTGATCGATGTCGGCCGCGAGGGGGGCGAGGTTACGAGCCTCTACCGCGGTGTATTCGGCCAGGGACCCGTTGCGTGCCCAGTCGGTCAGCCCGAACACCCGCTGGCCCACGGTGAGGCCTGTGGTTCCGTAGCCGAGTTCGACCACAGCTCCGGACAGTTCGTGGCCGGGAATGCTGGGTGTTCGGTCACGGCCAGCGCGGTCGGACCACGTTGCCGGCCAGTCGAGCTCCCCCGGGGTGAAGCCTGCGGCATGCACGCGCACGATGACGTCGTTCTCCGCGGCGTGGGGATAAGGCATGTCGGTCAGGGTGAGTCCGCTGACACCCGCGTTACGGTCTCGCACGGTGATCGCTCGCATGCTCGAAGCCTTTCAGGAAATTTCGTCGGCTGGCCGTGGTTGTGGGGGCCCGTCTCGGATCAGCTCGGCCAGGGCGATCCGACGATGCGCTCGACCGTCGTCACACGCTGAAAGCCGGGGATGAAGTGTTCGAGTATGTCGGAGTTCACGGTGCCGTTCGTGGTTTCGGGGCGGTTCTTCAGCCCGTCGACGTGGGCACGCAGAAACTCGTTCTTGAAGTCTCCCCGTGGATGGATGGCGAGAATTTCGGCAAGCTGATCGTGTTCCAGTCCGTCCAGGCCGAGGCCGAGCACGTCGGTCAGGACGCCGAGGTACGTGGTCGCGATTTCCGGGCCCATCCGGTCGGGGATGCCGGGCGTGGTGTGCAGGGCGATCGCCGTCCAGACGGTCTCGGCGGCGGCTGTCGAGAAACCCCGGTCCAGGAGGAACTTGCGCGCGTGATCGGCGCCGTCAATCTCGAAGCGCTGCTCGACGTCGGAGAAGGGAGTCAGGAGGCCGGTGTCGTGGAACATCGCCGCCAGATAGAGCAACTCCGGGTCCGGTGTCACACCGAGCCTGCGAGCGTGAATCAGACCGAAGAAGAAGACCCTTCGGGAATGGTGGTAGAGGAGAGGAAGGGTCGACTCCCGGATGTGCCTGGTCGCTTCGGCGACCGCCGCTGTCTCAGGAATCTCCAACCCCGCGATGACCTCGGACATGCTCACAGACCTTCCGGAAAAATGTGCGACCGAGTTTACGACCCCCATGGTGCCTACCGATCCTCGTACGCTGCCGCCCTCGTTTGGCCAGGAATCACTTAGATCCGGACAGGGTGAACCGCAGTCGTGTGCTCCATCACGTAATGGCGTGCTACCAATAAACGGTGTCCATTCCTCCTGACCGTCGACCCGGCGGCGGTCGAGGGCGCCGAGGTCCGGAGGCCCACCGCGCCGATCCGGCTCCCAAGGGACCGGAGTGGTGAACGCAGGCCCTCACCGCGTCGCGATCTTCGTCTACGACGGCGTGACGTTGCTGGACATCGCCGGCCCGGCGGAGGTGTTCAAGGAGGCGAACCGGTTCGGCGCCAACTACCGGATTGTGCTGTTGTCGCCGACCGGTGCGGACGTCACGTCGAATCTCGGGTTTCGGATGGCGGTCGACGGTGCCATCTCCTCAGAGCCGGCTTTCGACACGTTGTTGGTGGCCGGGTCCGACCACTATCCGCGCACCCCTGTCCCCGCCGACCTGGCGGACGCCGCACGGATTCCGGCGGCTGTGGCCGGCAGGGTCGCGTCGGTCTGCACCGGGGCGTTCGTCCTCGCCGCCGCAGGCGTTCTCGACGGCAAGCGCGCGACCACGCACTGGCAGGTCGCGCACGAGCTAGCCGCCCAATATCCGACGTGTCGTGTCGAGGCCGACGCGATCTACGTCCGCGACGGCACCACGTACACGTCGGCAGGGGTCACGGCCGGTATCGACCTGGCGCTCGCTCTCGTCGAAGAGGACCACGGCCCCACCCTGACGCGTGACGTCGCACGTGCCCTGGTGGTGTATATGCAGCGTGCGGGCGGCCAGTCCCAGTTCTCGGCACCGCTGCAAGGACCGCCGCCCCGCTCGCCGGCTCTGCGGAGAATCACCGACGTCGTGACGGCGAACCCCCGTGGCGACCACTCGCTCAGTGGACTCGCGAAACACCTCAACGTGAGCACCCGGCATCTCACCCGGCTCTTCCACGACGAGTTGTCCACGACCCCGGCCCGTTACGTGGAGACCATCCGATTCGACCTGGCCAGGGCACTGCTCGACCAAGGCCACACCGCAACGCAGGCCGCGACCCTCGCCGGTTTCCCCAGCTACGAAAGCATGCGACGAGTCTTTGCCAGGAAACTGTCGATCAGCCCCGCCGCCTACCAACGGCGGTTCAGTACGACCCGCCGCACCCACGCGGGTAGCGCTTGAGTTGCGGGAATGTTCGTGTTCTCCCGCCGCAGGCCGATCGCCGTGTCGTGCTGCTCACCGGTGGGGCACTATCGTTCTGGCGTGCACATCCGTTTTGACGTCCCCGCCGACCCCGCCTACCCAGGCCGCGTGGCCGCTGCGCTCGGCAGCGTTCGGCTGCGCAGGTTCAGCTATATCGGCGCGACGCTGGCGGCGATCGGAGTGATCGGTTTCGTCGTCTCGCGGGGGTTCGCGTGGGGCGAGCGGACTTCGTCGCTGTGGATGACGTTGGTCGTGGGTGGCCTGCTGTCGATGCTGTACCTGCCGTGGGTGCGGTTGCGCGCCCGGCGCCGGTCCAGTGGCTACGCGGTCGAGGGCGCCTACGACATCACCGATGACAACATCATGATGCGCAGCGGCTCGGAGTCCGGTGGCATCGCCTGGGACGGGGTCGCCCAGGTCAGGGACACCCCGGAGTTCTGGATCGTGTACGTCGGTCGGATGCCGGCGACCGTGATCCCGCGTTGGTTGATGACCGCCGAGGATGCCGAGACGTTGCGGGCCTACATGGCCAAGCGTGGGCTGCTCGGAGACCGATGAACACGTGAAGGGAGTCGAGGTCGTCGCCCCGCCGCTCGCAGCCGCCGTGGCGGTCAGGCCCTGATCCGCTCGGCGACCCGTACGGAGACGTCCCTGAGCTGTTCTGCGGAGAGCGGGGGCTCCGGCTGCGCGGCGACGGCCTGCTCGTCGACCCCCACCATGTTGCTGACGCTCGCGTTGAACACCCGGTTGCCGGGCAGTTGGATCGTGACGATGTGCTGCACGCTTCCGTCCCGCTTCCCGGTCAGCGTCTCGGTCTTCATCCGGAGGCCGGCGGGGGTGGTCCCCTCCACGCAGACGCGGTCGTACCGTTCGTCCCCCGGATAGCCCGCCGGCAACTCGCACGGCCAGTGGTATCCGGCGGGGTCGAAGGGGTCGCCGGGCCGGCCGGCGGGCCCCGACTCGGAGACGTCCGGGGAGATCGACACGCCCAGTGGGCCCTTCCGTCCCCGGTAGGACACGCCAGATCCGCCGCTGACCAGGTCGTCCCGGCCGTGGTTGCTGAACACCGGCGGCCGCCCGTCGGGCTGGCGGGCCTCGCCGACGTGGTCGGGGATCCAGAACCACGTCGACCCGGGCACCACCTCACGCAGCGCGGCTTCGAACTCCGCGCTGAGACGCCTCGCGCTTGCCTCGGCGCTCTCGTCGGTGTCGAAGACCAGGCGGAACCCGGGGTCCGCGGCCGTGGGGGTGGGCGCGGCCAGCGGCGGGCCCGGAGCCGGGCCGGGCTCCTGATCGCGTACGGCCACACCGACGCCGACCATCAGCGCCAGGACGGCGGCCAGCGGGCCCCCGATCAGCCGGACACTGCCCGCGCGCCGTTCGCGCCGGACGATGCCCTCCACATCCACCTGGGGGGGCGGTGGTGTCCCAATCAACTCGTCGAACAACTGGTGACCCATCTGCTGCCTCTTTCTCAAGACTGACCGGTGACGACGGTGCGCAGGTTCGCCAGCCCGCGTGCCGACTGACTCTTGACGGTGCCGGTGGAGATGCCGAGGATCTGCGCGGTCTCCTCGACCGAACAGTCCAGGTAGTAACGGAGCACGAGCACCGCCCGCTGCTTTGGGGCGAGGGACCGCAGCAACGCGGCGAGTCCTTCGCGGTCGGTGACCGTTTCCGGGACCATCGCGGCCACGTCCGGCAGCGTCGCGCTCGCCTGTTCCCGCCGCTTCCAGGGCCGGCGCCGCTCGTCGAGCCAGCAACGGGTCAGGACCCGCTGGGCGTACGCGTCACGGTTGTCCGCCTGACCCGCTTTGCGCCAACTCCGGTAGAGCTTCGCCACCGTGGCGGACACGATGTCGTCGGCGGTGTGCCAGTCCTGGCAGAGCAGGAACGCACTGCGTCGCCAGCGATCCATCCGGCACGCGACGAAGTCGTGGAAGTCGTCCTCGTCGGCCCGCCTCACCGGGGTCGTTCCTCTCCACCGACCAGCGTGGATCTGTTCTCGTTCTCTGCACTGACTGTCACGGCCGTACGACGCGGGCCTCGCGCTGCGGGGTTGCACCGCCCGGTCAGTTTTTCGCCCCCGCCCGCCGAAATCTCATCCGGGCAGGTCAGGCCGGCGAGCTACCGCAGGGGGCGGAAGTAGTGCCGGACCGCGTAGCGGTAGACCTCCTCGCCGAGCTTCGCCCCTTCGACGTCGGCGGTGCGGAAGTGGACGCCGCCCCAGACGCGCGCGCCGATGAGCTCATCGAGCGCTTGCGAAAAGCTGGTGAACTGCCGAGTCGTGCCGGAGTCGACGCTGGATCCGCTGAACGCGATGTCGTCCCGGCCGAAGAAATAGCGGTACAGCGACATCCGCGCACCGGTGCCGCAGGCGTGGCCGGAGGGGTATTCGGGGAAGGGGGGCGTGACGAGCAACGACTGCCAGCCTGGGTCGGCGGCCGTCCTCGGGTTACCGTCCGTGTCGGCCAGTTGGATCGCCGTGACCGGACGCCAGTAGCTCCAGAAGTCCTTCTGGCTGAAGCACGCCACTCCCGAGTCGGCCACGATGAGGTCGGTCATCGCGAAGAAACGGGCGGTCTGCAGGGCGTCCAGCCGTTGGGTCGCGGCGAGCTGTCGCTTGATCTCCCAGGAGGCGGAGCGCCGGTCGTGCCACCAGATCGCGGCCTCCGTCTGGTCCGGGGTGCGCACCGTGCTCGTCGCCGAGCCGACCTCCTTCACCTCGTTGAGGTCGCGGGCGTACGCCTTGCTCGTCAGCCGTGGCGGCTCCGGGGTGCGGAACATCGACACGCGGGGGAGGAGGAACGGCCGCATGTGTCCGGTCCATGCTCCCTGGGACAGGAACAGCGGCGGTGTGGGGCGCCACTGGCCGGGCGGTGTGCCGTTGCGCCACTGCTGGTCCCCGAACGCGCCGTCGTCCTGCCGGGCGGTGACCATCGCCGCCGCGGCCCGTGCCCCGATCCGAACGCCGCCCTGCTTCGACCGCCCGTCGGGGATCGCGGCGAGCGCCGCGTCGTACTGTGCTCGAAGCCGCTCCTGCTGAGCGGGGAAGAGAGCGGCGAGGACGTCGTGGGCGGCGGCGGCGACGGCGGCGTCCGCCGACTCGGTCCCGCTTGACGGCGGTGCGACGAGGTACGGCTGGTACGGGCTACCGGCGATCGCATTCAACGCGTCGTAGACCGCTCCGTTCACCATCGCGAAGCTGCGCACCTGCTCGTTCGGTTGCTGAGCCGCGACGTCCCAGATCGCCGTCTGGGCGTTGAGGTCCCAGGTGACCACCGGATTGGCGGTGCCGGTGCCGGAGGTCGCGGCAGCGGCGGGTGCCGGCCCGGTCATCGTGGACGCGACCAGCGAGCCGAGCGCGATGGTTGCGGGAATGATGCGTGACCAGATCGCACGGCGTCTGTGGATGCGGCTCGTCATGATCTCCCCGTCGATAGGTTTGTCGATGCGTTCTGTCGAATGCATGCGGCGCACGAAGTGAAATCGACGACGCTCGATCGTAACATCGCCGAGCCTCAACGGCGCCGGCTGTCGATCGGCATCGAGTGCCCGCGGCCGATCCACTCCGCTTCGCCGATGTGGCGGTATCCGCCGGGCGAGATACCGCCATATCGGCGGCATGAAGTCGATCATGTCGGCCAGCCGGCAGGTGGTGAGCCGAGACGACATACGTCGGGCAGCGCCGTCCGGGTGGGGGGCCGACGCCGAGCGCTGGGACGAAGGCTCACTCGCCCCTTGACGTATATCCGTCGCGGATATAGTGTCGGTTCATGGCGAGCACCAGAACCGGCGGGCCCCTCACCCCTGCGGTGCTGCACATCCTGCTCGTGCTCTCGACCCAGGACCGCCACGGCTACGGGATCATGAAACAGGTCGAGTCCGACTCGCGGGGAAAAGTCAAGATGGGGCCAGGAACGCTCTATGGCTCGATCCGCCGGATGACCGAAGCGGGCCTGATCCGCGAGAGCGACAAAAAGATCGACCCGAACCTGGACGATGAGCGCCGCGTCTACTACGGCATCACCGCGCTCGGTCAACAGACCCTCGCGGCCGAGTTGCAGCGATACCGCCAGGTCGTGGCGGTCGCCCATGAGCGCTCCCTCATCCCCAAGGCAATGGGTGTCTGACCATGGACGGACAGGCACGATATCGGCGCTGGTACCGAAGGCTGCTCGGTCTCTATCCGAGGCCGTACCGCGAACGCTTCGCCGACAGCATGGAGCAGACGTTCAGCGACCTCTGCCGTGAACGGGCCGGGGCCGAGGGCCGTGGACAGAGCGCCTTCATCCTCTGGATCTTCACCGAAACGTTCGCGGGCATCATCCGGGAGCGCGCGACGGACCTTGCGAGGTGGACCATGATCAGGAATGCCACCAACGTCTTCAGGATCGTCAAGTACCTCGCGCTGGCCACCGGTGGCCTGCTGGTGGCGGCGATCGTCACGGTCATGGTGCTGGCGCGCGGCACCGGCGAGGACATCACAGGTGTCGTCGCGCCGGCGTTGCTGCTCACCCTTCTCTCGGCGGTGGCCGCCGTCGTCGCGGGCATCCTGCAAGACGCGAGCGATCGCCGCAGGCACAGCGCAGGCGACGATCTGGCCGGCTGACGCCGCAGCTGCCCTTCCGCCGGTCCGCCACCCGTGACGGCCAGTTCCACGGTGAGATCGTGGGCGCTCATCGGCAACAAGTAGGCTCGGAGCCGCAGAAATCGTGCACCGTTGCGAGCCGCTCTCCAACGCTCGTCTGAACGTGATCAGCTCGCCGCCTCGCCAGGGAGTTGCTGTGGCGTACGGCTACATCGGATCGATGAAGACCAAGCCGGGTCGCCGGGATGACGTCGTGGACATCCTGCTGAGCGGCGTTGACGGCCTGCGCGAGGCCGGATGCGACCTGTATGTCGTGAGCGTCTCGGACACCGACGACGTCACGATCTGGGTGAGCGAGGTGTGGCAGAGCAAGGAGAAGCACGACGCCTCCCTGCAGCTTCCCGAAACCAAGGCGGCAATCGGCAAGGCCATGCCGATGCTCACGGGGGAGTTCACCAGCCAGGAGGTAACCGTGCGGGGAGGCCTGGGCTTGTAAGCCCTATTTGAGCGAGCACGCCGGAGGACGCCATGAGTTGGGACGTTCTTATCTTCCACGCCCCGGCCGACGCCAGGTCGGTCGACCAGATTTCGGAGGACTTCAATCCGCCGCCGTTGGGCACCGGGCCGGACGTCCGGCGGTGGTTACGGGACAACCTCCGGGACCTCGACCTCTCCGATCCTGAGTGGGGGCGCCTGGTCGGCCCGACGTGGCACATCGAGCTCAACATCGGGTCGCACGACCCCGTTGATTCGATCATGTTGTACGTGCGTGGAGGCGGCGACGACGTTCTGGCAGTTATCGCGCGGATCGTCGCCTCGGTTGGTGGTCGCGCTCTCGACATCTCGACCGGCGAGTTCCTGACCGGCGAGCCCACTCAGACCGCTGGCTGGCACGGCTTCCAGCAGTACCGGGACCAGTTCCGACAGCAGGTTGTACGACTGGAAGACGAAATCCACCCGGTCGCGGCGCAGCCGGGTCAGCGCACCTTCGCGCATTCGAGTGACGTCCTGGCCGACCAGCCGGACCCGGCCGCGCACTGCAGCAAGGTGCTCTTGCCCGACCCGGTCGCGCCCATCACCGCCACGAACGTGCCGGCCGACACCACGAGTGAGACGTTGCGAAGAGCGGCGACCTGCCGGCGGCGCGAGCCGTAGATGCGGGTCACCCCGTCAAGTTCCACCACGTTGTCCATGCGTTCCAGCCTCGGCGCCGGCGGCGACACGGACATCCGGGTGGCCCGAACGGTATGGGTGCGGTTATCCGTACCGCCCGTGTCATACCGACCCGGCAGCCGCGCCAGGCGCCGGCTACCGGTCCGCAGCTTCGGTAGGTGACGCGAGACGCTCGAACGTCCGCGCCACGGTGAACCTGGTACGCCGGTGGCGGGGCCGTTCGACCTCGTCCAGCAGCGCCACGGCGAAGTCCTCGCTGGAGATGGTGGAGGTGCCCGCCGAGTCGACCAGCAACTCGTCGGCACCGAGTCGGTAGGAGCCGGTGCGCTCACCCGGCTGAAGGATCGCGGGAGGGCTGAGGTAGGTCCACTCCATGTCGGTGCACGCGCGGAACACGGCGAGCTGGTCGTTGCAGGCGAGGGCGATCGCTCGCCAGGCTGGCGGTACGTACGCCGGATCGTCGACCACGAGCCTGCCGTCCGAACCCGGCACGGTGAGACTGCCCGCGCCGCCGACGGCGAGCAGCCGTGCGCCGGCGCGGGCCAGCCCGGCGAGCAGCGACTTCGCGACGGCGGCGAGTTCGTGCTCGTACCCGGTCGCCGGACGGGTCGCGGTGACCACGACGTCCTGGCTGGCACTCAGCTCGACGACGCTGTCGACGTCGGAGGCGTCGCCGACCCGGTGGATCGCGGCCGGCGGCAGTTGGGTGAGCCTGCCTGGGTCCCGTAGGACAGCCGTGACGTCGTGGCCACGACTCAGGGCCTCGGCGACGATCCGACTCCCGGTGCTGCCGGCGGCCCCGAAAACGGTGATGCGCATGATTGTCAGCTCTTTCCTGCGAGTAGTTGCTTGGTCGGGTCCAGTTGTGCGGCGGAGATGGAGACCAGGGCCAGGCCGAAGCCGAGGAGTTGGGTGGCGGTGAGGGACTGCCCGAGGACCAACCAGCCCAGGACGGCGGCGACGATGGGCGACAGCAGTGGGAGGAACGACATGGCCGTGACGGGCAGGTGCGCCAATCCGGTGAACCACAGCGTGTAGGCCAGACCGGTCCCGACCAGGGACAGCCAGGCGTAGCCGCCCAGGGCGGGGGCGTCCAGCCTGGGCGGCAGGCCCTCGACGGCCAGGGCGAGCGGGGCGATCAGCAGCCCACCGGCGGTGAGTTGCCAGCCGGTGAAGGCCAGCACGCCGACACCGGGCGGTCGCCCCCACCGCTTGGTCAACACGGTCCCGGCGGCCATGACGGCGGTGCCGGCGAAGCCGGCCGCGAGTCCGATCGGATCGAAGCCCAGCCGGCCGCGCAGAACCATGACCGCGATCCCGACCAGACCCACGAGACCCCAGCCGAGACGCCACCGGCTCGGCCGCTCTCCGAGCAGGGCCACGGCCAGCCCGGCGACGATGAGCGGTTGCGCCGCCGAGAGCGTGGCCGCGACGCCGCCCGGCAGCCGGTACGCCGCCACGAACAGGAGCACGAAGAACGCCCCGATGTTGAGCGCGCCCAGCACGGCCGCGCGCCACCACCAGACGCCGTCTGGCAGCCGTCTGGCGATCAGAAGAGCGATGAGCCCGGCCGGCAGCGCGCGGAGCACACCGGAGAGGAGCGGCCGGTCAGGGGGCAGCCACTGCGTGGTGACCAGATACGTGGTGCCCCAGGTCACGGGTGCGAGCGAGGCGAGCCCAGTGATCGCCCAGTCGCTCGTCGCAACGCGACCGGACCGGACGACGGCCTCCTGGCGGGGATGGGTTTCGAGCACAGGAACCTCTCAACGTTGAACTGTTTGAGGTTGAGATGAAATCACGGCTGATATCTTGGCGTCAAACAGTTCAACGTTGAGGAGAGAGATGGCGGACAGCCTGGACCGGATCCTGGACCAGTGGCGGGCCGAGCGACCGGACCTCGACGCGAGCCCGATGGGCGTGGTCGGCCGCATCCAGCGGGCGTCGCGATTGCTGGAACGCGGGCTGAGCGAACACTTCGCCACTCGGGGGCTACAGACCTGGGAGTTCGACCTTCTCGCCACGCTGCTGCGTTCGGGCCCCCCGTACCGGCTGACGGCGGGCGATCTCGCGGCCACCTCGATGATCACCTCGGGGGCCATCACCAACCGGATCGACCGGCTGGAGGCGCGATCCCTGGTCCGCCGCGAGACCGATCCCACGAACCGCCGTAGCGTCCTGATCACCCTGACGGATCTCGGCCGCGACGTCGTCGACAAGGCCATGAGCGATCACGTCGCCAACGAAGCACGGCTGATCGGCGCACTGCGCCCGGACGAGCAGGAGCAACTGGCAGGACTGCTGCGGACGATGCTGACCGCGCTCGGCGACACCCCAACGGATGCGCGTCCCCGACGATCAGACCACAGCGCTCCTTGATGTTCGATCGATGCCCTGCTCGGCCGATGTCGTGGTTGTCGGCGGCGGGATCCGCAAGACCGAGCAGTTGCTTCCGCTCTTCGAGCAGGTCGTGAACCGGATCCGCCGCCATGCGCCCCGGGCCGCCATCGCGTTCAACACCAGCGGCGGGGACGCGTGAGGCAGGGAGGGAACCAGAGATGAGTTTCAGCGACGATGTTCGTTCGGCCTTCCGTCGGGGCGAGACCGCCGCTGTGGTGCGAATGAGCGAGGCCGAGATCGTCAGGGCAGCGGCGGCCAGCGACCCGGCAGGAGAGGTGGAAGCCCGGTACAGCCTCGCCCGGGTCGCCATCCGCCGGGGTGATCTGTCTGCCGGTGCGGCGCGCGCTCAAGAGGCGCTCATGGTCGCTCTGCGCTCCGGCGATTGGAGCCTGGAGGAGCGGCCCCGGCACGTGCTGGCCGCCGTGGCTCGGATGTCCGGCGACCTGACCCGTGCGCGGGTGCTCTACCAGGAGAGCATCGCGCTCAATGAGGCTCTGGGCCAGCCCACGGCCGTCAACTCGGAGACGCACAACCTCGCGTTCTGCGAACTGGGGCTCGGCAACCTCAAGGTGGCGAGGGAGTTGTTCGCCGTGAGCCGCGAGCGGGTCTTCCAGCACGGCTGGGCCGACTTCGTACCCTATGTCTGTCTGGCGGGTGCCGCGCTCGCGTCGGCCGAGGGCAACCACGCGCGGGCAGCGCGGATGGTCGCCGTCACGGACGCCGCGTTCGCGGCGCTGGGCCAGGTGCCGGATCCCGATGACGCGGCCGACCTGGCCGCCGTGCGCACGGTCGTGGTCGAGGCGCTGGGCCCGGCCGGCTTCGCCGAGGAGTACGCGCTGGGCCAGCGTCTCGAACCGCGTGCGGCGTTCGACGACGACCACTGACGCGACGGGCTCCTTACCGTGCTCGGCGGACCATCTCGCTGATCCAGATGGGCGCGAACGGCGACGTGCAGCCCGGGGACGTCGGGTAGTCCTTGAGGACCTCCAGGCGTTCGCCGATGTCGATCGCACGAGCGCGGTGCTCGGCATGCTCGATCCCGATCTGAGCCAGGCAGTGGTTCATCGCCCACTGCAGGCGACCCGGGGCGTCTTTCATCTCCGTCTCGATGACGTCGAGCAGTTGTGGCAGGTCCAGGCTCTCGGGCTTCTTCGCCACACGTTCGGTGGTCAGCGCCCAGCCAGCACTCGCCACCACGGGATCCGGATCGACGAGCCAGGCCAGTCGCAGTTCTTCGGCGTACGGGTTCTTCTTCACGATGTAGTTCACGAGCCAGTCGTGCACCTTGGGTGCGCGCGCCTCGCGCAGCATGACGTCCAGTTCGTCACGCTCGAATGCCCTGGGGCGGCAGATCAAGACCGCCAGCAGTCTCGCCGCGGTCTCATCTGTCTCCCAGAGCCGGCACGCGAGGTCCTGCTGCGTCTTCAGCCGCTTGGCGAGCGCGCGAAGCTTGCCGAGGTTGACACCGTGATCGTCACCGTGTCTCGCGTTCACCTCGCGGATCTTCGAGTCCTCAAGTCCGGCGAGCTCGGCCATCACCTCAGCCACCGTCGCGTCGGTCCGCGTCGTCGCGACCACCGCAACCTCCAACCCATCACGTGTGACGTGCACCTTACGACGGAAATGGGCAACCTGCCGCACGAGCCGACTCGGCGGCAGCCACCGACAGCAGACCCGCCGTCTGGGACTGCGGCCGACTGAGCAGGAGGCGCGCTGAGCGGTCTGATTAATCTGGTGGTGCCATGCCCGGCGAGCCAGGAGAGCGTTGCATGAGTTCTGCACCCCGCGAGGTAGTCGCGCGCGTTCCCGGCTCGAAGTCGATCATGGCGAGAGCCCTGCTCATCGCAGCTCTGGCCGAGGGGACCACCCGTCTCGTGGCCCCGCTGGCCGCAGCCGACACGGTGGCTTTCGCCAAGGGCCTCGACAGCCTCGGGTTTCCGGTGACCCGCGAGCCTGAGGTGTGGACCGTGACCGGTGATCCGGCCGGTCCGCCGACCACGGAGGCGACGGTGTGGTGTAACGACTCGGGCACTGCGGCGAGGTTCGTGCCGGCCCTGGCAGCGTTGGGACGCGGGCGCTATGTGATCGACGGCAGCGCGCAGATGCGTGCACGCCCCATGGCGCCCCTGATGACGGCACTTCGGGGCCTCGGTGTCCGGGTCGACGCCGCCCCCGGGGACAGCCTGCCGTGGGTCGTGCACGGCGCACACGTCGCCGGCGGCACGATCGAGGTGGATGCGAGCCTCTCCAGCCAGTACCTGTCGGCGCTGTGCCTGTCGGCGCCGGCGATGCGTAACGGCCTCAGGGTGCAGGCACGCAATCCCGTTTCCGCGCCTTACGTCCATCTCACGTTGGCGATGATGCGCCAGTTCGGAGTCGAGTCCAGTTGGGAGGATTCCACGATCACCATCCCGCCCGGCACCTACCGGGCTCAGGAGTATCGGATCGAGCCGGACGCGTCGACGGCGTCGTACTTCTTCGCCGCTGCCGCCGTCACGGGAAACACCGTGACGGTGCCGGGCCTCGGCCGGCGGTCGCGCCAGGGCGATCTCCGGTTCGCCACGGAGATTCTGCCGACGATGGGCTGCCGGGTTGACGTCGATGACAGCAGCGTCACCGTCACCGGCCCGGCGCAGCTGCGTTCGCCAGGCACGGTAGCCATGCGCGACATCAGCGACACCATGATGACCCTGGCTGCCATCGCGCCGTTCGCCGACGCGCCGACCCGCATCACCGATGTGGCGAACTGTCGGGTCAAGGAGTCGGATCGCATCGACGCGATCACCACCGCGCTCACTGCCTGCGGCATATCCACCCGCTCGGGTCCCGACTGGCTCGAGGTCGACCCGGGGACTCCGACGGGAGCGCTGGTGCAGACCCGCTCTGATCACCGTATCGCGATGAGCATGAGCGTGACCGGCCTCCGTACGCCGGGCATCGAGTTTGACGAACCGTCCTGCGTCGACAAGACCTTCCCGCAGTTCCATGAGGAATTCGCAGCCCTGGCTCGCGGCTGGGACATGCCACTCGACTCGGGACTAAGCCGCGTCTGAGCACCGAGATGCTCCAGCAGGCCGCCGCGGTCGACGCCGTTTGGGGTGCTCGGGCGACGGGCACAAGAAAGGCCATGGCGGATGAACGAGCCAAGTCCGTCGGCGGTTACTTCATGCGACTTCTCGGCGGAGTGGCAATCATCGTGGGCATTCTGATGTTCTTCGGCACCCTGCCCGAGGGCAATCTCGTCGGGGTGGTGCTCAGCATCGCCTTCGTCGCGGGCGGGGCGGTCCTGCTCAAGCGCTCGGGTGGCGGCGGTCGAGCAGGCCGGGTGGCGTCCGCGCCACACGGCCAGCGCTGAGGACGCTGGTTCGGGACGCGCCACGGCGGGGCGGCCCTCTCGCCCCGCCGTGCTCCGGTTACCCCTGGTCAGGTCAGTCGCCGTCCGGCGGCGCCGTCAACTGGGCGTGCCGCACTGTGTAATCCCCGCGGCCTCAGCCGCCGTCGCCGTAACTACCATCGCCACTGCGGCGATGCCCCATCCGAATGCTCGACGCATGGTCGTCCTCCCGATCCGGGCCGCTTCGCCGCGGCCCTGCGTGACCTCCACGGTCGTCGACCAGGGAGCAGAATCGATCCCTCCCGAGGGGGGATCCATTCCCTCGCCGCCGGGAAGTGGTTCCCCGGCGTGGATCTCGTCGGACTAGTCTCGCCGCATGGCTTTGCGACCGGACGAGTTCTATGACCACGCAGTCGCCGCCGCGGACGGCGAGCGCCGGCTTCCGTTGGCGGACATGACCGGATGGGACATCAGCCCATTCGACCCGGCCGGGCTGCGCGTGGCGCCGTTGCGTCCGCCGGTGCTCCCGGAGCCTGCGCGGCACGGCGAGGATCCGTCCGACTGCGACGCCTGCCGCGACCGGGACGAAGGAATCTGGTTCAACGAGCACTGGCGGCTGGCCCGGATTTCCGGAGTGGGCGTTCCGCTGCTGCTCATGCTGTATCCACGCGACCACTACGACATGGCGGATCTGCCCGACGACATGGCCGCCGAGCTGGGGTTGTTGAGCACTCGCATCGTCCGCCACATCCAGGCGTTGCCGCACGTCTCGCGGGCCCACGTCTATCGGGTCGGAGATGGTGGCGCGCACCTGCACGTGTGGTTCTTCGCCCGACCCGAGGGGCAGACCCAGCTGTACGGGTCGTGGCTGGTCATCTGGGACGACCTCCTGCCGGAGTACCCAGCGGACGTCGCGCAGGCGGACGCCGAGATCGTGGCAGACGCGTTGGTCGCGAGCCACGGAGGCCAGCGGTCGTCCGTGCCAGGAATTCCGGCATGACGGAGGCGGCGTCGGCGCTGACCGAGATCCGCGCCCGGATCGACGAGCTCGACGGTGAGCTCGTCGGGCTGCTCGCCCGGCGGGAGGCCCTGGTTCGGCGCGCGGCCCCGCTCAAGGGCGACCGGCAGGCGGTCCGTGCGCCGGACCGGGTGGCGCAGGTGGTGGCCCGGGTGCGGGCGCTGGCGAACGAGGCCGGCGCGGACCCGGACCTGATCGAGCGGATCTACCGGGGCATGATCCAGGCATTCATCGACCTGGAGACCGACGAGCACCACCGGCTCACCGGAGCCTGAGCGCTCCGGCACGGCTCGCGTACGTTGTTGCCATGGCGACCTTCTGGACCTTGGGGTTCGATGCCGACGATCCTCAGCGGATCTCCGCCTTCTGGGCGCTGGCCCTGGGCTATGTCAGGGAGCCTGGCTTCGACGAGCCCGACAACGCGTCCATCATCGACCCTGGTGGCCGTGGTCCGGCTATCGCATTCCTGAGGGTGCCCGAGGGAAAGTCCGCCAAGAACCGGGTGCATATTGATATTCGGGTCGCCGGTCCGGGTCCGCGGGACATGGTCGAGCGTGCTCGACTGATCCGACAGCGAGTGCCCGAGCTGGTTGCCGCCGGTGCGACAGTGGTCCGCGAGGAATGGTACGGCGACGTCCTCGGCCACGTTGTCATGCAGGACCCTGAGGGCAACGAGTTCTGCGTCGCGTGATCGGGCCGCGGCGTCCCGAGTCGGGCGGAGAATCTCTGCCGGAGAAGAATCGTCAAATGGCTATTCCTGTGACCGCTCGAATCAGAAAGAGACACCGGGGCGGAAAATTCAATTGAAGCCCTCGATGAAGGGTGACCCGACGAAGAATGTGGCAGCTCCCGTGTAAAGATGTCGTGTGGGCTCTGCATCGACAAATGATCCGACCGCCTCTCCTCTTCTGCTGACCGGGGAGGGGGTGGTGCTACGGGAATGGGCTGACTCCGATACGCCGTTCATGCGGCAGTTGTTCGACGCGGATGACATGGCCGCGAACACCGACATCCCCTCTCCGTTCGACGCGGACGCCTTCCTGGTCAGAATCCGGCAGCGCCGTGCGCAGCGCATCGTCGACCTGGCCGTGACGCGCGACGGAGGGGAGCCGCTCGGCCTCGTCGCTCTCCACGTGGCAAGCGGGGTGTTGGGGTACGCCATCGGCCCGGCACACCGTGGCCGGGGCCTGGCGTCGCGGTCCCTGCGGCTGATGACGGAGTTCTGCCACGAAAAGCTCGGCTTCTCGCGGCTGCGGCTCGGCATCGTGCAGGGCAATGTGCCCTCGCAGGGGGTCGCCCAGTCCGCCGGCTACGTCCTTGGCGACGACGCCCTCGTCGAGAGGGTGAACGGACTGGGGCAGCCGAAGCTGCTCGAGACGTGGTATTGGACCGCGCCAGCGACCTCCGGGCAGTAACGGACGGGGTACGACGTCCCTGCTGCTCCGTCGCTCAATCTCCTGGTTCGTCGGCTGGGGTTGGTCGGCCGGCATCGGAACCGATCAGGTTCGCGGAGGACGGAGGTGTGTAGCCGAGTTCACGCGAGATCTGGTTCGCGGTCTCCAGTAGAAGCGGAAGGTTGCTCTTCAGTTGGTCGAGACTTGCGATGACTTCGATCGCCGTTATCGAGGCGGCGGCGATGACCAGCCCACGCGAGTCCCTGATCGGCGCGGCTATGCACATCACGTAGGCGTCGTGCTCGCCGTTGTCCGCGGCCCAGCCGTCTTGGCGGATCTGGGCGAGTGCGGCTTCGAGGGAGTCGTGGTCGGCCAACGTGCTGTCGGTGAACCTCTCGAAGACGACGTGGGAGAGGAGACGGTCGCGTTCCCCCGGAGGCAGGTAGGCCAGGATCGTCTTGCCGACGGCGCTCGCGTAGATCGACACGGCGCGCCCTACCCGGGACGGCAGCTTCACGGCGTCGAACGCCGGACTGTCCACCTTGTCAATATAAATGATCTCATCGCCGGTCAGTTGCGCCAGGTGCACGGTGTGGCTGGTCTCGCGTTGCAGCGCACGTAGGTGTGCGGCGGCGAACTGGCGCAGGTCCATCGAGCCAAGCGCAAGCTCGGACAGCTCGATCAACCCGCTGCCGAGCACATAGGTGCCTGCGCCGGTCCGGCGTACGAAGCGCGCGGATTCCAGTGTCTGGAGGATCCGCAGGGCCGTGGACTTGTGGACGTCGAGCACGTCCGCCGCCTCTGTGAGCGACAGCGGGTGCTCGGCCGATCGACGGATGAGGTCGATCGCGCGGCGAATCGATTGCGCCAAGGCTGTGTCTCCCCTCGCGCGACGGATGCGCGTCGCATCCGTTGCAGTAGATGCAATGTAGTTGACGCGATGCGCAACCGCCACTTGACTTCGTTGCACATGGCGCTACGATCGTTGCAATTTCATCCGGACGACTCGGACTCGTAACAGTGGAGTAACGATGGGTAACCAGCGCGCTATTCTCGGCCTCGCCAGGGCGACATGTGCCCTCGGCTTGGTCGCCACTCTCTTGACCGGTTGTGGCTCCGACGGCGATTCCGGTGACGGTGTCACCAAACTGACCTTCGCCGCCTCTACCTTCGGCGACCCGGGCCGTGGGCCCCTGCTGACAAAGTGGCTCGATGAGTTCAACGCGAGCCAGGACAAGGTGCAGGTCTCCGCCGCGGCGGTGCCGTACCCGACCTTCGGCCAGACGGTGCTCACCCAGATGGGCAGCGGCAAGGGGCCTGACCTGGTCCGCTTCGACATGCCCGAGTTCGAGGCCGCCTCGGACGCCGGCCTCGTCGCACCGCTGGACAAGCTTGTCGATGTCAGCAAGTACGACCTGCTCAAGCAGCCGGACCAGTTCATGGTCCACGACGGTGTTCGGCACGGCATCATCTTCGAAGCGTCGAACTACGCGATGTTCTACAACGCGGACCTGATCCCGAAGCCGCCGACCACCTACGAGCAGTTCGCCTCCACCGCGAAGTCGCTGACCAAGGGCGACGTTTTCGGCCTGGCGTTCCGTCAGACCGAGGCCGAGGAGGCCGGCGTCTGGCAGGACATCTTCAACTACGTCTACGGCTTCGGCGGCGCGTGGTCCGACGGCAAGAACCTGACGATCAACTCGCCCGAGAACCTCAAGGGCCTGCAGGCGTTCAAGGACCTGTACGACGCGAACGTGATCCCGCGCGGAGCGGACGCGGCGACGTTCCGGCGGATGTTCGCCGAGGGCAAGGTCGGGATGGAGCTCAACAACGGCGGCTACGTGACGGCCACGCGTGGCCAGAACGCGAAGCTGAACTTCACCGTCGCGCCCATCCCGTTCCCGGTCCGCAAGCAGGGCACGATCCTCGCGCCAATCGTGGTCAACGAGGCGAGCGAGGGCAAGGACGAGGCCGGCACCTTCATCAAGTGGGCGCTGGAGCCGCAGAACCAGGTCAAGCTGCAGGAGATCCTCGGCGCGAGCAGTGTGGCTACCACTACGCAGCGCAGCGCGGAGACGCTCAAGGCGACCCCGTTCCTCCCCGTCTTCGACGGACTCACTGAGACCAGCCTCCCGCAGATCGTGCTGGGGTTCGAGGCCAAGACGCCGGACATCCGCAAGGTGGTCGTGCAGAACGTGGTCGCGGCACTGCAGGGCAAGACCGACCTCAAGTCGGCGCTGGATCGCGCCCAGCAGCAGGCGACCGAACTGGTCCGCTGACAGCTCGACAAGGCGACGCTGCCGGCGTGACGATCCGTGCGCCGGCAGCGTCCTTCCTCCCGAAGGATCAAACCCGATGACTGTGGTCGAGCAGACCGGAGCACCGAAGACAACACCTCGAGCCGGGGCCCGGCGACGGCCCAGCCCGCTGGGCAGCAAGTGGACGCCATACCTGTTCCTGGCCCCCGCCGCCCTGTTCATCCTCGTCTTCCAGGCGATACCCCTCCTACAAGAGGTGTACCTCAGCTTCACCCGGACGAGACTGCTCAACCCGACCAAGAGCGATTGGGTAGGGCTCGACAACTACAACCGCATCTTCGGCGACCCTGAATTCCACCGCACCCTGCTGATCACCATCGTCTACGTGATCACCTGCGTTGTCGTCGCCATCGGCGCCGGGCTCGTCGTCGCGCTCCTGCTCAACAAGAAGTTTCGGGGTCGTGGCGTGGCACGGGCGCTCGTGACCGTCCCCTGGGCCGCTCCGGGCATCGCGGTCGCGCTCATCGCCACCTGGATGCTCAACGCGCAGTACGGCATCGTGAACCGCTTCCTCGATGCGGTGGGGCTCGGCGTGCCGGGTGGCGCCATCCTGGACAGCTCCCGCTACGCGCTTCCGGCGGTGCTCGCGACGACCATCTGGCAGCTGTTCCCGTTCACCTCGGTGGTGCTGCTCTCCGCGCTGCAGTCTGTTCCTGCGGAGCTCAACGAGGCCGCGCACATGGACGGCGCAGGGCGATGGGCAACCTTCCGCGCCGTCACCTGGCAGGTCATCAAGCCGACCGTGGGACTGTTGGCCCTGCTGATGACCATCTGGTCGCTGCGGCGGTTCGAGCTGATCTGGCTGATGACCAAGGGCGGGCCGGTCGGTGCCACCGAGACGCTCGTCATCGACCTCTACTCGCAGGCATTCGACTCTAAGGAACTCGGATCGGCGGCGGCCATCGGAATGGTCGGCGTCGTCATCTCGCTCATCGTCATCATCGGCAGCCGCCTGGTCGCTCGTGCCGTGGAGAAGGGGGACGTCCGATGAGGCGCTTCCGTTTCGGGGTCACCGCACGGATCGTCGCCGTGCTCGTCGTACTGGGCGTCGCGGTGTTCCCGCTGTACTGGATGTTCGTCACCGCGCTGACCAGCAACAGCGACCTCTTCGCCGATCGGCCCCGGCTCACGCCGGACCTCGGCCAATTCGGGGTCTTCGTCGACGCGTTGGCCGAGGGCAAGGCGGGCGGGTGGCTGCTCAACAGCCTGATCATCGCCGTCGGCACGATGGTCCTCTCCGTCGGCCTGGGCATCCCGCTCGGCTATGCGCTGTCCCGGTTCTCGTTCGGTGGCAAGGCCCTGGTGACCGTCGTGCTGCTGTTCACGCAGATGCTTCCCGAGGCGCTCATGGTCGTCCCGCTGTTCGCGCTGTTTCGCCGTTTCGAACTGCTCGACTCGCTGGCCGGCCTCATCCTCGTGAACTCCGCCTTCGTTCTGCCGATCGTCGCGCTGATCCTCAAGGGCGCCATCGACGGAATCCCGAAGGAGCTGGAGGAAGCCGCGCGTGCTGACGGCGCCCGACCCTTTACCATCCTGACCCGCATCAACGTGCCGCTGATCGCCCCGTCGATCGCGGCGACCGCGGTCATCGCCTTCTTCCACGCCTGGAACGAGTACGTGTTCGCGGTGACGTTCATCTTCGATCCGGGCCTGCAGCCGGCCTCCGTCGGCATCGCGAACTTCATCGGCGAGTTGGGTACGCCGATCCAGACGGTGATGGCCGTCGCCTTCCTGTTCACGCTGCCTGCCGTCGCCTTCTACCTGTTGGTGCAGAAGTACGTGGTGTCCGGCATGACCGCCGGTGCGGTGAAGGGTTGAGCCGAAAGATGAAAATCACCGCCGTCGACACGTTGGTCGTCGACTTCTACCGCACGAACATCGTCATCGTGCGCGTCCACACCGACGAGGGGATCGTCGGGCTCGGCGAGGCCACCCTGGAAGGTAAGGAACGCGCCGTCCAGGGTGCGATCGCCGAGCTGGCCGAAGCGGTCGTAGGCCTGGATCCCACCAGCATCTCGAAGATCCTCTACGAGACCGCGCGAGACTGGTACTGGCGCGGCGGGCCGGTCATCATGACCGCGTTGAGCTCGCTGGAGATGGCCCTGTGGGACATCTCGGCGCGGGACCTCGGCGTCCCGGTCTCTCGGCTCCTCGGCGGTGCGATCCGGGATCGGGTGCGCGCGTACGCGAACGGCTGGTTCTCCGGAGCGGTCACGCCCGAGGACTATGCGTCCGCCGCCCGCGCCACGGTGGAGTCCGGGTTCCGCGGCCTCAAGTGGGACCCGTTCGAGAACTACGACCTCACCATCACCACCCAGCAGTTGGACCGGGTGCTCGCGCAGATCGACGCCGTCCGTGGCGCGGTGGGTCGCGATGTCGAACTGTTCATCGAGGGGCACGGCCGGTTCGACGTCCGTCACGCGATCAAGGTCGCGAAGGAGATCGCCCAGTTCGACCCGGTGTGGTTCGAGGAGCCGTGCCCTCCGGACAACCTCGACGCACTTGTCGACATCCGCCGCGCCTCGCCCGTGCCCATCGCCGCTGGGGAGCGGTGGTTCGGGCGGCAGGGCTTCGCGCCGGCGCTTGCCCGTCAGGCGGTCGACTTCGTCCAACCCGATGTGACGCACGCCGGCGGGATCGCAGAGCTGGCCTTCATCTCGACGCTCGCGGCGACCAGCTACGTGGGTTTCGCGCCGCACAACCCGAGTGGTCCGCTCAGCACGGCGGCGACGCTGCAACTTGGGGCGACGCTGCCCAACTTCCGGTACCTGGAGATCATGGCGACGGACGTGCCCTGGCGCTCCGAGATCACCAACGAGCGGCTGGTTCTGACCGCTGACGGTGACGTGCTCATCCCGACCGGGGTGGGACTGGGCATCGAGGTGGATCTCGCCGCGATCGAGCAGCACCCGTTCACACCGCATCCGCTCCGGATGTTCCGCGACTCCGTCTACGACATTCGTCCTCGCGACGAGCGGTCCTTCTTCAACCTGGAGAGCAGCTCATGACGGTGCCACAGCCCCGAGGGCTGGCCGCCGATGCGGACTGGTTCGGGACCGGTGCCGAGGCACTGCCGGACGCCGCCGACCACAGCGTCCTCATCGGGCGGATCTGGGACCCGGCCGTCGGCGGCCCCACACCGGTGGTCGTTCGAGGCGGCGAGGTCATCGACCTCAGCCAGCGGTTCTCGACCGTCCGGGACATCTGCGAGCTGCCCGACCCCGCCACGACGGTCGCCGGGCTCGACGGGCCGCGGGTGGGCGGATTCGCGGAGATACTGGCCAACACCGGTGCCGCGACCCGGGACCACAACCGGCCCTGGTTGCTCGCCCCGGTCGACCTCCAGGCACTCAAGGCCGCCGGCGTGACCTTCCCTGTTTCGCTGATCGAACGCGTCATCGAGGAACGGGCACGGGGAGACCTGGCGCTCGCGGCAGACCTCCGTAGCCGGATGCTCGCCGACATCGGTGCCGACCTGCACAGCCTGGCTCCGGGCTCGGCTGAGGCGGAGAGGCTCAAGGATCTGCTGGTCGCCGAGGGCTTGTGGAGTCAGTACCTGGAGGTGGGGATCGGACCGGACGCGGAGATCTTCACCAAGGGGCAGATCCTCTCTGCCGTCGGCACCGCCGTTCCGGTCGGCGTGCTTGCCGCGTCGACCTGGAACAACCCGGAGCCCGAGGTCGTGCTCATCGTCCAGTCCAGCGGCCGGGTCGTCGGCGCCACCCTCGGCAACGACGTGAACCTGCGCGATGTGGAGGGCCGCTCGGCGCTCCTGCTTCCCCTGGCGAAGGACAACAACGCCTCGTGCGCGCTCGGTCCGCTGATCCGGCTGTTCGACGAGCGGTTCGGCATGGAACAGGTGCGCGAGCTGGAGGTGGGTCTGGAGGTCCGCGGCTCGGACGGTTTCCATCTGGAGGCGGTCTCGGAGATGACCCAGATGTCGCGCGACCCGGAGGCGCTGGTGCGGCAGCTGATCGGCCCGCACCACCGCTATCCCGACGGCGCTGCCCTGATGCTCGGCACGATGTTCGCGCCCATTCAGGACCGCGACCGCCCCGGTGAGGGCTTCACCCACAAGGTCGACGACGTGGTGCGGATCAGCTGCCCGGCGCTCGGCACCCTGGTCAATCGCGTGCGCCATGCCGAGGAGTGCGAGCCCTGGCAGTTCGGCGTCCGCGATCTGATGAGCAATCTGGCGAGGAGAGAACTGCTGTGAACGTGGTGAACACGGTTGATCCGCGCGACGGCCAACGTCGCGCGACGGATCTCACCGAGACGGACGAGTCTCGGCTGGAGGCGATTGCCGGCCAAGCGTCCCAGGCGGCGCAGTGGCTGGCCGGCCTGGGGCGACTCGGCAGAGCAGAATTGTTGGACGCGATCGCGGCGTCCCTGGAGTCCCGTCGCGTGGACCTGGTCGCGGCCGCCGAGGCGGAGACCGGTCTGAGTCACGCGCGACTCGACGGGGAGCTCACGCGAGCAGCGGTCCAGTTCCGGATGTTCGGCGAGGTGCTGCGCGACGGAGAGTACGTCGAGGCGGCAATCGACCATGCCGCGGACACACCGCTCGGGCGCGGCCCGGACCTGCGGCGCATGCTCGTACCCCTCGGGCCGGTCGCCGTCTTCGGTGCCAGCAACTTCCCGTTCGCCTTCTCGGTCGCCGGGGGCGACACCGCCGCTGCGCTCGCGGCGGGCTGCCCCACGGTCCTGAAGGCTCACCCGTCCCACCCGCTGACCTCGCACGCCTCCGCCGAGGCGATCGAGTCGGCCATCCGCGACCTGGGCGGGCCCGATGGTGTGATCGCGACCGTGTACGGGGAGCAGGCTGGCCGCTCGCTGGTGCGCCACCCCGCGATCCGTGCGGCCGCCTTGACAGGCTCCGTCGGGGCCGCCCGCGCCATCCAGGCTGCCATCGACGAGCGACCTGATCCCATTCCCCTGTACGCCGAACTGAGCAGCGTGAACCCGATCGTCGTCCTGCCCGGCGCGGCAGCCGACCGGGGCGACCAGATCGCCGAGGGGCTGTTCGCCTCGTTCACGGGCTCGGGCGGTCAGCTGTGCACCAAGCCGGGGCTGGCGTTCATCCCATCGAATCCGGGCGCCGACCGCCTGGTCGAGGCGCTGCGGGGGAGGGTCGCCGCCTCGGGCGGTTCGGTCCTGCTCAACGAACGCATCCGTGACGCTTACGAGGAGCAGGCTGCGGCGTTCGAGCGGGCCGGTGCTCACGTCTCGGCTCGGCCCGAGGTCGACCCCGGCGCGGGCTTCACCGTCGCACCGATGCTCCTGGAGGTCGGTCTGTCGGGCCTGACCACCGAGATTGCCGACGAGTGCTTCGGTCCACTCATGGTCGTGGTCCGGTATGACGATGTCGCCGAACTCGACGCCGTGTTGGCGACCGTCGCACCGTCGCTGACCGGCTCGATCCATCGCGGACCGGACGACGACGCCAGTGTCGTCCGCGGGCTTGTCGACGTGCTCGCCGGCCGCTCGGGTCGCATCGTCTTCGACGGCTATCCCACGGGTGTCCGCGTGTCGTGGGCCCAGCACCATGGTGGGCCCTGGCCGTCGACAAACAACGTGCACACCTCGGTCGGCGCCACGTCGATCCGGCGATTCCTTCGCCCTCTGGCGTGGCAGGACGCGCCAGTTTGGATCCTTCCCGAGGAGTTGCGCGACGACTACACCGCCATTCTCCGACGGGTCGATGGGAGATTGGTTTCAGGGGCGGAATAGTCGCGCGCTGGTAGGTCGCTCCCGGCCGTATTTCCTGGTCAGGGTCGGTCGACTCGGCGATCGCTCAACGAATTTAAGATAGCTGCATCAGCGGCGCCAGCAACTGCTGGCGCCGCTGAAACGCGTCCCTATTGCATTCCCTGCAACCTGTCGAAATAAATGCCCGCTTCGTCTTGACTGGCCGACGTAATAGATGATTGTGTTTTCGACAGGAAGCGATGTTAGCGCTCACAGCGCGGCATCGCCCGGTGGTATTCGTTCGCCTCACCAACGAATTGTCGGTCGCCGCTGACGCGGTCTGACCCACACACCGAAGAGGGAGCAGGTACATGCCCGTTGCAATTCCCCGTCCCCTGAGGTCGGCGCCGAGGCGCCGGCTGATGCTCGCACTGCTCGCCGCCATCACCGTCGCGGCCGGAACGGTCGCCGTTCCGGCGGCATCGGCTGCGCCGCCCGCCCCGCCCGCACCCCTGGGCCCGACCGTCACCCGCACCGACAAAGCGCCGACCGGGTACACGGTCACCTTCACGTACCGGGCGCCCGCGGATGTCCAGCAGGTCCACATCTACGGCGACTGGTTCTACTCCCGGCCGGAGAACATCACCTGCCAGGACTGTGGCGACGCACGGCCACCTGCCGAGTGGCAGCCCGGCGACGTCGCGGCCACCGCGTGGCACACCCAGGCCATGCAGAAGGGCCCCGACGGGGTGTGGACGTTCACCACGCCGCTGCCGGCGGGCACCTTCCGCTACGCGTTCACCCACGACTGCACCAACGAACTCGCCACCGGCTGCACCCTGTACGACGACCCCGCGAACCGGTGGCAGCTCCAGCCGCAGTACCCGGGAGCACCCGGGGCGGTACGCAGCACGATCTTCGTCCCGGAGAGCAAGAAGTTCCCGACGTACGACACCGACTACCAGGCGCCGGTCGCAAAGATCGGCCGGTTGGAGTCCCGGCGGTACACTTCGCCGCTGTCGACCAACCCGGTTGGCGTGCACGACATCGTCGTCTACCTGCCGCACGGCTACGACCCCAACCGGGCTACGCCGTACCCGACGCTCTACCTGAGCCACGGCAGCGGTGACCACTCGACGGCCTGGACGATGCAGGGCGTGGCCCACCTCATCCTGGAGAACGCGATCAAGGATCGTGCCGTGGAGCCGATGGTGATCGTGTCCACTGACTTCAACGGCCTGCCCGGCGGCAACGAGGGCTATGTCAACGAACTGCGCAACAACATCTTCCCGTTCGTCGAGCAGAACTACCACGTCTCCGCCCGCCCGCAGGACCGCGCGTTCGCGGGCTTCTCGGCCGGTGGCAGCCGGGCCTACACCCTCATGTACGACCACACCGACCTGTTCGGCTACCACGCCGCCTGGAGCGCGGGCGGACCGGCCGCCACCCAGGAGCAGATCGACAGCATGAAGGCGGTGGCCGGCGGCATCATGATCGGCGCCGGGCTCCAGGATCGCCTGGGCAACATCGCCGAGAACTCGCAGCGCAACGCTGCCGCCCTGCGGGCTGCCGGCGTCGAACTGGACGAGTACAACGTGCCCGGCGTGCACACCTGGCACGTCTGGCGCCCCCTGCTGGACCACTACCTGCGGACCCTGACGTTCCGTTCGACCACGACCGGGCTCGACGTCACGACGGCACCGGCAGGCGCCTCGCACAACAACAAGGTCACCGCTACGGCGACGGTTGGTGCCGTCAGCACCACCACCGCCGCTCCCTCCGGCACTGTCGACTTCTACGCCGGTGACACGCTCCTCGGGTCGGCATCGGTGCACAACGGTGTCGCCCAGCTGAAGAAGACCGTCCACGGCGATCTGGACGGTCCGGTCGTCGCCCGCTACCAGGGTGACAAGCTCTTCAACGAATCCGAGAGCACGCCGGTCGCCGGCCGGTAATTCCAGGTCTCACGGCCTAGACGAGTAAGTCCTAACTCAAGACGGGGCTGCGGGCGCAGCGAAGGACGCTCGCCATCCGTTTTGGCTGTCTGCCCTGTCGATGTGCTGTTGAGCGATATACCTCAGAGGTATGAATATGACTCTGAGGTATATCGCTCACTATCGCATCCGCCCTGGCGGAGGTGACCGACGGTCGGTCAGCCGATCACGCTGTCGCTTCCGTGGCCTTCAACCGCAGCATGCTCCAGGACGCGGGTGGAAGCGTCAGCCGGACACCGGCGCCGGCCTGTTGCGCTGTGCCGTTGGGGCGCGGCGCCGCGTGGTCCGGGCCGTCGGGCGTGTTCTTGGCACCAAGGTCGGTGCCACCGACCGTGACGCACTCGACGATCCCGGTCACCTGGGCACCGCTGACGTCGACGGTCACCTCGGCAGGGGTGTCCGTGACGCGGTTGACGAGGAACACGGTCATCTCTCCGGTGCTCTCGTCCCAGGTGGAGACCGCGTCGACGGCGTCGACCTCGCCGTAGCGGTCGGTGGTCGTCGTGCTGCCGGCGCGGAGCACGTCGAGCACCGCCCCCCGGGCGTGCTGGGCGGTGCGGGCGAAGGGGTGGAAGATGGTCTGGCGCCAGGCCGAGCCACCCGGTTCGGTCATGATCGGTGCGATGACGTTGACCAGTTGGGCCTGGCATGCCGCAGTCACCCGGTCGCTGTGCCGGAGCAGGCTGATGAGCAGGCCGCCGACGACGACGGCGTCTGCCACGCTGTAGTGATCCTCGAGCAGCGGCGGTGCGACCGGCCAGTCCTCGCCGCTCGGTGGCGTGGACGGTGCGGCGGACTGATACCAGACGTTCCACTCGTCGAACGCAATCATGATCTTCTTGGTCGACTTCCGGATCGCCCCGACGGAGTCGGCGATGGCGGTGACGGAGTCGATGTACCTGTCCATGTCCTCGGCAGAGGCGAGGAAGCTGGGCAGGTCGTCGTCGACCGGCTGATAGTAGGCGTGCAGCGAGATCAGGTCGACGTCGTCGTACGCCTCGGTCAGCACGTCGCGTTCCCAGGTGCCGAACGTGGGCATGCCATAGTGCGACGAGCCGCAGGCGATGAGTTCGAGATCGGGATCGAACCGGCGCATCGCCTTCGCGGTCTGCGCGGCGAGACGCCCATACTCGGGTGCGGTCCGCGCACCCACCTGCCACGGGCCGTCCATCTCGTTGCCGAGGCACCACAGCCTGATCCCGTACGGGTCGGTCGCGCCGTTGTCGCGGCGCTGGTCGGCGAGGTGACTCCCACCGCGGTGATTGGCGTACTCCAGGAGGTCGACGGCCTCGGCGGTGCCGCGGGTGCCGAGGTTGACCGCCATGATCGGCTCGACGTCGGCCTTGCCGAGCCAGCGCATGAATTCGTCGAGCCCGAACGCGTTGGTCTCCAGGCTGTGCCAGGCGAGGTCGAGCCTGGCCGGTCGTTGGTCGACCGGGCCGACGCCGTCCTCCCAGCGGTAGGAGGAGACGAAGTTGCCACCCGGATAGCGGACCGTGGTGACGCCCAACTCCCGCACCAGCGCGAGAACGTCGCCCCGAAAGCCGTCCGCGTCGGCGGTCGGGTGCCCTGGCTCGTAGATGCCGGTGTAGACACACCGACCCAGATGCTCCACGAACGAGCCGAAGAGCCTGCGTGGCACCGGTGCGACGCGCCGGCGCGGGTCCAGGGTCAAGTGCGCCGTGTTCACGACACCACCCCGCTGACCGTTGGCCCAGGGTTGGCCCGTCGGTCCCGTGCGGACCCGGGCGGCAGCCCGTAGCGGCAAAGAGCTGGACTTTCGGTGCCGGCCAGGTGCTCCGGCGCTCCGTACAGGTGGGGGTTCAGGGCTGGCTCCTTCGTGCGAGGTTCCGGCGCCGAGGTCTCCGCAGCAGCGCCGAAACCGAGGGGTGGTGGGTCGGTGCGACCTCTGGACATCACGATGCCCGTCGATTAAGTTTTCGATCTATGTAAACGTTACCGATTACGTTTACGTAAGGGAACACGACGCCGATGATCAATGTTCGGGCCAGGCGGCCCTGAACCACGCCGCCGCACCGATCGGGTGTCGTGCTCCCCAGACCGCCTCGCCGCCACCACCCGCCTGCCGCCGTCTGTGTACGCGGTCAGGAGCACCGGGCGTCGTGACCGATGAGGCCGGATGAACACGTCGTTGCGGTGATAGGGGTGACCGGGTGACCACTGTGAAGCCAGAGACCGAGCCGGCCTACGTCGATGCGACCGCGCCGGTCGAGGATCGGGTGTCGGATCTGTTGGCCCGGATGACCCGGGAGGAGAAGCTCGCGCAGCTGGGCAGCACCTGGGCGTTCGCGGTGCTGGAGGGCGGGCGGTTCTCCGCAGAGCGGGCCCAGCCGATCCTCGGGCACGGCCTGGGGCACGTGACCCGCATCGCGGGAGCCACCAGCCTGAAGGCGGCGCAGGTGGCGCAGGCCGCCAACGCGATCCAGCGGTTCCTGGTGACCGAGACCCGGCTGGGGATCCCGGCGATCGTGCACGAGGAGGTGTGCTCGGGGGTGATGGCGCGGGACGCGACCATTTTCCCGCAGGCCATCGGGGTCGCGAGCACCTGGGCGCCGGAGCTCAACGGGCAGTTGGCCGACGCCGTTCGCGTGCAGATGCGCGCCGTGGGGAGTCACCAGGGGCTCTCGCCGGTGCTGGACGTGGTGCGTGACCCGCGGTGGGGTCGGACGGAGGAGACCTACGGCGAGGATCCGTACCTGGTGGCCCGGATGGGGGTGGCATTCGTCAAGGGCCTCCAGGGCGCCGATCTGGCGGACGGCGTCATCGCTACGGCCAAGCATTTCGTCGGTTACGGGGCATCCGAGGGTGGGCTGAACTGGGCTCCGGCCCACCTGCCGCCGCGTCTGCTGCGCGAGGTGTACCTCTATCCGTTCGAGGCGGCGGTCCGCGAAGGCGGGTTGCAGTCGTTGATGGCCGGCTACCACGAGCTTGACGGGATCCCGTGCCACGCCAACCAGGAGCTCCTCGGCGGCATCCTCCGCCGGCAGTGGGGCTTCACGGGAAGCGTGGTGTCGGACTACTTCGCCGTCAACGACCTCCACTCCTACCACCATTTCGCCCAGGACAAGCAGCAGGCGGCGGCTGTGAGCCTCACCGCGGGTGTCGACGTCGAACTGCCGGCGACGGACGCGTACGCGGACGCCCTCACGCGCGCACTGGACGCCGGCGAGGTCAGCGAGGCTCGGCTCGACGAGGCGGTCTCGCGGGTCCTTCGGCACAAGTTCGAACTTGGGCTGTTCGAGGATCCGTACGTCGACGAGGGCGCGGTCGTGTCGGCGGTGACTGCCGAGCGGCACCGCAATGTGGCGCTGGAGATCGCTCGCCGCAGCCTCGTCCTGCTCAAGAACGACGGCGCGCTGCCGCTGCTCCAGAAAGGAGGATCGGTGGCTCTCATCGGGCCCAATGCCGACGACGCCCGACACCTGCTCGGTGACTACTCGTTCGCGGCCCACATCGAGGCGTTGATCGAGGCGCGGAAGCGGCGGGGCCTGCTCGGCGAGATGATGACCATCCCGGACGATCTGGAGATCGAGGAGAGCACCGACGGTGTGCCCACGGTGCGCGACGAGCTCGTGGCCCGCCTGGGTGACCGGCTGCGCTACGTGCCGGGCTGCGATGTGGTCGATCCGTCGACGGATGGGTTCGGCGAGGCAGTCGCGGCTGCCGCGGCGGCCGATGTCGCCGTGCTGGTCCTGGGGGACCGCTCGGGGCTCACGCCAAGGGCGACCACCGGTGAGTCGCGGGACCGGTCCAGCCTGGACCTGCCTGGCGTCCAGGAAGAGTTGGTTCGCGCCGTCGTCGCCACTGGCACCCCCGTGATCGCAGTGCTCGTCGCCGGTCGACCCGTCGGCAGCGATTTCCTGCACGAGATGTGCGCGGCGGTGCTGATGGCCTGGCTGCCCGGGGAGACCGGAGCGCAGGCGATCGCCGAGGTTCTCCTCGGTGAGGTGAACCCGAGCGGAAAGCTTCCGATCTCGTACCCCCGTACCGTCGGCCAGATACCCGTCTTCTATGGCCACAAGGTGTCCGGCGGGCGGTCGCACTGGCACGGCGACTACGTGGATTCGCCGGTCACACCGCGATACTGCTTCGGCCACGGCCTTGGATACGCGCCGTTCGAAATCGACGAGGCTACGGTGCAACGTGCGGAGGTCCCCGCCGGAGACAGCGTTGGCGTCGAGGTCACGATCACCAACACCGGACACCGAGCTGGCGAGGAGGTCGTCCAGCTCTACGTCCGCGACCCGCAGGCATCAGTCACCCGGCCGGTGCTCGAGCTGAAGGGCTTCGCTCGCGTCTCGGCCGCCGCAGGTCAGCGGGTGGCTGTGCGGTTCGACCTGCCCACGGCTCAGCTCGGTTTCTACGACCGGCAGATGAACTACACCGTGGAGCCCGGTCAGATCGAGGTGTACGTCGGTTTCTCGTCCCACGAACGCACCCTCGCCGGCAGCTTTGTCATCTGTGCGGATGCGGACCGATCGGCGACGCCGAAGGTCTATTCGAGTACCGCCGAAGTCCGGGATCTGTGACACGTACTCCACGGCACCGCTCGGCCCAGCCGCAGGCGGATTGGAATCTGACTGACGGTGCTGGCGCCCGACACCACCGGGCCGACCAACCGCAGTAATTGGCGCTCTCTATTGGCCACTGAGAGTGACATCCGTCCACGTGTTGGTGGGGCCGGCTGCCGATGAGCCGCGCCCTCGCAGGCCTCCTGGTAGGACGGCCTTGTTGGGGTCGCTCACGGGCGAGAGGGTCTTGTGTTTGTTAACGCTCTCCGTTACGTTGGCAACACCCTGGAAACGTAACCGATAACGATTGCAGTCCAGAGGGAGTCGCATGATCGAGGTCAATGCGCCGGTAACAATGAGTGATGTTGCTCGAGCCGCCGGCGTTTCCACCGCCACCGTCTCGCGTGTGGTCAACGGGCATTACGGCGTCAGTGCCAACACGATCGCTCAGGTTCGTTCCGCCATCGAGCAACTCGGCTACGAGTCGAGTCTGGTGGCTTCGAGCCTCCGGCGCAGTCGCACCAACGTTCTGGGCCTCGTATCGCACAGCTTCCAGTCGTACACGGCCGAGGTGCTCAAGGGGGTGATGAAGGCGTTGAGTCGCTCAAGCTTCGACCTGATCATCTACGCAAACAGCGACCTCTACGGGTCGTATTCGGAGGGTTGGGAGCAGCGGCACGTCACCCGCCTGTCGGGCACCCTCACCGACGGGTGCATCGTTGTCACGCCCTGGGGCGAGGTGCAGAGCCGGACTCCGGTCGTTGCCATCGACCCGGTGCGGGGCTCCACGGCACCGTCGGTGACGGCCGACAACCTCGCGGGCGCCACCACTGCGGTCGAGTACCTGCTCGGCCTGGGCCACCGGCGCATCGGATTCATCGCGGGGCGCTCCAGCCTGGCGGCGGCGTGGTCGCGAGAGGAGGGCTACCGGGCGGCGCTGAACGGAGCTGGCATCCCGGTCGATCCGACGTTGATCGGCGAAGGGGATTTCAACCCCGAGTCGGCAGCCCCGTTGGCGCGTGCCCTGCTGCAACGGGCGGACCCGCCAACGGCGATCTTCGCGGCCAGCGACGGTATGGCCCTCAAGGTGCTGGAGGTTGCCACCGAGTTGGGCTTCTCCGTCCCCGTGGACCTGTCCGTCGTCGGGTTCGACAACATTCCGGAGTCGGTGTTGACCGAGCCTGGTCTGACCACTGTGGACCAGTCGATGTATCAGCTCGGATACGAGGCCGCGCGCATGTTGAAGTCACTGGTGACCGACGAATGGGAGGGGGCGCGCCAGCTAGTGCTTCCGACCAGCCTTGTCGTGCGCGGCTCGACCGCGCCACCGAAGAGCACGGCACGATCCTGACACACGGCCATCGGCGCGACCGTCCGGTCGCGCGCCGCACCGAACGATCACGTCAGGTGCGCCCGTGGCAAGACCGAAGGAGGTGTAGACGCAAACCCACGGCAAGATCCACCGATGAGTTGAGCCGGTCAGTCGGGTCGCATCCGCTGCCGGCGCATGAAAGGAGTGGAACGTGGCAATCCAACCGTACCATGGGCGCTTACGCCGATCGGGCGTGCGTCGGCTCTCGGCGGCGTTGGCCGCTGGAGTCATGTCAATCGCGGCGATTGTGATCGCCCAGCAACCGGCGAGTGCGGACACGCCGTGGCTAGAGGTCTCCCAGGACCGCTACGCCTCGTTCAGCGTTCCGGCCGCGTACATCCAGGAGCATCTGGGCGCGGTGTCGCAGGTCGTCGTCGAGGGCAACTTCGGTCCCTCTTCGATCATGGCGGAGTTCGGTCTGACCCGCCGCGGCGACGCGTGGTCGGGTTTCCTCGGCCAGCTCAACCCCGGTCTCTACCACTACCAGGTCACCGCCGACGACACCAAGAGCCTCAAGGATCCGACGAACAGCACCAGTGTGGCGTCCAACCCTCTCTGGAGCACCTTCCTCGTCGCGGGTGACTCGGCACGGTGGCTGGTGGACGCGCCGACGGGGGTCGGTGGCAAGGTCGAGACGCTTACCTACCGGACCAGGAACGGGGAGCGTTCCGCCCTGGTCTGGACACCTCCGGGATACGTGGCCAAGGGACCCAAGGGCCCCGGCGGTCCCAAGGATTATCCGGCGCTCTTCCTGCAGTCGGGCGAGGGCGTAGCCGCCACCGACTGGCTCGACCTCGGCCGAACCAAGCAGATCCTCGACAACCTCTCGGCCGAGGGCACCATAAAGCCGATGGTGGTCGTGATCAACGATGCCAACGGCTCGGACGACAAGGAGCTGAAGGACCTCCGGAAGGCGGTCGGCGACAGTTACCGGGTCCTGCGCGATCCGGCGAACCAGGCCATCGCCGGCGTGTCCGACGGCGCATCGCAGGCGCTGGAGGCCGCGTTCGCCGAGCCGGGTCAGTTCGCCTACGTCGGCTCGTTCTCGGGGCACTCGGCCCCGAACGTCGACGGGAAGGACGCCAAGGCGATCAACCGCAGCCTCAAGCTGCTGCGTCTGTACACGGGAAACGCGACCGACCCCGCGCACAACGCCACCTACCGACTGACGAAGGCCCTGGATCGAGCCGATGTCACGTTCGAGTTCGACGGGGTCAACCCGGACGGCGGTGCGAACTGGCGCACCTGGCAGGAGAACCTCGTCGACTTCCTGCCGCGGCTGTTCGGTCACGTGTCGGACCACGGCCCGAGCCCTGGTCACCAGCAGTTGAAGGGGGAGTTCACCCCGCCGCCGGCTGGCACCGCTCCGACGCCCTTCGTCAGCGAGGACGGGTTCGTCACCTTCGAGACCACCACGGAGTTCAAGGACGCTCAGCACGTCACGGTGTGGGCGAACTGGGCGCCGGGGGGCAGTTGGCTGCGCGTGCCGATGACCCGCGAAGGTGACCGGTGGCGATTGACCGTGGGGCCCCTGAAGCCCTGGTTCTACTACTACCGGCTGATCGTGGACCGGGTCGCGGTCAAGGACATCGCGAACCCGACGAAGGTGACCTCGGAACCAATGTGGAGCACTTTCTTCATCCCGGGGCCGGGCGCCCGCCTGTTGTCGGATGTGCCTGCCGACCAGGGCGGAAAGGTCGAGAGCATGACCTATTCCAGCACGGTGGCGGGCCAGGATCGCACCGCGCTGGTGTGGACTCCGCCGGGGTACGACCCGGATCGGGCGCAGCCGTATCCGGTGCTCTATCTCCAGCATGGCAGCGGTCAGAGCTACACGGACTGGGTCGAGATGGGCCGCGCCAAGCAGATCCTCGACCATCAGTTCCTCGACGGTGACCTGGTGCCGATGGTGGTCGTGATGGGCAACGGCAATTCGTCGAACTTCAACAGGGAACTGCTGGAGAACATCGTGCCGACGGCCCGTGCCCGTTACAACATCTCCAGCGAGTCGTCGCAGCAGGCGCTCGCCGGTCTGTCGATGGGCGGCGGGCAGGCGCTCGGGGTCCTCCGGGCCTATCCGGGTGAGTTCGCGTACGTCGCGGCGCTCTCGGCCGGGTTCGGCAGCGGCACCGGCGTCGACGTGGCGGCGATCAACAACGGGACCAAGATGCTGCGCCTGTACGTCGGTGACCAGACCGACTTCGTGTACCCGAGCTTCATGGCATCCCTGACCACCTTGAACAACCTCGGTATCCGCTACGAGTTCGACGGGGTGACTCCCGGGCCGCACGGCTGGGACGTGTGGCAGAAGAACCTCATCGACCTGGCGCCACGTCTGTTCAAGCGCTAGGAAGCCCGTCCAGGCGACGCCATCGGGAGCAGGGCCTCCTGCCCCGATGGCGCCGCTCGGACACGAGCGTGACGCGTTTCCAGAAATAAACGATCGGCCGAGGACAGGTCTGGGCGTACCGCCCCCGACCCGTCCCGGTCTATTGCCAACCCTCGATGTCGGCGCATGGACCCTTGCGTGCCGCGATCCCTGAAGGGAATAACGTCAATGAAGACGAGACGAATACTTGCCACGGTAGCCATGCTCGCGGCCGGGAGTGGCCTCGTCGCCTGCTCCTCCGACGAGGGCGGAAGCGACGCGAGCAACTGCACGAACAGCATCACCAAGAAGGAATTGCCGGTAGTGACGATGTGGGGCTGGTACCCCAACACGCAGCTCGTCGTCGACAACTTCAACAAGCAGAACAACGAGGTGCAGGTCTGCTGGACCAACGTCGGGCAGGGCAGCGACGAGTACGACAAGTTCCAGACGGCCATCTCGGCGGGCACCGGCGCGCCTGACGTGATCATGGTCGAGGCGGACCGGATCCCGACCTTCCAGATCCAGGGCGCGCTCGTCGACATCAAGAAGTACGGCTTCGACGCGGTCAAGGCCAACTACAGCGATGGTGCCTGGAAGGACGTGTCGGTCGGCGACGCGGTCTACGGTGTCCCGGTCGACGGCGGCCCGGCGGCGATGATCTATCGGAAGGACATCTTCGACAAGTACAAGATCACCCCGCCGAAGACCTGGGCCGAGTACGAGCAGGCCGCGCAGAAGGTGAAGGACGCCGGCGGCCCGCTCTTCGGCGACTTCGGCGCGAACGTCTCGGCGCTCACGATGGCGCTGCAGATCCAGAAGGGCGCCACTCCGTTCACCTACGATCCGGCGCAGCCGAAGTCGATCGGCGTGAAGCTCAACGACCAGGCTTCCAAGGACGTGCTGGACTACTGGGGTGGCCTCGTGAAGAAGGGCCTGGTGGGGACGCAGGACCAGTTCACCCCGGAGTACATCTCCGGCGTGATCAACGGCAACTACGCGACGTACATCTCGGCTGCGTGGGCCCCCGGCTACCTCACCGGCGCGGGCGTCGGCAAGGGTCAGGACACCGGCAAGTTCGCGGTGGCGCCGCTGCCGCAGTGGGATCCGGCCAACCCGGTGCAGGTGAACTGGGGTGGGTCGGCCTTCTCGGTGACCAAGCAGGCGAAGAAGCCGGAGCTGGCCGCGAAGGTTGCCTACGGGCTCTACGCCGACAAGGAGTCGCTCACCGACGGCTGGACCAACCAGATCATCTTCCCGCTGAACCTCACGGCGCTCAAGGATCCCGCGTTCATCGACCTGAAGGTGGCGTTCTTCAACGGCCAGCAGGCGAACAAGGAGGTCTACGTCCCCGCCGCCGACGCCTACAAGGGCGTCTCCTACGCCCCCTTCGGCCAGTACTACCTCGACGCCATGACGAAGCAGATCAGCGAGGTCAGCAAGGGCTCCGTCACCGGTTCCCAGGCTGCCGACCGGCTCCAGGAGGACGTGGCGAAGTACGCCAAGGAACAGGGCTTCACCGTTCAGTGAACCGAATGGGTGGGCCGCGCCGACACCGGGCGGCCCACCCTCGACCGTCGGCGTCCACGTCCCGGAGACCAAGATGACACTCCTAACCGAGAAGCGCGCACCGCGTGCTCACAATGAGTCGCGCAAGATCCGTGGCAAAGTGCACCTCCGCGAGCACCTGATGGGATGGCTCTTCGTCGGGCCGTTCGGGGTCGTCTTCCTGGCGTTCCTCATCGCGCCGCTGGGATACGCGCTGTACCTCAGCCTCTTTCAGAAGAAGCTGATCGGTGGCACCAGCTTCGTCCTCTTCGACAACTACGTGAAGGCGTTCACCGACCCGAGTTTCCTGTCCGGGGCGTGGTTCGTCATCCGTTTCTCGCTCGTCTCCATCCCGCTGCAGATCATCATCGCGCTCGCGCTGGCCCTCATTCTGGACGCGGTGACCAGCCTGTTCGCTCGCTTCTCCCGCCTGATGATCTTTCTGCCCTACGCGATCCCCACCGTCATCGGTGCGGTGATGTGGGGGTTCCTCTACAGCAAGGGCTTCGGCCCACTCACCGACATCTTCGGGCTGTTCGGTGCTACCGCACCCGACTTCCTGAGCAGCGACCTGATCTTCTACGGCCTGCTCAACGTCGTCACCTGGCAGTGGGCCGGCTACTACATGATCATCCTGTACGCGGCTCTGCAGGGAGTCGACCCGACGCTCTACGAGGCCGCCCGGATGGACGGCGCCGGACGCTGGCAGGTCGCGACGCGGATCAAGATCCCGCTGATCGCGCCCGCGCTGATCCTGATCCTGGTCTTCTCGCTGATCGGCACCCTGCAGTTCTTCAACGAACCGCAGATCCTGCGATTCCTCGCCGCCGGCACGATCGGGTCGGACTTCACCCCCAACATGTACGCGTACCAACAGGCGTTCTCGCTCGCCAACTTCAACTACGGGTCGGCGATCTCGTTCGCCCTCGGCGGCATCGTCTTCATCTGCGTGTACGCCTTCCTGTTCTTCACCCGCAAGCGGAGGAGCTTCCTGTAGATGACTGACCGCACCAGCGTCCGCGCAGGCGCCCGCCGACCGCAACGCTATCTCCCTCTGCAGATCCTCCTCGGCTTCCTGGTGATCTATTTCCTCGTACCGTTCTGGTGGGTCATCGTCAACAGCTCCAAGGACGCGCCGGGCCTGTTCGGTGGTGGTAACACCCTGTGGTTCACCGACCAGATCGACTACATCGGCAACCTCAAGCAGTTGTTCACCTACGACGGTGGCATCTACCTCCGGTGGATTCTCAACTCCACGCTGTACGCCATCGCCGGCGGAATCGGCGCCACGATCCTGGCGGTCATGGCCGGTTATGGGTTCGCCAAGTACCGGTTCGCTGCCCGGCGCTTCAGCTTCGCGATCGTGCTCGGCGCGCTGATGGTGCCGGCTACCGCTCTGGTCATCCCGACCTTCATCCTGTTCTCGCGGCTGGGTCTGACGAACACGGTGTGGGCGGTGATCCTTCCATCGCTGCTCAATCCGTTCGGCGTCTACCTGATGCACGTCTACGCCCGCGACGCGGTCCCCGACGAGCTCCTGGACGCGGCGCGGGTCGACGGTGCGGGGGAGATCCGTACGTTCATCCAGATCGCTCTCCCACTGATGCGCCCCGCGGTGGTCACTGTGCTGCTCTTGTCCGCCGTGGCGTCCTGGAACAACTACTTCCTGCCCCTGGCCATGCTCTCCGACAACCGGCTCTTTCCCGTCACCGTCGGCCTTGGCCTCTGGCAGGGAATCGCGTCCGCGAACAACGCGGGGACCACCTCCCTGTGGAGCCTGATCATCCTGGGCTCGCTCGTGTCCGTGATCCCGCTGGTCATCGCGTTCTTCAGTCTCCAACGACACTGGCGCGGCGGGCTGTCCGTCGGAGGCCTCAGGTAGGTCGCGCTCGCGCCACCAGCAATCCATTACGCAATGTGATGTGCCGCGTACCCCGCGGCCGGACGGATGACAGAGAGGTGTGCTGATGTCGACGACGAATCGGCCGTTGCGCAGCGAGCAGTGGTTCGGTGCCCAGGGCCGCAACGGGTTCATCCATCGGTCCTGGATGCGCAACCAGGGGTTCGCGGACGACGTCTTCGACGGGCGACCGGTGATCGGCATCGCCACCACCTGGTCGGAACTGACACCCTGCAACGCCCACCTGCGCGATCTGGCGGAGTCGGTGAAGCGGGGTGTGTGGGAGAGCGGCGGCCTGCCGCTGGAGTTCCCTGCGATGAGCCTGGGCGAGCCCCTCATGCGACCCACGACCATGCTCTACCGCAACCTGCTGGCGATGGAGTTGGAGGAGTCGGTCCGCGCCAACCCGCTCGACGGGGTGGTCCTGCTCTCCGGCTGCGACAAGACCACTCCTGGCCTGCTGATGGGCGCGGCGAGCGTCGACCTGCCGACTTTGATGATCACCGGCGGTCCGATGCTCAACGGCAAGTTCCGTGGTCAGGACATCGGCTCGGGCACGGTCGTCTGGCGCTTCACCGAGGAGATGCGTGCCGGTCGGATGACCGCCGCCGACTGCTCGGAGGCGGAGGTCGGCATGTCGCGCAGCCGAGGTCACTGCATGACCATGGGTACCGCCTCCACGATGGCCTGCGTGACCGAGGCGTTGGGCGTGCAACTGCCGGGGGCCGCCGCCGTACCGGCGGTCGACTCCCGGAGGTACGCGCTGGCGCAGGCCGCTGGTCGCCGGATCGTCGACATGGTCGAACAGGACCAACGACTGTCCACGGTGTTGACCCGGCAAGCGTTCGAGAACGCGATCCGGGTCAACGCCGCGATCGGCGGTTCCACAAATGCCGTCGTACACCTGCTCGCGATCGCCGGACGCCTCGGAGTCCCCCTGTCCCTGCAGGACTTCGACACCCTCACCGCCGAGGTGCCCATGCTCGTCAACCTGATGCCGTCCGGGGCGTACCTGATGGAGGACTTCGCCTACGCGGGCGGCGTCCCGGTGGTGATGAACGAGATCGCCCCGCTGCTGCACCTGGACCACATCACCGTCAGCGGGAAGAGCGTGGCCGACAACATCAGCGGGGCCCAGTGCTGGAACCGGGACGTCATCGGCACCCTGGACGAACCGTTCCAACCGGCCGGCTCGGGCACCGTGGTGCTGCGCGGGTCGCTCGCGCCGTCCGGGGCGGTATTGAAGGTCTCCGCCGCCTCGGCCCACCTCCTCAAGCACACCGGACCGGCGCTCGTCTTCGACCGCATCGAGGACTACGTCGTCGCAGCCGACGATCCGGATCTCGACGTCACCCCCGACACGGTGATCGTGGTACGAAACGCCGGCCCACGCGGTTACCCCGGCTTCCCGGAGGTGGGTAACGTGCCCATGCCGCGGCGGCTGCTCGCCGACGGCATCACCGACATGGTGCGGATCTCCGACGCCCGCATGAGCGGCACCGGGTATGGCACCTGCGTCCTGCATGTGGCCCCGGAGGCGTCCGTGGGCGGTCCTCTCGCGCTGGTCCGTACCGGCGACCTGGTCCGGGTCGACGTCTCGACCCGGCAGTTGGACCTCCTGGTCGACGACGTGGAACTCGCAGAACGCCGCGCAGCCTGGCAGCCACCACCGGTGGCGGCCGACCGCGGATGGACGCGGCTCTACAGCGAGCACGTGCTGCAGGCCGACGAGGGTGCCGACCTCGACTTCCTCGTCGGTGGCAGCGGCAGCGCCGTGCCCCGCCACTCACACTGACCGCCGCCCACCGTACGAGGCCCACGGGCTCCATCACCTGCCTGTCGCCGAGCGGGAGCCCCAGCGTGTGGCTGGGGCTCCCGCGACGTCGGCCGTCCCCAAGGCCGAGCAGTGGTGTCAGAGGGTGAACACGACGGTGGAGATGCTGCGTGCGCCAACGTTGATGGTGGCCTGCCCTCCGTTCAGGCTGGTTGGCTGACTGGCCGCGTTGGCGTTCTGCGAGGTGAGGTAGTGCTCCGCCCTGCTGACGTTCTGCGGCGCCTGGATCACCGCATTGTTGACCGCGCTGTTCGACCGGTTGAGGATCACCAGAGTGATCTTTCCGTCACCCTGGTAGGCGGTCACCTCCAGCGGCGAGGCCTTGGAGCTCTTCGTCAGCGCGACCCGCTGGTAGCCGGGGCGAACGTACTTGGCGTACTGCGAGAAGGCGTACCCGCGCTTGAGCGGTGCGCCTGCGGTGGTGCCGTACGCCGCCTCACCGTCGCCGATGAAGGAGTAGTAGCGCTTGCCGTACCACCAGATGTAGGCGCTCCAGTTGGACTCCATCGACTTGTGCACCGTGCGCATGATGTCGTCGAGGGTCTCGTTCCAGACTGCCAGGTTGCTGGGGTTGCCCCAGATGTTGGAACCGCTGCCGTCGGCCTCGTGGTAGTTCCATTCGGTCATCCACACCGGCTTGTCGTACTGCTCGGCGAGGGAGTAGGGCCTGAGCCGGCCCGAGTCCTCGGTGCCGTACAGGTGGCCACCGATGTATCCGATGTTGCTCCGGGCGGTCGCGTCGTTGAAGGTCGGATCGGTGTAGCCGTAGTTCAGGTTGACCGCCTCGGCGACCATCAGCTTGGTGTTCTGCACCCTCGTGCCCTGGTCGCGGACGAAGTTCCGCAGCTCGGTGCCGCTCCAGTCCATCGAGTCGTAGTCCGGGTGCCAGTCCGGCTCGTTCTGCACCGAGGTGACGTCGATGTTCACCCCTTGGCCACGCATGTACTGGACGTAGCTGTTCAGGTGGTTCGCATAGTCGTCGTAGTAGTCGGTCTTGAGCTTGCCGCCGTTGACGCGGCTGTTGTTCGTCTTCCACGCGGCCGGTGCCGTCCACGGCGAGGCGAGGATCTTCACACCGGCCCCGGACGACTTCGCCGTCTTCAAGGCGTTCACCTGAGTCGACCACTCACTGGAGACCGGTGACAGGCCGGTTCGCACGATCGACAGGCCCAACTGGTTGGCGCCCAGCCCGACCAGAGTCTGCGTCTCGGCGGTCGACCAGGTGCCTCCCCAGATGGGTGTCGCGGCTCCGAACCCATCGACGGTCTGGTATCTGGTGGCGCTGTTCACGGTGATGTCCGCCGGCCCGGCGGGAGGTGCGCCGGTGGGTGGGGTGCTGGGAGAGGTGCTGGGAGAGGTGCTCGGCGACGTGGTGGGGGAGGTGGTCGGCACTGTGCCGCCGGTGCAGGCCACCCCGTTCAGCGCGAAACTGGTCGGGGCGGGGTTGCTGCCGGTCCACGAGCCGTTGAAACCAAACGAGGCCGTGCCGTTGGTGGCGATGGCCCCGTTGTAACTGACGTTCCTGGCGGTGACCGCAGCACCGCTCTGCATCAGCGTCGTGTTCCAGGCCTGCGTCACGGTCTGTTCGGCGCTGTAGGACCAGGTCAACGTCCAGCTGGTGACCGCGTCACCGAGATTGGTGACGATGACGTTGGCGCCGAAGCCACCCTGCCACTGCGACGACACACTGTAATTCACCGAACATCCAGCAGCTGCGGCTCCTGCCGGCACCGCCACGGCGACCGCGGTCGATGCCAACAGGACAGCGCCGGCCGACACCAAGGCGGCGTTGGTCACTCTTCGTCTTCTCATGCAACTTCTCCTGAAAATGGTGGTGGCAGTCAACGCATCACGTGGGCTCGACTGTTCGTGGGCGCACGGATGGCGCCGCAGAGTGAGAGCGCTCCCACAATGGTGCTCGGCCCCGCGCAGCGAGCGTGCGAAAACCATCTCCCGGATGCCAGGAAGGTAATTCGTCATATGACGTGTGTCAATGCCGTCGCCCTGATCGGCCCGGTCACCGGCCGCAGGCCCCGCACGCGCTGCGGGTGCACAGGTGGTAGTCGCTTGACGCCGCGACGAGGCCGAGCCCCAGGATGACGTACGCCGACAGCGCGAGCGAACCCCACCGATCTTCGGCACCGACGCAACCTGACGGTCGTCCGGACCCGTCGAGCTTGCGGAGGAGGGAGCCTCAATGATTGATGCTGAGCGGGAGTACGTGGAGTACGTCTCCGCGCGACTGCCGAGCCTGCATCGGACCGCGTTCCTGATGTGCGGCGACGCCCATCTGGCCGACGACGTGGTGCAGCAGACGATCACCGCGTTGTACGTGAACTGGCGCAAGGTCCGCCGGGCCGACAACGTCGACGCGTACGTGCACCGGATGCTGGTCCACAAGCTCGTCGACGAGAAGCGGTTGGGCTGGGCGAAGGTCCGACTGTTCGGGTCGACGCCGGAGCCGGAGCGCCCGGTCACGCCACACGACGAGTTGGCCGAGCGGGACAGCCTGGTTGCCGCGCTCGCCGACCTTCCGCGTGGCCAGCGCACCGTACTGGTCCTGCGGTTCCTGTGTGATCTGTCGCTGGCCGACACGGCCGCGGCGATGGGCTGCTCCGAAGGCAACGTGAAGTCGCAGACGGCTCGGGCGCTGGTAGCGATCCGCCAAGTGCTCGATGTTACCGAGATGGCCGGAAGGAATTCGAGATGACCATGTTGGATGACCAGCGAGTCACCGCACTGCTGCGTTCGGTGCCGGTACCCGATCCGCAGGTCGACGTGAGCCGGGCGATCCGCGACGGCCGGCGCCGCCGCCAGCGCCGCCGCGTCGGCGGTGCCGCAGCGGTGACGCTGTTGGCCGGGCTCGGCGTCGTGGGCGCCGTCCAGCTCCGCGGGGTCGCCAGCGAGCCCGCCCCGACCGCTCCGGCCCTCGCGGCGACGCCGAGCGTGAGCACGTCGACCGCCCCGGGCTCGTCGCTCACCTGCGAGGCGTCGTGGCTGCCGCAGCCGATCCCCGGTCCGGTCGCGGTGGCGATCGACGTCGACCCCACCGGGCGGCACATCGTCGGTGAGATCGGCACCGGCAACGAGGACGGGCGGGTCGTGCTCTGGACCGACGGCCAGGCAACTGTCCTGCCGGCCACCGTGCGGCACGGGAGCGTGGTCAACGCCGAGGGGTACGTGATCGGCACCAACGGCGACGGCACCGGCTGGGTCTATCGGAACGGGTCGCTGCGCACCCTGGCCATCCCGCCCGGCTACGACGCGGTCCTCCTACACGCGATCAACGGCCGAGGTGACATCGCCGGCACCGCCATGGGCGCCAACGAATCGCACCACGCCGTGCTGTGGTCGGTGGACCGCCCGCAGGAGTACCGGTTGATCGGCCGGCCGGGATCCACCGCGACCGGAATCACCGAGGACGGCACGGTCGTCGGCAAGATGGGCGGTCTGCCCTACCGGTGGACGCCGCAGGGGGCCGGGACCGCGCTCGCGTTGCCCGACGGCTCCCCGAGTGCCTCGGTCGAATCGGCGCACGGCACCTGGGCGATCGGCATGGTCGCCGGTGCCGAGCGGGACGGTGGTGGCGTGCTGATGCTGCCGGTTCGGTGGAATCTCACGACCGGGGCGGTGAGCCGGCTGCCGTTTCCCTCGGCGGCCGCGGTTGCCGGCAACGGCGACCTGCTGGTCGACGACGGTGCGCCGCTTGTCGTCGCCCCGGACGGCGCATCCCGCAGGTTGCCGGGCCGGCCCGACGTCCGAGCGACCGAGGCGGGCACGTACACGGCCGAGGGGATCAGTGACGACGGCCGGACCGTGGTCGGCTCCGCCTACGAGAACGAGGTGCACCGGCCGCTGGTCTGGCGCTGCTCCTGAGATTGGGTGACGACCCCGCACGTACGCCAAGCGGTGGATGCTGGGTTGGGGCCGAGGCTTGAGCCTCGGCCCCAACCCCGGGTATCAGGTGGTGGTGCCCGGTCGCGGTGACCAGGTGCCCACGGCGCTGGCAATCAGGAGCACCGCTGCCGGCAGGAACGCGCCGCCGATGCCCAGCCCGAGCAGTAGGCCCCACCCGATGATGACCACCGCGGCCACCACGTCGGCGACCCCGGCCAGCCGACCCCACCGTTGTGCGAGAACTGGCAACAGCGCGGCGACGACGGGCACGCCAAGGAGATAGCTGGCAGCAGCCCCCGAGTCATCCACGGTGTAGGGAGTCAACGCGGCGACCACAAGCACGGTGATCGTCAGGGCTGACCATCGGACGACCCGCCGAGGGTCGGCCGGCTTACGGACGAGGACCAGGACACCGACGAGCAGGACGGCTGCGATTGCGCCGACGGTCACCAGACCAATCATCACTCCTCCTCGACAGCACCCAGCATCTCATCGAAGACAGTGACTCGCCATCCCTGCTGGTTGCGGGAGGGCGCCGTCGGTTTAGCCCGCCCGGACCGACTGCCGTCGGACCGGGCGGGCTACCTACCGTGTGAGTCGGGGCGTCGCCGCGACGATGCGTCAGGCCGGGGCGGCCGGGCAGCTCGCGCCCGCCGGCGGTGTGACTCTGTCGATCAGATACCGCTCGACGCGACTCCGGGTGCACTCCGTCCGTGGGTAGCTGGCGTGGCCCGACCCCTCGTAGGTGAGGAGGCGGCCGTGCGTGCCGAGTTGGCGCGCCACGTTCTGCGCCCCGTCGTACGGGGTGGCCGGATCGTAACGACCGTTGAGCAGCAGCACCGGGGTGCTCGTCCGCACCCGCAGTTGATGCTGCGGGTTGACCGCCGTCCAGCCCAGGCAGATCGCGGCGAAGCGGACGACCAGCGGGGAGGCCCGCAGGTGCGGTGCCGCGGCGCGGGACAGCTCCAGATACCGGTTCCACTCGGCGAACCCGTCGACCGGCAACGACCAGTCCTGGCAGAACGCGGGTAGGGCGTACTCGGTCAGGTCCTCGTCGCTGTCGACCGGCACCATCGGGGACGCCAGCGGCGGATCAGCGGCCTCGCCCCGCTCCAACGCGAGAAGCGTGTTCGCGAGGTCGGCCCAGGTCGCGTCGAAGAAGTTGACGAATGTCGCGAACCCAAGCTCGAACCAGGTCAGCGTGGCGCCGGTGCCCGCGTCCACCAACGTGCCGGCATCGGCACGGCGCATCAGTCGGTCGTACAGCGCCGGCACGTCGCGTCCGTGCAGTGCACAGCTCGGGGTCCGGTCGCACCAGGCCACGAACTCGTGGAACAGGGCCTCATTGCTGGCCGCCCCGCTGCGGAAGTACCCCCTGACCCCCTGGCTGTGGTCCATCACGCTGTCCATGGCCAGTGCGCGGACGCGGTCGGGAAACAGTTCGGCGTAGGCCTGCCCGATCAGGGTGCCGTAGGACCACTCGTAGAAGCTGAGCTGCCTCTCACCGAGTGCCGCCCGAATGGCGTCCGTGTCACGCGCGACGCTCACACTGTCGAGGTGGTCGAACAGTGGGCCGCTGTGAGCGCGGCAGTCCTCCCGCAACTGGCGGTTGTAGGTGCGGAGTCCCTCGAACTCCGCCGCGTTGGCGGGTGCCAGCGAGGGGTGCCGGGCCAGCATCGCTGATGAGCAGCGCACCGGTGCGCTACGGACCGTACCCCGGGGATCGAAGCCGACGATGTCGAAGCGGCGCAGCACGTCCGGCCCGAGCTGGCTGGCGGCCGTCAGCGCCACGTCCACCCCGGACAGGCCGGGACCGCCGGGGTTGAAGACCAGGACACCGATGCGGGCGGCCGGGTCGGCGGCGGGACGTCGGGCCAGGGCCAGCTCGAAGGTCTCCCCTCCCGGCCGGGCCCAGTCGACCGGTAGGCGCAGGGTGCCGCATCGCGTACCCGGATCGTCGGTTTGGTCCGTGCATGCCCGCCAGTCGATGCGGCCGTTCCACCCGCCGGTGGTGCTCCCGACGACCGAACCGCTGGCCGGCCTGGTGCCGCCGGGGAACGCCGGCGGGGCGACCGCGAACGCCGGTGGGGCGTTGAGCGACAGGGCGACGAGGACCGCGACGACGGCCGGAAGATGGCGGAGGAGCGGGCGGCGTCGATGGTCCAGCCCGCTGCGATGCCAGAAGGTGGTTCTCTTCGTGGTCAACATCTGCTCAGCCTGCCGACGCTCGATCCACGCCGGATCCATGCCGGTCCGGGTACGGTCCGCGGGGGGGACGCTCAGCGGTGCGCGGCCAGCCGCTCGGACAGCTCGACGGCCTCCGGATGGCCAATGCGGTCGAGGATCGTCCACGCCTCTCGCCACAGGTCGGCGGAGGTGTCGTGGTCACCCTCCGCCTGATGGGCATCGCCGAGGCGGACGAGCGTCTCGGCCCTCCCGCACTGGTCCTCGGCGTCGGAATAGAGCAGCAGGGCACGCCGGTAGCAGGCGGCCGCCGTCGGGTGCACCCCGAGGCGGTGATAGGCGAATCCGAGACTGTCCCAGGTGTGGGCCGTGACGAGCCGGTCCTCGACCTCCTCCTGGAGTGCCAGCGCCTCTTCGCAGTAGACGATTGCGCGTGCAGGCTCGTCCAGCCGAGCGTAACTCCAGCCGAGCGAGTTGAGCGCCACGGCTTCGCCGCGCCGGTCGTCGCTGCTGCTGGAGAGCGCTAGCGCCGCCCTGGCGTGCGGCAGCGCTTCTGCCGGGTTGCCCTCGGTGTCGTACACCCAGGCGAGGTGCAGGTGTGTGCTCGCCTGCCCCGGCCGGTCACCAAGCTGGTCGTACCGTGCCATTGCGCTCCGAAGGTGACGGCGGGCGGCACCGTACCGACGGAGCTGGAGGTGTGCCAGCGCAAGGTCCCGGTGCGCCAGCGCCTCGGCACGCGGATCGCCACGGCCCTGCGCGACCGTGACCGCGGTGGCCTGTATCGCGGCCAGGTCGTGCCACCGTGACAGACGGCTGAGTAAGGGAGTGAGAGTCTGGGCGAGCTGCACCGCGTGAGCGTTGAAGCTGTGGGCGACCGCTTCGTCGACAGCGGCCAGCAGCACCCGCTGTTCGATGGTGAACCAGGCCAGCGCCGACCGGTGGTCGGCAAACGCTGGCAGTGACGCGTCGGGGGGCGGATCGGTCGGCTGGTGGCCTGCGTCGACCAGCCGCGCCGCTGCACGGGCGGCACGCAGGTAGTGGTCGAGCACCCGCTTCCGGACGGCGCTACGGTCGGCCGCGGTGTCGTGTACGTCCGTCAACTCCTCCCCGTAGGCCCGGAGCAGATCATGACAGCGGAAGCGGTTGGGGGAGTGCTCAGCCAGCAGGTTCGTCCGAGTCAACTCGTCGAGCGCCGGCCGGATCAGGTGCGGTGGCGCCCCGGCGAGGCTGGCTGCCGCCGCCGCGCTGATGTCCGCCACGGGGTGCAGGCTGAGCTGCCGGAACAGCCGGGCCGCGTCCGCGCTGAGCAGACGGTACGACCAGGAGAGCACGGTACGCAGGTCGGTGGCGGCGTCGTCAGTGGCCAGAGCGGCTAGCCCGCCCCGGCTCTCCGCCAGATCGTCCGCGATGGCTTGGAGGGGAAACGTGGGCCGGGCTGCGGCTCGCGCGGCCACGATGGACAGGGCGAGGGGCAACCGCGCGGTACGGCTGATCAGCTCGTCCACCGCGGCCGGCTGGGCGGCGGCCCGTTGCGCACCCAGTCGGCGTACGAGCAGTTGGCGTGCTTCGGCGGTGCTGGGCAGGTCCAGTGCGAGGGGATGGGCACCCTCGGCGGCGACCAGGCCGGGCAGCGTGTGACGACTCGTCACGATCACGCCGCACCGGGCCGACCCGGGCAGCAGCGGCCGCACCTGTTCGGCGTCGCGTGCGTTGTCAAGCAGCACGAGCAGCCGTCGATCCGCGGTCAGGCTGCGATACAGGGCGAACTGGGCTGCCGGTTCGGCGGGTATCTCCAGGGGCTTGACGCCCAGGGCGGGCAGCAGCGAGCGCACGACGACGGCCGACGGTGACGCCTCCTGTGTGGGTGTGCCGAAACCGCCCAGGTCGACATGGAGTTGTCCGTCGGGGAAGTGGTGCAGGTTGTCGTGTGCCCAGCGCAACGCCAGCCAGGTCTTTCCGACGCCACCGGTCCCGGTGACGACGACGGTGCCGGCCGGGCCGGTGTCGTCGAGCAGCAGCGTCGTGAGCCGGGCCAGCTCGCGGGTCCGGCCCGTGAACAACGTCGACGGGGCCGGCAGCTGACGGGGGACGAGCCGAGGCGGGGGCTTGTCCGGTGGCCGTGCCCCGAATGTCGACAGCTCCCGGTCGGCTCGCAGGATGCGCGTGTGCAGCTGTTGGAGATCGGGACCGGGCTCGACTCCCACCTCGTCGGAGAGCTGTCGGTGCAGCCGCCGGTACGTCGCCAGCGCGTCCGCTCGCCGCCCGGCGCGGGCCAGGGCCACCATCAGCTGCCCCCATGGGCGCTCGCGTAGCGGATCCCCGTCGATCTGGGCCCGGAGCGGCTCGATCAGCTCGTTGTGCCGACCGGCGCGCAGGTGGAGATCCGCGACCTCCTCCAGCAGACTCGACCGCTGCTCCTCAAGCCGCGCCCGGACGGAGAGCAACACCCCCCGGCCGGGGAGACCCGCGAACGGCTCACCACGCCACAGCGCCAGCGCCGCCTCGAACGCCCGCAGAGCATCCGAGCAGCGGTCCTGCCGCAACGCGTGATACCCACGCTGCGTCAGGTCGTCGAAGGCCGCGCTGTCCAACGTCTGCGCGTCGAGGACGAGGCGATAGCCGGTGGCCTCCGCGAGAATGGCGGGTTCGGGAAAGCCTGGGGACCGCAACGCCCGTCGAAGCGCCCAGACGTAGGTCTTCACGTTGCCGGCCGCGCTCTTCGGCGGACGCCCCTGCCACAGCTCGTCGACGAACTGGTCGATGGACCAGGCGGTGCCGGGCTGCGACATCAGGACGGCCAGCAGGCGCACCTGCATCGGCGGGCCGAGGGCCAGCCGTTCCCCGGCGGAAGACCACGCCTCGACCGGCCCGAGCACTCGGTACCGCATCGCCGGCGGCCCTGCCGCAGGGTCCATGGCCCGATCGTACGGATCTGCGCCCATCCTGTTTCATCGGCTGGACGGTTCGGGGCCTCGACCAATTCGGGATGTCGGTCCGTCGCTCTACGGTGTGGCCCGTGAACGCCGTTCAGACGTACCGATATCTGCAGCCGTCGGTCCTCCGGCTGCTCTGGCACCTGCGGACCTTCAACTTTCATGTTCTGGTCCGCGCCGAACCCGTCTCCGCACACGAGCATCATCTGGCAGCGGCGACGGCCCTGTTCGGAGCCGCCACCCCGCTCGTCGCCGCCTAAGAGCGCGTTTTAGATTCGGGTTGGTCGGGTGTGTCGCACAGCGGGTCCGATCGATGGGCGTGACTCGGTCGGTAGACAGGTATGGATCGAGTGCGGCGGTACCCCTCTGACCTGACCGACGCCGAGTGGGAGATCATCGAGCCGATGCTGCCGTCTCCGCAGTGGATGGGCAGACCAGAAAAGCACGCCCGTCGGGCCGTCATCGACGCCATCTTGTACGTGGTGCGCACCGGCTGCGCGTGGCGGTACCTGCCGGTCGACTTCCCGCCGTGGCAGACCGTGTACGCGCACTTCACGCGCCTGAACAGGCGGGGCGTGACCGAGCGGATCCTGACCGAGCTACGTGAGCAGATCCGGGTGGCTCACGGCCGTGCCCCGGAGCCGACGGCGGGGATCATCGACTCGCAGAGCGTCAAAGGCGCCGACACTGTGCCCCGCGCTACCCGCGGTTACGACGCCGGCAAGAAGATCAACGGTAGGAAGCGGTTCATCGTCACCGACACCCTCGGCTTGCTGGTCACCGTCTGGGTCCTCGCCGCGTCCTGGCAGGACCGCGACGGCGCCAAAGGCGCCTTGCTCGCCACCTACGCGGCGACCCCCATCCGGCATGTCTTCGCCGACTCCGGCTTCGCCGGTCGCCTCGTCGACTGGGCCCGCGACCTGCTACGCACCACCGTTGAGATCGTCCGCAAACCCGCCGACCAGAAAGGCTTCGTCGTACACCCCCGCCGCTGGGTCGTGGAGCGGACCCTGGCCTGGATCACCGCCCACCGCCGCCTGGCCCGCGACTACGAAACCCACCGCGCTACGTCAGAGGCCATGATCCGATGGGCAGCCCTCGGCGGCATGCTCCGCTGCCTCACCCGAGGCGAACCCGCCACCCGCCAACAACGCCTCACCTTCAACACACCCGACTGACAGCAATGTGAAACGCGCTCTAAGAAGGGGACTCATGAAGCTACTGGTACTCGGTGGCACCAGGTTCGTTGGTCGGGCGATCGTCGACGCCCTCCTCGACAACCACGACGTGACCGTGCTGAACCGTGGCACGCAGCCGCTCTGGGACGGCCGGATCACGCAGCTCGTCGCCGACCGCGACGACGCCCGTCAGATGTCGGACGCGTGGACGGCGGCGTACGACGCTGTCGTCGACGTCTCCGGTACGGAGCCCGGGCACGTGCGGCGCCTGCCGCGAGTCAAGGAGATTCCCCGGTACGTGTTCATCAGCTCGGCGGCGGTGTACAGCCGAGAGCCGGCGGCTCCGCCGTTTCGGGAGGACGACCGGGCGGAGGGCGACGCGATCTGGGGCGGGTACGGCGAGGCCAAGGCGATCTGCGAGCGGCTCCTGCGCGAGGCGCTACCCGCGCGGTCCCTCACCGTGCTGCGCCCGCCCTACGTCTACGGCCCGCACAACACCGAACAGCGCGAACAGTTCCTCTGGGCCAGGATGGCGGCCGACCAGCCGATCTTCGTGCCGGGCGACGGCCGTACCCGGATCCAGTTCTGCGCCTCGCGGACGCTGGCCGACACGGTCGTGGCGGCGGTCGAGGGTCGACTGCCGGCGGGCACGTACAACGTCGCCGAACAGCGCGGGTACACGTTCCAGGAATACCTCGCGGTGCTCGCGGACGTCTTCGGCCTACCCACCGCCTGGACCGTGCCGGTCACGGACCCGGCCGTACCGGCGCGGGAGTACTTCCCGTTCCGCCAGGCGGAGCTGACGCTCGACGTCAGCCGACTCGCCGCGCTAGGCCTCGTCCCGGACGTGGACCTGGCCACCGGCCTAGCCGCCACCCTGGCATGGTTCCGCCGCAATGGCGGCCTGCCCGACGTACCCACGACACGGGAACACGCGTGGCGCGCGACGACACCCCGGGACTAGCCCTGGTGGCGGCGCTCGGAACCCCGCTCGGACTACGGTCGGCGTCGCTGGCCTGGCCGGCAGACGAGGTGGTGGACCTGGACACCCGGGGCAGCAGCAGACACCCCTGCTCGACCGACTGCGGGCCGACCCGTTCGTGTACGTGCTGCTGCCCCGGCTGTTCGAGGTCGGCGGAATCGGCGCCGAGTTGTCCTTCGGCGGTGACGGGCAGGCGGTGCCCCGGCGCTGGTCGGCGGTGACGGGCAGGCGGTTGAGTCGTCACCCGGCTCCGCGCCGGGGTGGCGCGGATTCTTTGCCTTCTATACCGTGGCACGGTCGCGGGCGGCTACTTCCTCGACGGGGCTGTCCGCGCGACGACATCGCGTACGCGATCGGAAGAGGGGCTTGTCGTGACCATGGATTCGCAGGCGACCGACCGATCCGAGGCTGATGAGGTCGACGCGGAGCAGAAGATCGACACGTCGGTGCCGCATTCGGCGCGAATCTGGAACTACTGGCTCGGCGGCAAGGACAACTTCGCGGTCGACCGCGCGGCCGGCGATCAGTACCGGCAGGTCTTCCCCGGTGTCGTCGACGTTGCCCGTGCCTCCCGGCAGTTCCTGGTCCGCTCGATCGAGTTCCTCGCCGGTGCAGCAGGCGTCCGCCAGTTCCTCGACGTCGGCACTGGGCTGCCGACGGCCAACAACACCCATGAGGTGGCGCAGCGGATCGCCCCGGATGCGCGGATCGTCTACGTCGACAGTGACCCGCTGGTGCTGGCCCATGCCCGCGCGCTGCTGGTCGGCACGGCCGAAGGCAGGACCGCCTACATCGACGGTGACCTGCACGATCCTGCCGCGGTCATCGCCGAGGCCAGCAGGACACTCGACTTCCAGCAGCCGGTCGGCCTCATCCTCAGTGGCGTCATGGGCCACGTGCCCGACTACGAAACGGCCCGTGCGATCGCGCGGCAGTTGCTGGCGTCGCTGCCGAGCGGCAGTTACCTCTCACTCAACGACGGCACGAGCCTGATCAGCGCCGAGATGCAGCAGGCGCAGGACGACTACAACGACAGCGGGGCCACCCCGTACACGCTCCGCTCGCCCGATGAGATCGCCGGGTTCTTTGACGGCCTGGAGCTGGTCGAGCCCGGCGTCGTGCCGTGCCCGCAGTGGCGACCCGACGACGCGGTCGACACACCTGCGGACATCGACGCCTTCGGCGGGGTGGGCCGCAAGCGCTGAGACTCGCGCCGAACCGTCGCCGGGGCGCCGCAGAGCAACCACGCCCGGCTCACCGCTGCCGCCGCCGCGCGACGCGGCCTCTCCTGCGTCCTGGTGCCCGCCGGCCCGCCCCGGAGTTGTAGGGGCTCACTCGGGCCAGGCGGAATCCTCGATGATCCGAACGAAGTCGATGTGGCGGTAGCCGGGCACCCGGTGCTCCAGAACGTCGCCGTTGACTGTGCCGAAGGTGGTGTCCGGCCGGTGCCGGAAACCCTCCGCGAACGCGTCGACGATGGCTCGCTTGAAGTTTGGCCGCGGGTGCGCCGCGGTGACCGCCGCGATGTCGGCGGGCGACAACTCGCGGTAGCCGATCCCGAGCACGTCCGTCTCGACACCCGCGGTGACGAGGGCGACCTCGGGCTCCAGGCGGTACGGCACCTCGGGCGTGGTGTGCAGGGCGATCGCTTCCCACACGAGCCGCGCCCCGTGTTCGCCGATGCCGTTCGATCGGAGGAAGCGGCGTGCCTCGTCGGCGCCGTCGAGCTCGAAGCGCTGATCGTCGCGGCGGTAGCGTTCGGTCAGCCCGAGGTCGTGGAACATCGCCCCCACGTAGAGCAGCTCGGGATCGGCCTTCAGACCGAGCCGCCGACCCTGGAGCGAGCCGAAGACGAAGACCCGCCGGGAGTGATGGAACAGCAGGTCGTCGGTGGCCTGGCGAACCAGTTCGGTGGCGTCGGTGGCGAGTCGTGAGTCGGGAATCTCGATGCCGGCGATCGTCTGGCTCATGGGTGTCCTGTCGGTCCGGGAGCCCGGCCGGGCTCCGATGCGTCCAGCGTCACTCGTCCGGGCCGCCGAACGCCCTGTCCTTTCTGCCATGCTTCCCTCAGATCAGGACAGCACGGAGGGAGCGGACGCTGTGGGAAGCCGGGCGGCAGAGGCGCATCGGGTCACGGCCCTCGTCTTCGACGGGATGAAGCTGCTGGACCTCGCCGGGCCGTTCGAGGTCTTCGCGGAGGCCGCCAAGTTCGGCGCGCGGTACGAGTTGGAGGTGCGTTCCAGCGATGGTGCCGCCGTCCGTGCCTCCACGGGGATGCGCGTGCCCGTGGATGGCGCCGTCGACTCGGCGACCGACGTCGGGACCGCCCTCGTGGTCGGCGGCGACGTCCTGCCGGTGAGCCCGATCAGTCCCGAACTCAAGGCCGCCGCGGCAACGCTGTCGCGCCGTGCCGTTCGTACCGCCTCGGTCTGCACCGGTGCCTTCGTCCTGGCTGCCACCGGCCTGCTGGACGGTCGGCGCGCGACGACGCACTGGCAGCACGCCCGGTTGCTCGCCGCCGCGTTTCCGCAGGTCACCGTCGAGCCGGATGCGATCTTCGTGGAGGACGGGACGATCTTCACATCCGCCGGCGTGTCCGCGGGAATCGATCTCGCGCTGGCCCTCGTGGAGCGCGACCACGGTGCGGAGACTGCCCGGTCGGTCGCGCAATCGCTCGTGGTGTTCCTCCAGCGGCCCGGTGGCCAGTCGCAGTTCTCGCCGTCACTGGTCCTGCCTCGGCCCCGCACTCCCGTGCTGCGGCAGGTGACCGACGCGGTGGCAGCCGACCCGGCCGACGACCACTCGGTGAACGCCCTCGCCGCCCGGGCGCATGTCAGCCCGCGTCACCTCTCTCGGATGTTCCGGCAGGAACTGGGCAGCAGCCCCGGAAAGTACGTGGAGAGCGTGCGGGTGGACGCGGCCATCCGTCTGTTGCACGCGGGTCAGTCGGTCACCGCTTGTGCCCAACAGGTCGGCATTGGCAGCCCGGAGACGCTGCGCCGGGTGTTCCTTGCCCGGGTGGGGGTGTCGCCCCGCGCGTACCAGCAGCGGTTTCGTACGACGAGGCACGACTCGACGGTGCTCGACGATGCGGACGCCCCGGACCGCTGAGCCGTCCGCGGCTACACCGGGAGCTGAGACGGCGTGTCCTGCATGCGACGGCGCACACCGGGTACGCGTCCGCAGCCCTGCGGCCAGCGGAGCCCCGGGTCGACCGTCTCAAGCGCGAGGAGCACCGACATGCCTGTCGCGGGACGGGCCCGACTCTCACCGAGGGTCTCCCTGGTGCTGCTGGCGTCGATCCTCGTGTCGTTCCTGGCCGCGTCGGCGGCCCCGACCCCGCTCTACGGGATCTACCAGGAGCGCTGGCACTTCTCGCCGGTCACGACCACCGTGGTGTTCGCCGTCTACGCACTCGCGGTGCTGGGCTCGCTGCTCACGTTCGGCAAGTTGTCCGACCATGTTGGTCGGCGACCGGTCCTGGCCGTCGCGATTGCGGTGCAGATGCTCTCGCTTGTCGTTTTCGTCTTCGCCAACGGCGTACCCGCGCTGTTGGCCGCCCGCCTGCTTCAGGGGCTCGCTGCCGGTGCCGCCACCGGCGCGATCGGCGCCGGCATGCTCGACATCGACCGTGCCCGTGGCACGCTCGCGAACTCGATCGCACCCGGTATCGGAACCGGGAGCGGTGCCCTGCTCTCGGCGCTGCTCATCGACTTCCTGCCGGCGCCGACCCGTCTGGTGTACGTCGTCCTCCTCGTGATCCTCCTGGTCCAGGCCGTCGGGATCGCGCTGATGCCGGAGACGGTCACGCCGATGGCGGGAGCACGACGCAGCCTGCGGCCGGACATCACCCTGCCGCGCGCCGTGCGCGAGCCGGTCCTGGTCGTCGTTCCGGTGCTGTTCGCGGTCTGGGCGCTGGCCGGCTTCTTCGGCGCGCTCGGCCCGGCGCTCGTGCGCTCCCTCATGAACACGTCGATCGTGGTCGGTGGCCTGGTCCTCTTCGTCTTCGCCCTCTTCGGGTCGATCGTCGTTCTGTTGCTGCGCAACACCGCTGCGCGGACCGTGATCCTGACCGGGATCGTCGCGCTCATCCTGGGCATGGCCGTCACGTTGGTGTCGGTCATGGCCGAGACCATCCCGGGCGTGTTCCTCGGCGTCGCGCTCGGGGGCGTCGGCTTCGGGGCCGGCTTCCAGGGCAGCCTCAAGACGATCATGCCCCTGGTCGAGGCGCACGAACGCTCCAGCGTGCTCTCCCTGCTCTATGTCGTCTGCTATGTCGGCTTCGGCCTCCCCACGGTGATCGCCGGCTTCCTCGTGGTCTACGCAGGCGGCCTGCCCCGGACCGCCGACGAGTACTCCGTCGCCGTCATCCTCCTGGCCGTCGTGGCCCTGTTCGGGGTGCGCAGGGCCACCAGGGCGTCGCCCGGCTGATGCCCGGAAGGCGGCACTCGGCAGAAACGCAAGCAGTAGCGTGGTGATCGAGAGAGAGGCTGCGATGAGCCCGAGGAGTGCCCAGGGCGACGCGAGTGGCGTGTCGAGCATCGAGAGCATCGACGTGAAGCTCGAGGTGATCGTCATTCCGGTGTCGGATGTCGACCGCGCGAAGGCGTTCTACGTACGCCTCGGCTGGCGGCTCGACCAGACACCGCCCGGCATCGTCCAGCTCACGCCGCATGGCTCCGGGTGCTCCGTGCAGTTCGGTCCAGGGCTCACCTCGGCGGCGCCCGGATCGGCCATGGCGTACCTGATCGTGTCCGATCTCGAGGCGACCCACGACGCCCTGGTGTCGGCCGGCGTCGAGGTCGGCGACATCTTCCACGTCGGCCCGGACGGCCCGGTCGACGGGCTGGACCCCGAGCGGCGCAGCTACGTCTCGCGGGCCACGCTGCGCGACCCGGACGGCAACACCTGGCTGATGCAGGAGATCACCAGCAGGCTCCCCGGGCGCATCGAGGGCGGGCTGACGTCCTTCGGCTCCGTGAGTGACCTGACGAGCGCACTCAAGCGCGCGGCCGCCGCCCACGGCGAGCACGAGAAGCGCACCGGCGAGCGGGACGACGACTGGCCCGAGTGGTACGCCGCGTACATGGTGAGCGAGCAGGCGGGCGCCAAGCCTCCCGAGTGAGCCCGACGGTTGAACGCGTTGCTTGGCAGGGGACCGACCCCACTGGCATGCGGATTGATCCACCCGGTGTTCAGCGCAGCCCGCGGATGAGGTTGTCGACCAGCGTGCGGGCGAAGTCCTCGGTCAGCGGCAGGTCGGCGATGAGAAGCCGGTGGTAGCAGGCGCCCCAGAGCTGGTCGACGACGGATTCGGGGTCGATGTCGGCGCGTAGCTGCCCACGGGCCATGGCTCTGGTGATGGTTTCGACGGCGAGGGCGCGGCGGGGGCCGGAGTAGCGCTCCCGGTAGGCGGCGGCGAGCTCCGGGTCGGTCTGTGCCTGCCCGATGAGTTGGCTGATGACTCGTCCGGCCGAGGTGTCCCGCACGAGGTGGACGAAGGCGACCAGTTGGCTGGTGAGGTCGGCGATGATGTCGCCGGTGTCGGCGAAGGCAAGTGTGGGTGCGACGACGGTGAAGTAACCGTCCAGGGCGAGGGCTCCCTTGGAGGGCCACCACTTGTAGATCGTCATTCGGCTGGCCCCGGCCTGGGCCGCGACCTTCTCGATGGTGAAGCCGGCCATGCCGTCTGCCAGCAGGAGGTTGCCGGCGGCCGTGAGGATCTCGGCCCGTACCTGGTCGGCAGGCCGGCGGCCCCGACCCCGGCGGGGTGAGGTGGTGGCATCGGGCGTGAGGTGGGCCACTGGTCCTCCGGTTATATGGACAGGCTGTCTTCATCCTGGTTATATGGACACAGCGTACACATGACTGTCCCATCACTGCGATCCACTGGGGCGGCGACGACCGAAGGAGACGAGACATGACGGGTCTACGACGGCGACGGTTGGGTGCCTCCGGGCCAGAGGTGTCGATCATCGGTCTCGGCGCGATGGGCATGTCGGACCTGTACGGGCCGGCGGACGAGGCCGAGAGCGTCGCGACGCTGCACGCGGCCATCGACGCCGGGGTGAATTTGATCGACACCGGGGACTTCTACGGCTCGGGTCACAACGAGATGCTGATCGGTCGGGTGCTGCGGGAGCGTCGTCGGGAGGAGGTGGTGGTCAGCGTGAAGTTCGGTGCGCGCCGGACGCCGGACGGCGGGTTCCAGGCGGCACCGTACGACGTGTCGGCGGCGGCAGTGAAGGACCGGCTGGCGTACTCGCTGCGCCGGCTTGGCACCGACTACATCGACATCTACCGGCCCTCCCGGCTCAACCCGCAGGTGCCGGTGGAGGAGACCGTAGGCGCACTGCGCGAGATGCAGCAGGCCGGCTACATCCGGCACATCGGGCTCTCCGAGGTGAGCGCGGACACCATCCGTCGGGCGGCGGCGGTGGCACCGATCAGCGACGTCCAGATCGAGTACTCGCTCCTGTCTCGTGGCCCCGAGGCCACGATTCTGCCGGCGTTGCGGGAGCTGGGCATCGGTTTGACCGCCTACGGGGTGCTGTCGCGGGGTCTGCTCAGCGGGCACTGGTCGGCGGATCGCGCGCTGACCGGCGGGGACTTCCGGGCGAACAGCCCGCGCTTCCAGGGGGAGCACCTGACCGCGAACCTGCGCCTCGTGGACGCGCTCGGCCGGGTCGCGCAGCGGTTGGGGGCGACCACGAGCCAGGTGGCGATCGCCTGGGTGGCGGCGCAGGGCGAGCAGATCGTGCCGCTGGTCGGCGCGCGGCGGCGGGATCGGCTGACCGAGTCGCTGGCCGCGGTCGACCTGGTGCTGGACCGGGATGCGCTGGACGAGATCGAGCGGGCCGTGCCAGCCGGTGCCGCCTCCGGCCAGCGGTACGCGACCGCGATGATGGCCACCCTCGACAGCGAGAAGTGACCCGACTGGCCTCGATCATCAGCCGATTGTGGTCTTGTACCGGCTTCGTGGCGCCCGCAGCGAGGCCGGTCACCGCGCGCCCGGTCAACGGCGGGCCAATCGCCGCCGTAGCAACAGCCCGGCGGCCAGCACGGTGAGGACAGCCACCACGGCACCGGCCACGAGGACGCCGGGGCCCGGGCCCCGGCGCGCTTCCCTGGCAGCGGCCGGAGATCTGCCGGCGTCGCTGGTCGGCGCGGCGCTCGCCGTGGGGTCGGCCACCGAGAACGGGTACGACCCCTGAAGCGGATGCCCGTCGAGGGACACCACCCGGTACCCGACGGTGTACGTCCCGTTCGGCAGTGTGCCGGTCACCGTGATCGTGCTCTTCGCACCGACGACCACCGGGTCGCCCGTGGGAATCCTGCGCTTGGCGGTGTCGGTGAGCACGACCGTGGCGAACGCGGGGTCGAGCTGCTGCCTGAAAACGAGTGAGACCTCGGTCGGCGCGCTGGCCAGGGTCGCGTCCCGGGCCGGCGACGAGGACCGGAGTGTGTTGTGCGCCCACGCCGGGCCAGCGGGGACGAGCAGTGCCAGCAGGGCGGTGAACGCCGCGACGCCGAGCCGTACGGTGTGGGTCATCCGATCACCTGCTCGCCGATCCAACCGTCTGGCTGACAGCCGGGAGGGATGGCGAAGGCGGCGGACCCGATCGGGGTGGTCCATTCGTTGAGCAGATCCCGGTCGGCCAGCCGGCGTTGGATCGGCAGGAACTGCCGGGCGATGTCCGCCTGGTAGGAGGTGAAGATCAGGCCGCTGTCGGCGTGGCCCTCCGCTGTCGGCACGCCGTCGTAGTTGTAGGGCCGGCGCAGGATCTTCTGCCGGTCGTCGGTGACGTGGGCGCGGGTCAGGTGGGAAAAGTCGGGGATGACGGTGAGGCCGTCGGTGTCGGTGGCGGCGAAGTCGGGTTCGTCGTGTTCGGCGGTGCCGGTGAGCGGGGCGCCGGTGTCGAGGCGACGGCCGACGGCGACTTCGCGATCGGTGCGACCGAGCAGATCCCAGGTCTCCAGGTTCATGCTGATCCGTCGTACCACCAGGGTCGTGCTGTCGCGCAGCCAGGCTGGCCCGTCGGACACCCAGACGGCGGTGTCCAACGGTGTCCCGGCTCGCGGGTTGGCGGTGCCGTCGAGTTGGCCGAACAGGTTGCGTTGGGTGTGCCCGCCCGGCTCGACGCCGGGGCTGCGGCGAAAGCCTTGCTGCACCCACCGGACGGTGGCGAAGGGCCGGCTGTCCTTGAGTAGAACTCGTTGGGCGTGCGCCACGGTGATCGCGTCGTCCGCGCAGATCTGCAGCAGGAGGTCACCACCCGACCAGGCCGGTTGGAGCCGGTCGATGCGGAACGGAGGCAGGTCGGTGACCGATGTCGGCCGCCGGTCGTCGACGCCTGCTGCATGGTAGAGGCCAGGGCCGAAGCCGAAGGTCACGGTCAGCCGTGCGGGCAGCAGCCCGAGCTCGGCTTCGGTGTCGGCCAGCGCTGGCCGGCCCTGGGTGAGCCGGGCCGCGTCATCGGTCAGCAGCCGCAGCATCCGACCCACCTCGGCCCGGCCGGTGTCGGCCCGCAGGGTGAGCGCCACGAACGACGCGTGCGCCTGCGGTTCGGTGGCGACGCCGCTCTGTCGGGGCCCGTGAAACGGCTCGACCATGGTGCCGACAGCGCTGACCAGCGCAGCCTCGGTCGGCCCGCTGTCCCCGGACCGTTCGGTCCCGATCGTGGCGACGCCGGCCACACCGGCGAGGGCACCTCCAGCGGCGAGCGCCCCGCCGGTGAACAGGCCACGCCTGCTCACCGGACGGAACGTGGGTTGCGAGGTCATGAGGCGGGGCTCATGCTCATCCCCGGCATCGGGCTCGCCCCGTGGCCGGGCGCGTAGCTTTCCTGGGCACCGGTGAACGGCTTGGCCACCGCGGAGAACGTCTGGGTCCTGCCGTCGGTGAACGTGAGCGTGAAGGTCAGCTCGTCGCCGGCCCGCACCGGCTGCTTCACCTCCATCAGCATCAGGTGGTCGCCGCCGGGCTCAAGGACATGGGTGCTCTTCGCCTTGATCACGATGCCGCCCGGCTTGGCCTGCATGACCATTTTTCCGTCCTTCATGGCCATCTCGTGCAGCTCCATCGGCGAGACCTCGGTGGATGCGCCGGTGATGGTGACATCGGTGTCCGCGTCGTTGACCAGGGTGCCGAACGCTGCCGTCATGCCCTTGTCGGCGGCCTTCACCCACGGGTCACGGATGCCGACCACCCCTGTGGTCGCGCCTGCCGACGCCACCGCCGACGGGCTCGGGGCAGCCGACGGCGAGTCTTCGGACGACCCACAGGCCGCGACGCCGGCGGCCAGGAGTACCGCGGTGGCGATCACGGCGGCCGAACGGAGGTGCCGGCCGGCGAGGGTGGTGCTGGGCATGAACGATCCCTTCGATGACGGGTATGGCGTCCGGGTGGTCGGTCACACCAGGTGAAAAGTTCCGGCGGGCACAGGGCTCGTGGGGCGACCCGTTCCGGTGCCGACGCTGGGGGATCGCTGCCGGTGAGGGACACCTTCCCGGACCGGCTATGCTCCGGGCGGCGCTGGTTCGCCCGGTCGTGACTGGCCGGGCGTCGTAAGAGGGAACCCGGTGGAAATCCGGGACTGCCCCGCAGCGGTGAGTGGGAACGACCGCCGTCATCAGCACTGGGCCAGCGGCCCGGGAAGCGACGGCCAGTAGGGGACCGGCACGACCGGTCAGGCCCGCGAGTCCGAAGACCTGCCGGCGCCGCGTACACAACCGTGTGCGCTGCCGTCGGCCTCGCGGGTGGGCTGAGCGGGTGACGTTCCGCGTGTGGTGCGGGCGCGTCCTCGTCAGCGTGTGCTCGCGTTCCGGTGGTGTGAATTCCCGAGGGACGGACTACCGCTGTGCACGACACCACCACGATCGCCGGCCGGGCGCCGTCGGCGTCGCACCTGACCCTGTCGCAGATCATGGACCAGCACCACACCAACCTGATGGGTACGGTGCACGGTGGCCGGATCCTCAACCTCATCGACTCTGTCGCCGGTGTTGTCGCCGCTCGCCATTCCGATGGGCCGGCGGTGACCGCCGCCATCGACGAGACCGCGTTCCTGCGCGCGGTGCGGGTCGGTGACGTCGTGCACGTCGACGCCCGGATCACCTGGGCGGGCCGCAGCTCGATGGAGGTGGCCGTCAAGGTGACCGCCGACCGGTGGGACCGGGCGGTGCCGCCCACCGACGTGGCCACCGCCCACCTGGTCATGGTCGCCATCGACGACGACGGCCAGCCTCGTACGGTGCCGCCGCTGCTCCCCGAGACGGACGGGGACCGGCGACGATACCGGGAGGCGGAGATCCGCCGGGAGCACCGGCTGGCCCTGCGTCGGGCGCTGCTCGACGGCGCGGAGGAGAGCTGAGTTCGTCGCGGACCCGAGGATCGCCCCGCCTGGAAGGCTTCCCCGCCGGAGCGTCGACGCGGCTCACCCACTTGATCAACAAACTGTTCACGTCGTGGCCCGATGGCGAACACCCGCCCGGGCCTGCCCGTTTCCGACCGTTCGGCAAGGTGGGGCGCGAATCCTGTAGCCGCAATCCCGGAGCGTTTCTTGTCCCTGCCCAGACGTCGTCGACGAAGCACGGTGATGGCACTCCCGCTGGCGACGTTCGCCGTCACCGCGGCTGTCCTGGCCCTGCCGGCCCCGGCGGCGGCGCATCCGTCCGGCGATCCGCAGACCGTGACCGTCGCGCGCGACGACCAGCGGCCGGAGGTCGTACGGGTGCGGTGGCGCGTCGGCGGGCCGGACGACCTGACGCTGCTCGGAGTCTCGCTCGGCCTGCTGCCACCCGACCGCGTCCTGCTCGACGGGGCGGTCGACTACCGAACGACGGATCCGGCGGTGCTCGCATCGTCCGAGCAGTTCTCCGCGTACCTGCTCAAGCAGATCACGGTGGCTGACGGCGCGCGGCGCTGCCTGGGCGCTGTCGCAGAGCCGAAAGCCCTGGCGAGGACCGGCGTGACCGTTGACTACACCTGCCCAGGGCCGGTCGACACGGTCACCGTCGTGGTGCGGATGCTCACCGACCTCAATCCCGCGTACCGTTCGATGGCCACCGGTCCCAACGGACAACGCGCGGTGTACGGCCCGGGTGAGGACTCCCACGACTGGACCCTTGCCGGCGCGCCGGCTGCGGGCGGCATCAGCCCCGGCCGTAGTGCTGCCGTGCAGATCGCCGCCCTCGGTGGCGGTGCGCTGCTGGTCGCGATCGGGGCGGTGCTGGTGTCGCGGCAGCTGCGGCGACGGCGGGCCGTGGCATGACCGCGACCGCCGTCCTCTCCGCCTCTCGGAAGGCCGAATCGGGCGTGCGTTAACCGGTGGGATCGCCGTCGAGACCGACCAGGACGACTTCCAGCCGGCGTGGGCCGTGCACCCCCTCAACCCGGTTGAGCTCGATGTCGCTGGTCGCGGACGGGCCCGAGATCCAGGTCTGCGGCGCGCGTGGGTCCAGCCGGGTCAGCGCCTCCGGCAGCAGGCCGACGACCTGGTCGGTACGGACGACGCAGATGTGCCGGTCAGGCACCAGGGTGAGTGCCCGCCGTCCCTGCGCCGGGCCGGCGTCGAGGATGATGGTGCCCGTGTCGGCGACCACCACGGCGCAGCCGGTCAGGACCGCGTCCATGTCGTCGAGCTGGGCCGGTGACAGTGGGGGAGCGTCGCGGTGGACCTGCCCGGCGTAATCGGCGAGCCAATCGGCGGGGATGTCGGTGGGTACGGCGAGCCGGTCAACCTCGGCCAGCAGCCCGGGGAGAGCGTCGATGCCGCGATGGACGACTGCCCGGTAGTCCTCCAGCCGGTCGACCACAACCTCGATCAGGTCGCGGCGATCGTCGACCCGGCGGTATCGACGGGGCACCTCCACCGGCGGCGGGCTGTCGGCCAGGGCCGTCCGGAGCCGCGCCAGGATCTCATCACGTGCGGTCACTGCTTCTCCCACCATTCACGGAAGGTCTGCGGCGCGGGTAGCGGTAGGTCCCGCGACCGAGTCCACGCCGAGGCGGGCCAGGGGAGCTTGCGCAGCGTACGAGCGCCGGTGCGTCGCTCGCGGTACGCCCCGAGGGGTCCCGCGCCGACCCGGGCCAGGCGCAGGGCGGCGGCCCATCGCCGGGGGCTGCGCATGACCCACGCCAGGACGCGCATGGTGGCCTGTTCAGCCATCGGATGCGGCGCCTGCTGGCGGAGGTGGACCAGGATCTCCGGAATGTTGATCTTCACGGGGCACACGTCGTAGCAGGCGCCGCAGAGGGTCGACGCGTACGGCAGGGACGCGTTGTCGGCCACGCCGGTCAGCTGGGGTGACAGGATCGCGCCGATCGGCCCCGGATACACCGAGCCGTACGCGTGCCCGCCGGCCCGCTCGTACACCGGGCAGACGTTGAGGCACGCCGAGCAGCGGATGCAGGACAGCGCCGGCCGCCCGACCGGGTCGGCGAGCACCGCGGACCGGCCATTGTCGACGAGCACGATGTGCACGGCCTGAGGGCCGTCGCCCGGGGTGACGCCGGTCCACGTCGAGGTGTACGGGTTCATCCGCTCGCCGGTGGAGGATCGCGGCAGCAGTTGCAGGAAGACCTCCAGGTCGCTGAAGGTCGGTAGCAGCTTCTCGACGCCAACGACGCTGATCAGCGTCTCCGGGAGGGTGAGGCACATTCGCCCGTTGCCTTCGGATTCCACCACCACAAGCGTGCCGGTGTCGGCGATGGCGAAGTTGGCGCCGGACACGGCGACCCGAGCCGAGAGGAAACGTCGACGCAGATGGGCGCGTGCCGCCTCGGCCAGTGCCGCCGGCTCGTCGCTGAGGTCGGCGGGGGCGTCGGGCATTCGACGCTGGAAGATCTCCCGGATCTGCGCCCGGTTGTAGTGGATGGCCGGCACCAGGATGTGCGACGGGGTGTCCTCGCCGAGCTGCACGATCAGCTCCGCGAGGTCCGTCTCGTACGCGGCGATCCCGGCCGCATCGAGGGCCTCGTTGAGTTCGATCTCCTGGGTTGCCATCGACTTGACCTTCACGACCTCGTCGGCCCCGGCGGCTCGGGTCAACTCGACCACGATCCGGCAGGCCTCAGCCGCGTCGCGGGCCCAGTGCACGATGGCACCGGCAGCGGTGGCGGAAGCTTCGAACTGCTCCAGCAACTCCGGCAACCGGCGTTGGACGTCGGCCTTGATCGCGGAGCCGGCGTCCCGGAGAGCCTCCCAGTCGGGCACCTCGTCGACGACCCGGGCACGTTTGGCACGGATGGTGCGGGTGGCCCGGTGCAGGTTGGCCCGCAGTTGCGTGTCGGCGACGGCCGGCTTGGCCGCGGTGGGAAAGGGCAGTGGCGTGCGAATCCGGCCGCCTCCGGTGGCCGGCGCGACCGCCCCACCGGTCCGGTCTGCACCGGGACGGTTCATGAGGCGGCTCCCGTCGCGGCCAGAATCTCCGCGTAATGCATGGCCCGCACGCCCGACCGGTGGCGGTCGAGGCCGCCCCCGATGTGCGCCAGGCAGGAGTTGTCGGCGGCGGCGAGCACCCGCGCTCCGGTCTCGCGGACCCGGGCGCACTTGTCGGTGAGCATCGCGCCGGAGACAGCCGGGTTCTTCAGGGCGAACGTGCCGCCGAAGCCGCAGCACTCCTCGGCGTCGCCGAGCTCGATCAGCCGGATCCCGCGCACCTGGCGCAGCAGGCTCAGCGGCCGGTCGCCCAGCCGCAGCATGCGCAGGCCATGGCAGGTGGGGTGGTAGGTGACCGTTTCCGGGAACTCGGCACCGACGTCGGTGACACCGAGGACGTCGACGAGCAGCTCGGACAGCTCGTAGGTGCGAGCGGCCACCGATGCGGCAGGCGGGTGCAGGCGTGGGTACTGGTCGCGGATCATCGCCGTGCACGACCCGGAGGGCGCGACGATGGCGTCGTAGTTGTCGAAGACGTCGACGTAGTTGTGCACCATCGGCATCACCTCAGCCCGGTAACCGGTGTTGGCGTGCATCTGCCCGCAACAGGTCTGGCCGGTGGGGAAGTCGACGGTGTGGCCGAGCCGCCGCAGGATACGGGTGACCGCGATGCCGGTGGCCGGGTACGCGATGTCGTTGACGCAGGTGATGAAGAGGGCTATCCGCATGGGGGCTCCTCGAGATGCCGGTCGAAGGCGGGTAGGTGGCGCTCCCGGGCGGCGGTCAGGTGGGCTTGCATCGCGTCGGTGGCGGCCTGGGAGTCGCCAGCGATGATGGCGGCGGCGATGCGTTGGTGCTCGGTGTTGGTGTCCGTCGCGCCGGTGACCGGAAAGTACAGCCGGTGCAGGTGCAGGTGCGAGTGCAGCCGCGTGATGCTGTCCCGCAGCAGTGGACTGCCGGCGACCTCGGCGATCAGGTCGTGGAATTTCGCGTCCAGTGCGGTGAAGACGGCGTGTCGGCGGTATCCGTCGCCGGCCTCCACATCGATGTTCATCGCCGCGTTGGCACCGAGCCGTTGCCGCTCCTCGGCGGTGGCGTGCGTGGCGGCCCGGCCGGCGGTGGCGCCCTCCAACAGCAGGCGGACATCGAACAGGTCGTCGAATTCGGCGCGGCTCAGCAACGCCGTGGTGGTGTAGCCGGACAGCGGGCGTTTGTGGACCAGGCCGTCGGCTTCCAACCGGGCGAGGGCCTCGCGCACCGGCGTGGGGGAGACGTCGAGCTCGCGGGCGAGCGCATCGATGTTGACCCGCTCTCCGGGGGGAAGGATGTGGTCCATGACCAGCGTCTTTATCGACTCGTAGACATCCTCGGTGAGGGTGAGTCGGCGTGCGGGACGGAGTCGACCCTCGCGAGCTGGCTGCTCGGCCATCGCGTCTCCTCAACGACCCCTTGACTGTGCTGGTCTGAGCGAGTACACACTCGCAGAGCAACATCCTATAGGAAATAGGTTTCCTCGCCAGCGTTCGATTCGTACCTATGCACCGGAGGATGGTTCGTGAAATTCATGCGCGTCGGGCCCGTCGGTCAGGAACGCCCCGTGCTGTACGCCGACGGACGGCACTTCGACCTCTCGTCGCACACCACCGACATCGACGGGGCGTTCCTCGCCGGCGACGGTGTCCAGCGGGTCCGCGAGGCCACCGACCTGCCCGAGATCGACGTCACCGGTCAGCGGGTCGGGGCGCCGGTCGCCCGCCCCGGGGTGGTCCTCTGCGTCGGGCAGAACTACGCCGCGCACGCCGCCGAGTCGGGCGCCGAGCCACCGACCACCCCGATCATCTTCTACAAGGCGCCCAACACGGTCGTCGGCCCTCACGACGACGTCCTGATCCCGCGTGGGTCGACGAAGACCGACTGGGAGGTGGAGTTGGCCGTGGTGATCGGCCGTCGGGCCCGCTACCTCGCCTCGCCGGCCGACGCCGTCGCGCACATCGCCGGGTACGTGCTGTCCAACGACGTCTCCGAGCGAGACTTCCAGCTCGCCGTCTCGGGCGGCCAGTGGTCGAAGGGCAAGTCCTGCGAGACGTTCCAGCCCCTCGGCCCGTGGCTGGTCACCGCCGACGAGGTCGGCGACCCGCAGGCGCTGCGGCTGCGCTCCTGGGTCAACGGCGAGCCACGGCAGGACTCCAGCACGAAAGACATGATCTTCGACGTGGCGTACCTGGTCTGGCACCTGTCCCAGTACACCGTCCTGGACCCGGGCGACGTCATCAACACCGGCACCCCCCAGGGGGTGGCGCTCTCCGGCCGGTTCCCGTATCTGGCCGTCGGCGACGTGATGGAGATCGAGATCGACAGCCTCGGCCGGCAGAGCAACACCCTCCGGAGCGCCTGATGACCCGGTGCGACGGCCTTGTGGCGGTGGTGACCGGCGGTGGCTCGGGGATCGGCCACGCCTGCGTACGGGCTTTCGTGGCCGCCGGCGCCCGGGTGGGCGTACTGGACCTGGATCTGTCGGGTCTGCCCGAGGATCCCCGCGTCCATGGCGTCCGGGCGGACGTGGCCGACCGGTCCTCCCTCGACGAGGCCGTCGCCTCGGTCGCCGACGCGTTCGGTGGCGTCGACATCCTGGTGAACAATGCCGGCATCTCCGCCGTGGGCACCGTGGAGGAGGACGACGACGACCAGTGGAGCAGGGTGCTCGACGTCAACGTCACCGGCGTGGCCCGAATGAGTGCCGTCGCTCTGCCGTACCTGCGGCGGTCGTCGTCTGCGGCGATCGTCAACGTCTCCTCGATCGCGGCGACCGTCGGCCTGCCCCGACGCGCCCTGTACTCGGCGTCGAAGGGCGCCGTGCACGCCCTCACCCTCGCCATGGCCGCCGACCTGGTGGCGGACGGGATCCGGGTCAACTGTGTCGCCCCCGGCACCGTGGACACGCCCTGGGTGACCCGCCTGCTCGCTGGCGCGGCGGACCCGACGGTGGAGAAGCGGCAGCTCGCTTCGCGGCAGCCGACGGGGCGCCTGGTGACCGCCGACGAGGTGGCCGCCGCCGTCGTCTACCTCGCGTCGCCCACGACCGGATCGGTGACCGGGTCGTCGCTGGCGGTGGACGGTGGCATGTCCGGCCTACGACTACCCAGTGTCAGATCGGGCGCGTGACATGATTGCGTCATGGGGAAACAGCAGGACGTCGGCGAGCCCGACCAACACAGCGGGTCCGACACCACCGCCCACCGTCCGATCGGTGGCAGCGCTGACGAACGGCTCGCCCTCGCACAGGACCCCACAACGCCACAGATGACCCTCATCGACCTGGCTTCCGACCCGTCGGCCGTGGTCCGCAAGGCGGTCGCCGCACGGGCCGACGCGCCCGCGCAGGCACTGCGACCGCTCACCCGGGACCATGATCGTCAGGTGCGCGAGGCCGTGGCGAGGAACCCCTCGACCTCGCTCGCCAACCTCATGCGTCTCGTCAAGGACGCCGACCGGTGGGTCCGCTGGGCCGTTGCGGGCAATCCGGCCTGTGACGAGTCGATCCGCCGGGTGATGTCCGAGGCATCGGACAAGGAGCTGCGTGGTCTCCTCGCGGAGAGTCGCGAGCTGGAGCCCGAGTTGGCCGCCAGGCTGACCGACGACGTCTCACCCGAGGTACGGGAACGACTCGCCACCCACACCCACGACCCGGACGTGATCACCACCCTGTTGGCCGATCGCACCGCCCGCGTACGCAAGGGGGTTGCCCGCAACCCGCGGACCACCGCCGAGCAGCGCAGCGCGCTCGCCGCGGACCCGGTCGTCGACGTCCGTGCCGCGCTGGTCCGCGCGGTCGAGCTGGACGAGGCGGATCTGGTGCGCCTGGCCGACGACCGTTCGGTGCAGGTTCGACTCGCGATGGCGACATCCGAGGTCGTTCCGTCGCACATCCGGCAGATGCTCACTCGCGACTCCGACGAGATGGTGGCCAGCGCGGCACGGGACTTCCGCCCGGGGTCCGGCAACTCGTCTGCGGTGCGGGCTCCCCGCATCGCTCACCGGCCCTCCGCCGCTGGCGGGGGTCGGCGGGGCAAAGCCTCCTAGGCCGGGGTAACCCGGACGGAGCCGGCGTGTCACCTCGCTGGGCGGCGGATGTGCCAATGAGCGGTATGACTCACAGGTATAAATATTCCGCTGAGTCATAACGCCGCTCGGGGTGCCCGCTCCCACCGCGTCCCGTGACGTGCGGAACGGAGAGTACAGCTCCGGTACTCAGGATGGTCTTGAAGCATTCACATGTGTCATGCCGATCTTCCTTACGCTACGAATGCCCAGCTCTTGGGCGTATGTCGGCAAGGGAGGATCAGCGGTGCGTTTCAGGAGATCCAGGTCCAGGCTCGTGGCATTGGCCGTGGCGACGGTGGTTGCCGCAGCCGGCGGAGTATTCGTCGGCGGTACGGCCAATGCCGCCGAGCCGTCCCAGTTCACCGTCGTGGACGGCGCGATTCGTACGGCGACCGGCACTCCCGTGCCCGCCTCCGGCACGCACGCCTCGCTCTGGGGCAACTCCAGTTACGCCACCACGAGCATCAGCGGCTCCGGCCGGGTGTTGATCGGCGCCATCGGTGACAACTGCCAGGGCTGGCCGACCGTCCGGGTGACGGTCGACGGTGTCAGCGTCGGCCAGACCACCATCGTCAGCGCGACCAACTACGGCACCTACCCGGTCGGCGCGGCGGTCGGCGCCGGGCAGCACACCGTGAAGATCCAGCTCATCAACGACTTCCGGGCCGATCCCTGCGACCGCAACGTCCACATCGCGTACGCGCGGATGGAGGCCGCGGGCGCCACCAACACGAAGTTCAGCTTCGCCGTCCTGCCGGACACCCAGCAGGAGGTGCTGAACAGCAGCGACACCCGCTTCCTCAACCGCACCAACTGGCTGGTGCAAAACCGCTCCGCGCTGGACCTACGCTTCGTGGCTTCCTCCGGTGACGTAGTCAACTGGGACACCTCGGACCACTCCCAGTACGTCATCGCCCGCAACGCGATGCGGCCGATCGAAAACGCCGCCATCCCGTACGCGCTGGCGATCGGCAACCACGACACCCAGGCCACCGGCGTCGGCGGCTCGGCCCGCGACCCCGCCCACACCCGCGAACTCGTCCGCGACACCACCGTCTTCAACCAGTACTTCACCGTCAGCCAGTACCGCGCGGTCAAGGGACAGTTCGAGGCCGGCAAGGTCGACAACTCGTACTCGACCTTCGAGGCCGGCGGCGTGCAGTGGCTGGTCCTGACCCTCGAACTGTGGCCCCGCGTCGAGGCCGTGAACTGGGCCAAGAACGTCGTGGCCGCCAACCCCCGGCACAACGTCATCGTCGTCACCCACGACTACATTGACGGCAGCGGCAACATCGAGCAGAGCGCGTCCTACGGCGCGACCAGCCCGCAGTATCTCTTCGACAACCTGGTCAAGCAGTACGCCAACATCCGGTTCGTCTTCTCCGGCCACGTGGGCATCGCCGCCAACCGGATCGACACCGGCGTCAACGGCAACAAGATTTACTCGTTCCTCCAGACGTTCCATTCCAACACCACCAATCCGGTACGCCTGGTCGAGATCGACACCGCCGCCAACTCGATGCGGACCTGGATCTACGGGCCGTACAACAACCAGTCGTTCACCGAGTACGACAGGTCGTTCACCGGCCTCGGCGTGGTCCGCTGACGCGTACTCCACAGCACAGCGGTCGCCTCCAATCGACGGGGGTGACCGCCGTGTGCTGCCTGGCAACGGCAGCCGTCGACCACGTCGTGTTGCTGGCCGATCCACGTTTGACCGGCTAGGCACAGCGCTGCCAGTTGGCACACCACGAGCTGTCGCGCGAGCCGGCGAGCTAACGGGTTACCAGCGTGCGGTGCCGTGGGTACGGTGGGCACGACGGCGGCCACCGATCCGCCGTGGAGACGGATCGCATCCTGCCGCCGCGTGTCCACATGCTGGATCGGATCGCCCGCGCGCTCAAGGTCGACGTGTCCGCGTTGGTGGGGGAGTTGAGCGATCGGTCCGCGGTGGTGAACGGGCCGGAGCATCCTGCACTCGCCACGGTTCGGGACGCCGTGGTCTCCTCGGACGTGTGCGGTGACCACCCACGGCCCGGTGATGCCGATCTGGAGTTGCGGCGGTTGCAACGTGCCCTGGCCCTGTCCCACTCGGAAGCTGGAGCTGCGGATGGAGTATGCCGGGGCTCAGGTGTCGCTGGCCCTCTATCTCGGCGCCTACCTTGTCCAGGCCATCGAAGACATGCCCTGGACGCCCGCTGGCACATTGCACCAGCGCTTCCTCGGCTGGACCCGGACTCGATGACGCGGTTCCGCTGCTCAGGGTCATCGTCTGGGTGGCACCCATGGCGTTGACGGATCCGGCAGTCGGATGGTGAAGAGCGTGCCCCGGCCCGGCTCGCTCTCCACCTCGATCAAGCCGCCGTGTGCCTCGGTCAGGTGGCGCGCGATCGCCAGGCCGAGCCCGCTGCCGCCCGTCACCCGGCTACGCGACTCGTCGGCCCGCCAGAAACGGTCGAAGATCTTCGGCAGGTCGGCCGGGGTGATGCCGCTGCCGGTGTCCCGTACGGAAATGGTCGTGCCGTTCGCGCCGACCGTGACCGAGCCGCCGGGCGGGGTGTAACGGATGGCGTTCGAGATCAGGTTGCCGACCACCTGTCGCAGGCGCACCTGATCGGCTTGCACCACCGGATCTCCCACGACGATGAGCTCCAGACGCAACCCGGCCGCGAACGCGCTGCCCCGATGGCTGTCGACCACGTGCGTGAGCACGTCCCGCAGGTCGGTCGGCCTCAGGTCGATCCGCAGTGTGCCCGCGTCGGCTGCCGCCAGGTCGCCGAGGTCGTCGATGATGTGCTGGAGCAGCAGCGCCTCCTCGTGCAGCATCGCCAGCAGCTGGGCGTCGGTCGGAGCCAGGTCGTCCTGCGCTGCCTCCAGCCATATGCGGATGTTGCTCAGGGGGGTGCGCAGCTCGTGCGCCACGTCGTTGACCATCGTCCGGCGTTGCGCCTCGGCCCGTTCCCGACGCTCCGCGGAGTCGTTCAGGGCGCGCGCCAAGCGGCCGATCTCGTCGCGGGTGGACACCGGGGCGGGCGTGTGCAGTTCGGCCGCGTCGGCGAGGGTGCGCAGCGGTCGCACCAGGCGCCGGCCGACCAGCACGGTCGCCGCGACGGTGGAGAGCAGGACCGCGCCGGTGACCGCCACGATTCGCCCGATGCTTCCGCCGGACAGGCTCAGCGTGGTGCTTCCGGTGTCCGGCGCGGTGACGAACAGCAGCGCGCGGGGTGCCACGTACGGTCGAAGTTGGGTCCTACGCCCTGCTTCGATGCAGCCCTGCACGACGCCGACCGGCCCGGCCGGCTTGAGCAGCGACGGCGGCTTCACCTCGATGTCCTCGTGCGCGGTGCGGACAACTGCCGACGCGCCCAGATATGCCTTGAAGGTCGGCGTGATGCGCAGTTGTGAGGCGCGGTCGCCCAGGCTGAGACAGCGGGCGGTCAAGGTGGTCAGCGTCTGGAGTGCTTTCTTCTCGGCTGGACTGACCAGGCTGTCGAGCTCGAACCCGCAACCCTCGGTCACGGACCGGGTCAGTGGTCGCTCGGCCTCGGCGCGGACGGTGGTGAGGACGACGCTCGGGCGGCCGGTCTTCGCGATCTCGATGACGCCGTCGTAGCCCATCTTGTTGAAACAGCTCAGGGTGTTCTTGGCCACCTCGCTCAGCACGTACCGGTCTTCGGGCGGCACGACGTAGGGCCCGACGGCTCGCTCATCGATGTGCTCGTCGCCGCCGGTCAGTCCCAGGTCGACGTGGAGCGGATCCACTACGGCCGACGGACGGGTGTTCCGCAGCGCCGGTCCGGCCTGCGAGTCAAGGATGATCTCGTGATTGTCGGTGGTCAACGTGATGCGGCGACGCAGCTCGGCGGCGCGCGAGCGAACCAGGGCGGCGGCCCCGGACCAGTCGTGGTGGGTTGCGGCGTAACCGACAAGCGCCTGGTAGACGGCCCTCTGGTCGGCGACCGCGCCGCCCTGCTCGTAGTTGATCGCCCGGGTGGTGGTCGTGGCCGCCAGCCAGGCGGTGGCCGAGATCGCGGCCAGCGCGATCACCACGGAGGAGACCAGCAGCCGGGTCACCAGGCTGTGCCGCAGCGGCACCTGGTTCTTGCTCACGGCGTCGCGCCCAGAGCCAGCTTGTAGCCCACACCGTGCACGGTGAGCAACTGCTCGGGGCGTCTCGGGTCAGCTTCGATCTTGCGGCGCAGGTTCATCACGTGTACGTCGATGGTGCGTTCGGTCGAGCTGCGGTCGAGACCACGGGTGTGGTGCAGCAGCTGTGCTCGGGTGAAGACCCTGTCCGGCTGCTCGGACATGGCGGCCAGGATGGCGAACTCGCCACGGGTGCACTCGATCCGCTCACCGTCGACCGTCACCTGGTGCCCGACCGGGTCGACGCCGATCCGACCGATCTGCCGGATACTCCGGGCGGCGGGCTCCGGTACGCCCCGGGACGCGCGGCGCAGCAAGGTGCGGGTGCGGGCCACCAGTTCCCGGGGGCTGAACGGTTTGGTCAGGTAGTCGTCGGCGCCGAGTTCCAGTCCGAGTAGCAGGTCGCTCTCCGAGCTACGGGCGGTGAGCATGAGTACCAGCACGTCCGACTCCTGCCGCAGCGTTCGGCAGACCTGTAAGCCGTCCAGTCCCGGCATCATCACGTCCAGGATCAGCAGGTCGGGCCGGTCTCGGCGGGCGGCTTCCAGCGCCGCCCGGCCGTCGTGCACCACGATCGTCTCGTGGCCGGCGGCCACCAGGTAGCGGCGGATCCCCTCCGCGTGCCGCAGATCGTCGTCGGCGATCAAGACCAGCGCACACATGCCGGCGATGATAGGTCGCCGGTACGGCACCGAACCGATTCCCTGCCCGACCTGACAGATTCCTAACGACTGCTCAAACACTGGACAGTGACTCGGTGGGATCGAGCGAGGCGGCCCGCATCGCCGGATAGACCCCAGCCAGCACCCCGATGACCAGCGCACCTCCCAGTCCGGCGCAGGCTGCCGTCGGTGGGATGGTCACCGGCCAGTGCTGGAGGGTGGCATAGCCGGTGACGGCCACCGCGCCGGTCAGCACCCCGGCTGCTCCGCCAAGCGCCGACAGCACGATCGACTCGGTCACGAACTGGATGCGCACCTGGCCCCGGTTCGCGCCCAAGGCCCGGCGCAGGCCAATTTCACGGCGTCGCTCCAGCACCGAGATGTACATGGTGTTGGCCACCCCGATGCCGCCGACGAGCAACGCGATCCCGGCCAGCCCGAGCAGCAGCGAGCTGAACGTCTGCTGCACCGCCTGCTTGGCGGCGAGCCCGTCCGAGGGACGACTGACCAGTACGTCGCTCGGATGCTCCGGGTTGGCCGTGGCGGCCAGGACCGAGCGCACCGCCACCACCTGGGCGTCGGTCGTCTGCACATAGATCCGGGTCGGGTGTCCGTCGAAGCGTAGCCAGCGTTTGGCCGCGTCCCAGCCGATCATCGCCGAGCGGTCGATCTCGGGCGCGAGTGCCACTGGGTCGAGGATGCCGACCACGCTGAACCGCTTCCCGCCCAGGTGGACCTGGACCGGCTGGGAGAGGTCGACGGTGGCGAAGCCGAGCCGCTGGGCGGCGACCGAGCCGAGGACCACTGTCGGCAGGCGCTCCATCGCGGGATCCAGGAAACGGCCCGAGCGTATCCGGCCATCGATGGCCGCGAGCAGGTTCGTCCTGGTGGCGACAACCGCGATGGCGTTGTAATCGCCGTTGCCAGCCCGGTCGGAGCGGGCGACCGTCAGCCCGAAGTCAGCGGTCGCGCTCGCCACCGTCACTGGCGCGATCCGGGACACCATGTCCACCGACTCGACCGGCAGCTTGACCGGTGGCTCGTGGTTGGGCGCCGGTGTGACCTGCAGTCGGTTGGTGCCCAGGGCGGCCAGTTTCTCCTCAAGCGCCTGTTGGCTGGACGCGGGGATGCCGGTGACCAGGATCAGGGTGGCGATGCCGATAGCGATGCCGAGCGCCGACAGGGCGGCCCGCACCTTGCGCGTGCGGATGCCGAGCAGGCCCAGACCAACCAGGTCGGCTGGGGCCAGACGGACCGGTGCGGCATCCCGGTCCACTCTCGCCTTTCGACGGGTACGCCTCATGCCGGCCCACCTCCAGACGCGGAGTCGGACACCAGGCGGCCGTCCAGGATGCGGAGCTGTCGGGGCACCCGGGCGGCCACCTCGTGATCGTGAGTGATCAGCGCGATCGTGGTCCCGTCCCCGTTCAGCTCGGTCAACAGGTCGAGCACGGCCGAGCCGGTGGCCATGTCGAGCGCCCCGGTCGGCTCGTCGGCCAACACCAGCGCGGGCCGGTTGACCAGCGCCCGGGCGATCGCCACCCGTTGGCGTTCGCCGCCCGAGAGCGCCTGTGGGTGGTGGTCGGCGCGGTGGGCCAGGCCGACCCGCTCCAGCGCCGCCAGGGCCATCTTCCGGCGGTGACGGCGGTGCACGCCGGCGTAGAGCAGGCCGGTCGCGACGTTCTCGGTCGCGGTCAGCCCGTCGGTGAGGTGGAACTGCTGGAACACGAAGCCCAGCCAGCGACCGCGCAGGCTGGACAGTTGCCGGTCGGACATCGTGGTGATGTCCCGCCCGCCGATCAGCACCCGGCCCTCGGTAGGCCGGTCCAGCGTTCCCATGATGTTGAGCAGGGTGGATTTTCCGGACCCGGATGGCCCCAGGATCGCGACGAACTCACCCTCGTCGATCCGCAACGAGACGTCGCGCAGCGCGGTCACATCCTCGCCGTAGCGCCGGCTGGCACCACAGATCTCCAGCACCGTCGTCACGACGTCGTCACCACCCGGGTGCCGGCGGTGATGCCCGTACCGGTGATCTGCACCATGCCGTCGGCGAACAGGCCCACCTTCACCGCGGTCAAGGCGCCTTCGGAGATCTGTACGCCGTAGCCGCCGCCGCTGAGCGCGAGCAGTGCGCCGACCGGGACGGCGAGTACGTCGTGCTCGGTGGTGCCGGTGAACCGGACTTCGACGGATGCCGAGCTGATGTTCTGGATCTTCGAGGCATTGTCCACCGCGATGACGACCTGCACCTTTGGGCCCTCCGGGCCCGAGTCGCCGCCGTCCGACGAGCTGGCCTGGATGTTGCTGCTCACCGAGTCGATCGTGCCGTTGGTGTCTGAGCTGTCCGGAAGAGTGATCTGCACCTTCTGCCCAGCACGGATGTCGCTGGCCCGGCTCGCGTCGATCTCGACGGAAACCGCCTTGTCTTGATCGCTGATCGCCATCAGGTTGCCGGTGGCGTCGTCACCGAGTTGCGCCGAAGCCGCGCCCACCCGCACCGCCCCGGGCAGGACCAGAATGTCGCCGAGTGTCACGGTGCCGGTTGCCGGACGTATCTCCTCGGCCGCCTGCCAGCGTTTCACGGCGTCCTTGAGCGATCGGGTGAAGACGGCGTCTTTGCTGGTCACGACGGTCCGGTAGGCCTCCGTGTCGGAGGCTGCCGCCGTCGAAGCCGGCCCGGCCCTGTTAGCCTCCGCGTCCGGTCCCTGGCCGCTCGCGGCCGGCGCCGGTCCGCCTTGGACGGTGACCCGGGTCCCCGGTGCGGGCTGGTCCCCGATTCGGTAGCCGAGCGCCCGGAGGTTGTCGGCCAGCACTTTGACGTCGCGGCCGACCATGCCGACCGTGTCGATGTCGCGGAACATCGGCGACGACCCGTAGAAGAGGGTCACCGGCCGGTCGCCGGATCGATACAGAGTGTCACCCCGGGCAATGGTGCTGCCCGGCTGTGGCAGCCAGGTGAGCACCCCGGGCGCGACGCCCCGCAGGACGCGCTGCTTGCGATAGCCGACAGTGCCGCTCTCGGTCCAATAGTCGGAGAGGTCAGTCTGGACCACCTCGGCCGTGGCCACCTGGGCCGCGGCCGACTGGGCGGCCGGCGAGTCGTCGCCGAGGCTGGCGTGGACGGCGTAGACCACGCCGCCCAGCGCGAGCGTGCCGCACGTGACGATGATGAGGGTTTTCGTCCGCACGGTCGGTTACTTCTCCGTGAAGGCCGAGATCTCGCACTGACGCTGGATCTCCAGCCCCGCGTCGCTGTTCGCCTTGTCGAGGTTGGCCTTGGTCTCCGGCGCGACCCAGATGCTGGCGCTGTCGGTGCCCGCCTGCCGGATCTCCATCGACAGGCCCTGGCTCCGGAGGCACTGCAACTGCTCGCGCAGGTCGTCGGCGAAGTTCGGGTTCTGATGAGGGTCGAGCTCCGGAGCGCTCAGCGGCTCCTTGTCGGCGCACGCGTCCACGGCCGGTTGATACTTCTTCTGGTCCATCTTGTAACTGAGCAGCGGACCGCCGTTTCCGTCCGACGCCGGCGCCGACGGCACACCGTGCTGCGTCCAGCAGGCGTAGTACGCGTCGTAGAGGCGGTCGATCTCCTGCTTGGTCGCGCCGAGGGGAAGTTGACGATCGGCACCGCTGGTCGAACCGGCCGGGCCGGCACTCGCCGACGTGGTCGCGCCCGGGATCGCGGCCACCTGCGGATCCGACGCCGCCGGGTCGCCGCCGCAGGCCGCGAGCGACAACAGCAGGACCGCCAGACCGGTCGTCTTCACATTCGCTTTTCGCATGCCAGCCAGCCTGGTCGCCGAATGTCAGCTATTCGTTAGGTACGCACGCCGTTTTCGAAGGTGCGGTCAGGAGTCATCCGCGCCCCGCTCGGGGCTTGCCGACCTGCTCCCAGAGCGACTTCATCTCGCCGAAAGCATGCTCCATCAGCTGCACCATGGCCTGCCGGGCGCGTTCACCGTCGCGCCGCTGGATCGCCTGGGCGACATCGGCGTGTAGCTGGAGAGCCTGCTCGTGCGGGTGATGCGGCATGAGGTGGTGCTTGTGCCTGCCGCCCACATCTTCGCCGCCAGTCCGACGAGATCGCTCGCTTCGTCGTGGCCGATCCGGCTGGCGGCCAGTAGGGCCGCGTGGGGCTCGACGGCGGTGCCGAGGTGTTCGAGGACGCGGGCGTGCAGCCCGGCCTCGGCAGGCCTAGCATCGTTCGCCGAATGGTGAGACCACCCCGGATCTGAGAGAACGGAAGGCATTCCGTGAAGATCGTCGCAGCAGACGTCATCGTGTCCAGCCCTGACCGGAACTTCGTCACCCTGAAGATCACCACCGATGAGGGCCTCACCGGTCTGGGCGACGCCACGCTCAACGGCCGTGAGCTGTCCGTCGCCTCGTACCTGCGGGACCACGTCGCCCCGCTGCTGATGGGACGGGACGCGCACCGTATCGAGGACACCTGGCAGTTCCTGTACCGCTCGGCGTACTGGCGGCGGGGACCGGTCACCATGGCGGCCATCGCCGCGGTCGACGTCGCACTCTGGGACATCAAGGCCAAGGCCGCAGGCATGCCGCTTTACCAGCTGCTGGGCGGCGCGTCCCGCACCGGCATCATGGCCTACGGGCACGCGTCGGGGCGGGACATCCCTGAGCTGTTCGACTCGATCCGCCGCCACCTCGACGAGGGCTTCCGGTCGATCCGGGTGCAGACCTCGGTGCCGGGGATCAACGCGGTCTACGGTGTGGCCGCCCAGCCCAGCGCCACTGGCCAGCGCTACGACTACGAACCCGCACAGCGCACCCCGCTGCCCGTCGAGGAGGACTGGGACACCCGCGCGTACCTGCGCCACCTACCCGACGTTTTCGAGGCGGTCCGTGGCGAGTTCGGCCCCGAGTTGCCGCTGCTGCACGACGGTCACCACCGGATGACCCCGATTCAGGCCGCCAAGCTCGGCAAGGCCCTCGAGCCGTACGACCTGTTCTGGCTTGAGGACTGCACCCCGGCCGAGAACCAGGAGGCACTGCGGCTGGTCCGCCAGCACACCACCACCCCGCTGGCCATCGGCGAGGTCTTCAACACCGTCTGGGACTACCAGACCCTGATCCGTGAGCAGCTGATCGACTACGTCCGGTCCGCGGTCACCCACACCGGTGGCATCACCGCCATGCGTAAGCTGCTCGACTTCGCCGCCCAGTACCAGATCAAGTCTGGCATCCACGGCCCCACCGACATCTCGCCGGTGGGTATGGCCGCGGCGCTCCACCTGGACCTGGCCATCCACAACTTCGGGATCCAGGAGTACATGAAGCACACCCCGCTGGCCAACGAGGTGTTCCGGCAGTCGTTCACCTTCACGGACGGCTACCTGCACCCGGGTGACCAGCCGGGACTCGGGGTGGAGCTCGACGAGGAGGCGGCGGCCCGATTCCCGTACGAGCCGGCCTACCTGCCGTTCAACCGGCTCAAGGACGGCACGGTTCATGACTGGTGAGCGGCGCGGAGGCGCCCAACCCACTCGGCACGTCGTGGTGATGGGCGTTTCCGGGTCCGGCAAGACCACGGTGGCGCGCGGGATCAGTGCGGCGACGGTCATCCGGGCCCGAATGGCCCGGCGCGAGGGGCACTACATGCCGGCGAGCCTGCTCGAATCACAGCTCGCCACGTTGGAACCGGCCCAGCCGGACGAGTCGGTGCTCGTGCTCGATGTCTCGCTCGCCCCGCAGGCCCTGGTCGCGGCGGCCGTCAGCGGCCTTGGCCTGTCCGTCCCGGTCACGGTGGGGGAGCGGTAGTCGCGGTCGGTCCCTGAAACTGCCGGCACCGGCGGCGCCGTACCGCCCACCCGGCAGTTTCAGGCATCATCACGCCCACCCACGGCTCGGTGACCCTGCGCGGTGTGCCGTTGGCACACCTCGGCGAGCACCGCCTCCTCGCGAGATCACCCTGATCAGCCAGGAGGTGCACGTCTTCGCCGGGCCGCTCGCCGACGACCTGCGCCTCGCCAACCCGGACGCCACCGACGCCGAGATGACCGTCGCCCTCGACCTCGTCGGGGCCACCGAGTGGCTTCGTACCCTGCCCGACGGTCTGGCCACGACCGTGGGGGAGGGCGGACGGCACCTCACCTCGGCCCAGGCCCAGCAACTCGCGCGACCAGGATCCCGGCGTAGAAGTGGATACGCAGCAGCAGACCACCCCCAGGCCGTGCGGGCAACCGGCGTCGCGGCCGGAGCCAGCGGGGGAGTGGACTCGGGCGTCTCAACGGTGGACGTCATGCGTTATCCGATCGACTCGAGGCACGGGGCGGTCGGAATCGGTAGTCGGATCGGCGGCGGTGCCGGTTCCCGCCGAGTTGGACATCCGGGAAATCGCCCCGAACGAGGGAGTCCCGGGAACTTTTCCGCACCGGCCTCCGACAACCAGGGTGCGCGGCTGACCGGCGCGATCCGACGACATCTCGGCATGGAGGAACGCCCGTGGCACCCAGGACGGTGGTCTGTGCGCAACGGCGTCGTTGACGACGACCAGGTGACCCGGTGGGCGCAGGAGGCAGGCCAGGGAGACCGGCAGGCCGCCACGGCGTTCATCCGGGCCCTGCAGGATCAGGTCTGGCGCTTCCTGTCGCATCTGGCCGGGCCGGGTGAGGCCGACGACCTGACCCAGGAGACGTTCCTGCGGGCATTTCGCAGCCTGCCCGGCTTCGCCGGACGCTCGTCGGCCCGGACGTGGGTGTTCACGATCGCCCGGCGCGTTGCCGTGGATCACGTCCGGACGGCGGTGGCCCGGCCAAGGTTGGCATCGGTGCCGGACTGGCAGGCGGCGGCCGAGGCCGCCGGTGCGATCACGGTCGGCGCCGACGAGAGTGTGACGCTGCACCAGCTGATCGCCGGCCTGAGCCGGGAGCGTCGCGAGGCGTTCGTCGCCACCCAGGTGCTCGGCCTGTCCTATGCCGAGGCCGCGGACGTCTGCCAGTGCCCCATCGGCACGATCCGCTCCCGTGTCGCCCGGGCACGCGAGGATCTCGCCACGGCCTGGCAGATCGACAATGACTCGACCGGCGAGCAACGAACCGGCTGACGCTGCGGCTACCGTGCACCGATGACACAGGTGTCCGCTTCTGCCGAATGGCGGATGATCAAGTGCAGTCCTACGGGGCATGCACGACGGGCTGATCGCCTCCCCACATTTCCACCACCGATCCGCCGGCTCCCTCCCGGATGAGATCCATAACGACGGCGACGACCTCGGCGGGAGGGATCAGCGGGCGAGATGCTGCACGTTCGGCAGAGCTCATGCGCTCCCACTGCGTTTGTGCTCGTTCCAGACCAATCCAGTCTGGAGCTACGCACATCATCCGGACCCCATGGCTGCTAGCCAACCCAGCCAGACTGGCGGTGAAGCGGATCAAACCAGCCTTCGCGGCCCCGTACTCGGGTGAACCGTAGGGCCCAAAACCAATGCCACCGCTGGATGCGATATTGATAATGGCGCCACCACCCTGTTCTTGCATGGGCTCCAGAACGAGCTGACTGAGCAACATCGGGGCGGTGAGGTTAAGGCTGATCGTCGCAGCCCACTCGGCGGGCGCAGCCTGCGGATATTGTCTATTCGGAGTCCAGCCACCAGCGTTGTTGACGAGCACATGAGGACCGCCAAGGGCTCGTGCGGCCGTCAAGATGCGGTTCATGTCATCAGGCTCTCGTACGTCGCCGCCTACGGCCCGTGCCGGCATCCCGTGTGCCTCAATCAAGCGTCCACACGCCTTGGCGGCCCGCTCATCGGAATCGGCTACGACGATGCCGTAACCGGCTTCAGCGAGGCCAAGCGCAATCTCGCGCCCCAATCCATTGCCAGCCCCGGTAACGACCGCGGTTCGGGCCATGATCACGTTCTCCCTGACAGTTGCTTGCTCCACCTCGGCTACCTACCCGCGGCCTTTCCGTCTGACACCCGAGCAGTCGCAGCCGATCAATAGCCGCCTTGGCGGGCCGCGTTGGTGCTGACTGAGCATCCGGATCTGGCCGCGATGAGGGCACCTGTACTGCGGCCAATTCGCCAGCGGTCGCCGGTAGGTGATCGACGTGTTGGCCGCAGCGTAGATGTGCGAGTTCGCCGAGCACCGCTGTGGCAGGCACGTGATGGTCAATGATCGACGACGCGGCCAAGGAAGCGCTCACCAGCCTCGGCGATGTCGTCGGTGGTCCACTCGAGGGCGGGCGCGGCGACGGTGATCTCGGTCATCGCCATGCCCGGTAGGTTTGTTTCCTGCCAGCCGGCGACAAACCACACCTTTTCCTCCTCGGCGAGCGCCAGCGCAGCGTCGTTCAGTGCTTGCGCCGGGTGGGGTAGCCAGAGGCGGAATCGATGGGTATGCGGAGGTTCTGGATACACCCGCGCGCCGGGAAGCGCGGTGAGTGCCGCAGCGACTGTCCGCGCGTGCCGCACATACTCGGGGATGCGCGGCAGCTCCCTGTTCAGACCGGCGAGTGCGCTCAGAGCGGCTGGCCACTGCTGGAACACGTCGCCGCCGTAGCGGTGCCGCCAGATGCGGGCGTAGGAGGCGAGCTGCGTGGTGCCCGCGAGCGCCGCACCGCTGATACCGCCGATCGTCTTGTAGAACGAGACGTAGGTGCTGTCGGCGAGGTCGGCGATTTCGCTGAGGGTGTGCGCCAGGTGTGCGGTGGATTCCCAAATTCGGGCACCGTCGAAATGTACGCGTGCACCGATGGCGCGCGCTGCGGCGGATGCGGCGGCGAGCTCGTCCCAGGAGGGGAGGACGAAGCCGGCGTCGCGCAGCGGGAGTTCGATGACGACGGTGCTCACGGGCTCGGCGAGCGCGGTGATCTCCTCGGCGGTGGGGTTGCGGGGCGCGGTCGTCGGCCAGGTACTGCGCAGGCCGCTCAGGTGGGCATAGGCATGCCGTTCGTCCACCTCTAGGTGGCCGAGCGGGTGTAGAGCGATGGTCGGGTGCCCGCTGCGGTCAGCGCCATAGCGCAGCGCGACCTGCTGGGCCATCGTGCCGGTGGGGAAGAAGACGGCGGCCTCGGTTCCCAGCAAATCCGCCACGCGTTCTTCCAGCATGGTCACCGGGCCGTCGCCGTAGAAGTCGGGCTGATCGTCCAGATCACCACCTGCGTCCATGTCTGCGAGCCGGTCCCTCATCGTCGTAGGTCGGATGCCGGAAAGGATTCGGTCGCAGGCGCGCAGCGCGGCCAGCCGACGCTGCCTTGTGTTGTGGGACATCGGCGGATCGTCGCATGCCAGCGCAATAGGGGCCAGGCAGTTTTCCGGAGGCAGGCGATCAGCGTCGCGCGCTCAATTGCCGCCGAGCGGTCGCTACGACGACCGCATCTGCGTAATGGAGGAGCCGCCGACCAGGTACGGGGCTTTGCTTAGCGGACGACCTGCCCCAGTCGGAGTCGGCCTGGCTGGACGACATCGGCGTAGGTCCCGAAGCAGGCTGCCCGCCCTAGCCCGGCCACGGGGATGCGGTAGTGCCGGGCCAGGGCGCTCAGCACGGAGAGGTCGGCCGGCAGTTCGGCCTGGGAGAGTCCGGGAATGACGCACCTTGGAGTGGGCAGGATCACCCGGAGAACGACATCGCCCAGACGTAGCTCCTGCCCCGGTTCTGGGTCACGCGGTGCGTCGATGACCAGGTTCGGGCGAAACCGCGCCGCGGCCACACTGACACCTCCCATGCGCTCACCCAGCAGAGACAGCGCACCGGTGGTCACGATATGAACGGCGCCAAAGTCGACGAACCGGCCGACCCGCCCCGCGCCCGCGATCGCCGTGATGGTTTCCTGACCGGGCCGGGCACCGGCCATCCAATCCGGCACCATGCCGACGTCATCAGGCAACGTCCGGTGCAGCCTCGCGTCGGGCGGCAGCTCTCGGCTCAGCCGCACCGGACGGCCCAGGTGGTTGCTGAGTGCGGCATCTGCCGCGGCGCTTCCGGCTCGCAGCGAGCTGCCGTCGACATGCAGCGTCAACATCGTCTCCGGGCCGTCATCCCGCATTGTCGTACCGACATCGAACAGGCGACCCCATCGTCGTGGATGTTTGGCGCTGCCGACCGTCCCGTCCTGGCAGTCGATACAGGCCCACGTCCGGTCTCCGCGCAGACCGGTCGGCTCGACATCAGCCGCCTGGAGAACCTCACCCCGGGCGCTCTTGAGCGGGTAACGCCGGAGCGCGACAACCGTCTGCACGACGATCATGCTGTCTCACCGCCGCAAGCGCCTCGGACACGGGTCACACGAGGAACATCCGCTCAGGCCGCGATCCGCGCGCCCGGTGGGCTCCGATCGGCCCGTCGTTGATGGCTTTATGCGTTACGGATCGGTGTCAGATGAATCTGGGCGGCGGAGCCGTCAGAATGACGTGAGTGTGTCCCAGGCGGCCATCGCGCAGGTGATGACCGCTTCCAGCTCGGCGCGGGTGGCACCATCGCGGGCTTGGATGGATAGGCCTTGCACCACAGTGGTGTAGTAGCGGGCGATGGCGTCAAGGTCGATGGGCGACGCGGTGAACTCGCCGTCGATGACGCCGCGCTCGAGCCGATCTCTGATGGTGGTGTACTGGCCGCGCCGACGGTCGGCCAGGAACTCCCGGACCGTGTGGTTTTCCACGGCTCCAGTGGGTGCAGCCAGGATGAGCATGCAGTAGTGCGGCGCCTCCGGGCGGGTGATCTGCTCGGCGGTGGCGCGCAACATGGCGTGGATCGCGGCGCGGGCGGTCGGGTTTTCGCGCAGCGCGCGTCTGGGCGGCTCCCCTGAGGTCGTGCCGTAGAGCGCCATGACCTTGCGAAACAGGTCTTCCTTGCTGCCGAAGCAGGCGTAGATGCTGGCCGAGGCGATTCCCGTGGCTTGGGCCAGGTCGTTGAGCGACGTCCCCTCGTAGCCCCGTTCCCAGAACAGGTCCAGCGCCTGGCGCAGGGCAGTGTCCGGGTCGAAGGTGCGTGGCCTGCCGCGTGAAGCCATCGGGATGGTCCTCCGTACTTCTTTGTCTATCGACAAACTTATCTTGACCTGTCACTGAGGACCCTGCACTATTTGTTGGTCGTACGACAAACAAAGGAAGCGACTGTCATGAGCATTCCCTTGACCATGCGCGCCCTGCAGCAGACGTCCCTGAGCGGCCCCCGGGACCTGCGCCTGATCACCGCCGCACCGGTGCCGAGCCCGGGACCCGGCGAGGTCCTGATCCGTGTCACCGCCGCCGGCGCCAACTTCGTCGACATCTCGCAATCCCGCGGCACGTTCGCAGGCGGCCCCCAGCCGCCGTATCTGGCCGGTATCGAAGGTGCCGGTGAAGTCACCGCCCTCGGCGAGGGGGTGACCGACCTGGAACTCGGCACCCACGTCATCGGTGTAACCATCGGAGGCGGCGCGTTCGCCGAATACATGCTGCTGCCCGCGGCCGCAGCAGTCCCCGTGCCAGCAGGCTGGACCGACGAGCAGGCGCTGGGTCTGGTCGTGAACTGGCCGACCGCGCTGGCCGCGCTCAGGCCCCTGGGTGGCCTCACCGCAGGGCAGACCGTGCTGATCCACGCCGCAGCCGGCGGGACCGGCCAGGCCGCGGTGAAGATCGCCAAGCACTACGGCGCGACGGTGATCGCCAGTGCCTCACCCGGCAAGCACCAAACCGTGCAGGCACTGGGCGCCGACCACGTCATCGACTCCCGCGGCACCGACCTCGCCGCCGACGTCCTGCGGCTGACCGGCGGCGCGGGCGTCGACCTGGTGCTGGAATCCGTCGGCGGCGCCACCCTCGATGCCAGCTTGGCCGCAGCCAAGCGGGTCACCGGCCGGGTCGTCGTCTATGGCTTGGCTGACGGGGAGGCCGCGATCACCAACTGGGAGCTGGTCTACAAGCACCAGCTCCACATCATCGGCCTCAACATCGGCATCCTGATCCAGGCCGCACCGCACATCTTCGGCGAGCTTATGGGTGAGATGTTCGGCCTTATCGCGGCCGGAGTGCTCGGCCCCGGCCAGCCCACAATCTATGAGCTGGCCGAGGGCGCAAAGGCACTCGCGGAACTGGAAGCACGGGCCACCGTGGGCAAGCTCGCACTGCGGCCCCAAAGTCCCTAGCCCAGGCGGGCCTCGATGGCCTCGATGATGCGTGGACGCAGTTCGGCGGCGCGGATGACGGCGTCCACCGAGCCGACCTCGACGGCGCGTTGGATGTTGTGCACCCGGTCGAACTCCGTGGCCACCTCGCCGAGCTTCTCCGCGCGTACCGACGAGCGCAGCTCGTCGAGTTCTGCGGTCAACCCGGCCCGGTCGGTGCCGGTCGCAGCCGCGACGCGGGCTTCCAGGTCCCGTACCCGGGCGTCGGCCGCCGTGCGGGCGTTGACGTCGGCGGAGAACACCACCGCGGCGGCGGGGGCGCCACCGAGCACCGAGGCGAACGAGCCCTCCAGCGCGAGCACTGTCATGTTCGGGTTCAACGCCTTCGAGAACACCACGAACGCTCCGCCGTGGTAGCGCGAGATCACGCAGAAGACGATGGGCCCCCGGAAGTTCACGATCGCCCGGCCGATCTCGGCGCCGTACTCCAGTTGCAGCTTGCGCATCGACTCCGGTGAGCCGTCGAAGCCGGACAGGTTCGCCAGTACGACGAGTGGCCGGTTGCCGCTCGCCACGTTGATCGCCCGCGCAGCCTTCTTCGAGGAGCGGGGGAACAGCGTGCCGGCCGTGTAGGTGTCCGGGCCGTCAGTGGGCGGGAAACCGTGCCGTGGCACCGAGCGGGACTCGATGCCGAGCAGGCAGACCGGGATGCCGCCGAGGTGGATGTCCTGCACGACCGCGGTGTCCGCGTCGGCCATGCCCGCCCAGCGCTCCAGCACCGGGTGGTCCTGGTCGGAGAGGGCCCGCATCACCGTACGGATGTCGAACGGCTTCTTGCGGTCCGGGTTGGCCTCGACGGAGAAGATCTCCCCGACGGTGCTGAAGGCGCTGCCCGCGATGTCGTGCGGGAAGTCGGAGATGTCGCGGTCCGTGGGGTCGGTGGTGGCCGCCCGACGGGGTGCGTCCTCGCCGGGTGCCACGTACGTGTGGTCGTAGTGCGACATCACCACGTCCCGTGCGGCCGTCAGGTTCGGCGCCCAGTACTGCGCCTGCCCGTTCGGCCCCATCACCCGGTCGTAGCCGCCGATGCCGAAGTTGTCCTCGGCGGACACACCACCGGAGAAGTCGAGCGACTGCTTGCCGGTGAGCACCATCGCCGAGTCGGGTGTCATTACCAGGATGCCCTTGGTGTGCATGAGCATCGTCGCTTCGGCGTTCCAGTACGGCTGCGCGCCGACGTTGATGCCCGCGACCACGATGTTGATCTCACCGCCGGCCTGGGTGAACTCGACGATCCGCTTCAGCGCCGCGGCCACCCAGTCCATGTTCTCCGTACCGGTGGTCATGGAGATTCGGGCACCGGCGGACAGCGCCCACCACTCCAGCGGCACGTTCATCCGCTCCGCGAGGTCCAGTGCGGCGATCACGCGTCGGCACTCGGGCTCCGACAGGGCGCCCAACGCCTTCGTCGGGTCGCCGAGCAGCACCACCCGGGTGACACCCTGCGGGTGCCGCTCGGTCGGCGTGGTGACCACCCCGGCGACGATCGCGGCGGAGTTGCGACCCTTCGGCCGATCCACCGGCACTAGCGACTGAGCGCAGCCGGAGCCGGTTTTGGGCGGAGACGAGCACAGTCCATCCTGCACCGCGTGGTCGTCGTCGAGGTCGTGCTCGACGAAGTCACCGAGCCGGCCGGTCAGCTCGTACGGGTACACGGTGTTGCGGCTGCTCGCCCGCAGCACCTTCAGGCGGTACTCGTCGAGCGGTTCGAGCGGCTCGACCGGTGGCTTACCGATGGCCAGCTCGGCGCCGCCCGCGGCGTCGAACGAGATCCGTACGGCGATCTTGGTCAGCTTGCCGGTCTGGCGGTCGCGCTGCCGCGCGATGAACAGGATCTCCTCGAGCCCGGCGCCCGCAGTCGTCGGGCCGACGCGCCCGGCGATCATCTCCATCTCCTGCCGGGTGAGCTCGCTCGGCGGCCAGACGTAGACGACGATCCGGTTGGTGTTGAAGCGCGTCTTCGACGGTCGTAGCGACTGGGCGCGGCGGATCGAGTCGAGACAGGCGGCAATGGCGTCCTCGGTCGTCGGCAGCGCCACCAGACGGCCGTCCTGCTCGCGAAGCTCAGTGAGGTTACGGACCTGCGCGAACGCGACGAGGCGCTCGTCGGCCCGGTTTTCCCGCGCCACGCACTGGAAGAGGTAGACCTCCTCGTCCGACGACGGCAGCCGGGTCAGGTCGAACTTGTGCAGCCGCTCCAACTGCATCCGCTGCGCGATGTACGGGTGCAGGCCGCGGATCAGCCGGTCCTCGGTCATCTGATCGTTCGACGGGCGGAAGGTGAAGTGGTGGTGCATGACCGCTCCGCCGCGACCCGCGACGGTGGTGGTGACCCGACGGACCTGGGGCGGCAGCGGGTGCGCGGCGATGACCTCGGCCAGCGCGGCGGCCATCGCGTCGAAGTCCTCCGGCTGGTTTTCCCAGCCGAGGTAGATGTCGGCGTCGACGGAGTCCTCGCCGCTGGCCAGTTCGCCCAGCCCGCGCAGTGCGTTGCCCAGCGCGTCGAAGCTCACCGCGGCGGACACCACGCTCGAGTCGGCCCGCTCGGCGACCACGAACGTGCAGCCCGCGACCTCGCGGGCGCGCACGCTGGTGAGCGCCTTGTTGCCGTAGTAACGCCGGGTCAGCACCTCCAGCATGACCGCGTTGTCGAGGTGGTCGCGGACGAGCCGCTGGCCGAGCAGCCGGACCAGTGGTTCGGTGCTGCGTACCATCTCGGCGATGCGCTCGGCGCGGTCCGCCGCGTCCGGGTGGGCGTCCAGGTGCCGCAGGTGCCCACGGACCTCGGCGTAGATGCGGGCGCGGTTGCGGCGCAGCAACGGCTGGGCGAACCAGGCGAACACCACGCCGCGGGCGAGGTCCGCGACTGCGGGGAAGCGGACCTGCGTCGCGGCGATCAGCCGTTCCAACGCGAGACCGACGGGCTCGCGAAGCGACTCGTCCGGCGGGGTTTCCCGCAGCCAGGCGCGCAGCAGCGTCGCGACGACTCCTGCGTCGACGGACGCGCGTTGCTGGGCGAGGAAGATCCGGAAGACGGCCGCTTCGAGGGCGGGGGAGCGGTCCAGGTCGGTGACGCCGTAGTGGCCGAGCGCCTTGGCGAGCCGGGTTTGGAAGGCATCCGGCAGCCCGGCCCGCTCGACGTCGAGGCTCTGCAGGTAGGTGTGGAAGTGCTCCCGGGCGCTGTGGACGTGCGCGGCTCCGCCGTCCTCGCCGGTCGGCCGGTTGCGACTCAACTCGGCGAGGTCGGCGAACACCTCGATGAGATCGAGCTCCGCGGCCAGCGGCCGCTGACCGCTTTCGGTGGCGTCCCGCCGGGCGGTCAGGTAGCCGTCGAGCACCCGACGGTCGTCGTGCGGGTCGACGTCGAAGCCGAGCAGCAGACCGCGCAGGTCCTCCTGACCGCGCCTGCTGCGCTCGTCTGCCGGAATGGCCCCGGCGGCGGTGGGCAGGTCCAGTTCGACGGTCTCGGTGGTCGGGTCGTCCGCGGTCTCGTCGGCCTCGTCCGCGAGCGGCTCCAGGCGCAGCAGCGGCGCACCCGCCTCGACCTGGCTGCCCACGGAGACGGCGCACTCCTTCAGCCGCGCCTTGAACGGCGCCCGCAGCACCGTCTCCATCTTCATCGCTTCCAGCACCAGCACCGGTGCGCCCGCCTCGACCTCGGCCCCGACCTCCAGGGGCGTGGCGACGACCAGCGCGGGCATCGGGGAGCGCAGGACGCCGCCCTCGTCGCGGCTGACCCGGTGGGTCACGCCGTCCACCTCGACCAGGTGGGTCGGCCCGTACGTGCCGGTGAGTAGGCGGTACCGGATGCCGTTGACGACGATCTGCCCGGTGTGCCGATCGAAGCGGTCGAGTTCGACGTCAGCGGTGCGGACGGTGACACCCGCCTCGATGCCGACGCGGAACCGGTGTGCGCCGACCCGCGCCACGCGTGTGCGGTAGCTGACACCGCGCAGCTTCAGGTCCAATGGTCGGCCGCTGGCGTGCTGCACCTGCGGGCGCCCGCCGGACGCCGTCGACAGCAACCGCTGCCGCTCGACGCGCTCATCCTCCTCGTACGCCTCGATGGCGGCGGCCGCCAGCGCGACAGCGGAGTGGCGGTGCGTGACGAGCCGGCCCTCGCCGCGGACACGGTCGATCCAGCCGGTGTCCGCGCTGGCGTCGATCACCTCGGGCTGGTCGAGCAGGTCGAGCACGAAGCTCTTGTTCGTCGCGCCACCTTCGATGATCACCGTGGTGTTCGCCATCGCCCGACGCAGCTTGCCGAGCGCCTCGTCGCGATCGCGGCCGTACGCGATGATCTTCGCGATCATCGAGTCGAAGTCGGCCGGGATGGTGTCGCCCTCGCTGACGCCGGTGTCGACCCGGATGCCCGGGCCGCTGGGCAGGTCCAGCCGCGCGATGCGACCCGGCGACGGCGCGAAGTCGCGGTCGGGGTCCTCGGCGTTCAACCGAGCCTCGATGGCGTGCCCGCGCTCCGCCGGCGGCGCACCCTCGAGGCGCCCACCGGAGGCGACGTGCAACTGTGCCTTGACCAGGTCGAACCCGGTGGTCAACTCGGTGATCGGGTGCTCGACCTGGAGGCGGGTGTTGACCTCGAGGAACGCGAACAGGCGGTCACCGGGGTGGTAAAGGAACTCGACGGTCGCCGCACCGCGGTAACCGACCGCCACGGCCAGTCGCTCGGCCGACGTCTTGAGCTCGGCGGCCTGCGTCGGGTCCAGAACCGGCGACGCCGACTCCTCGATGACCTTCTGGTTGCGTCGCTGCACCGAGCAGTCGCGGACGCCGAGCGCCCACGCGGTGCCCTGCCCGTCGGCGATCACCTGGACCTCGACGTGCCGGGCGCCGGTGACCAGGCGCTCCAGGAACACGATGCCGCTGCCGAACGCCCGTGCCGCCTCCTGGCTGGTGCGCTCGTACGCGTCTTCCAGTTCGGCCTCGTTCCTGATCACGCGGATGCCGCGCCCGCCGCCGCCTGCGGTCGCCTTCAGCATCAGCGGGTAGCCGACCTCGGCTGCCGCAGCCCGGGCGGCGTCCAGAGTTTCGACGGCACCGCGGCTCCACGGCGCGACCGGCACACCGACCTTCTCGGCGATCAGCTTCGAGCCGATCTTGTCGCCGAGCTGGCGCATGGCGTCCGCGCTCGGCCCGACGAAGGCGACGCCGATCTTTTCGCACAGCTCGGCGAAGGCCGGATCCTCGGCGACGAAACCCCAGCCGACCCACGCGGCGTCGGCTCCGGTCTCCGTCAGGGCGCGTTCCAGTACCGCCAGATTGAGGTACGGGCGGGCAGACGCCGGACCGAGATCGTAAGCGATGTCCGCTTCACGTACAAAGGTAGCGGTTCGGTCGACGTCGGTGTAAAGAGCGACGGTTTCGATCTGTACGCCGGTCTCCGCGGCCAACTCGCGGACCGCGTGGATGAGCCGCATGGCGGCTTCACCACGGTTGACGATGGCGACACGGTTGAACACCCGGATGACCCCTTAGCTAGACCTCGAACTGCTGGCCGCGAGACGACGACTCCCAGCAGTGATCACCTTTCCGCGTGGCGGCGGCCAGCGCTATGGCGCAACCACCGAACCAACAGTCCCTCAGTTGTAGGAAATGAACAAAAGTTTTTGGCGGCCCCCCGGCCCTGCTCCCGCAGTTGATCAAGACGGTACGGGTGGTTCACGTCGGCCGCCTCCCGTGTTCACCACTGCGTGATCGGCTGGTCGAGCAAATCATCGCCGGTCCGGTCAACTGCCGGCCCGACTCGAACATCCCGGCGCAGGCCAGGAATCGCACCAAGAAAGGAGCGCAATGAGGCCGTTCAACCTCGTGCGCCCGAGTCTGGCGCTGCTGCTCGCCGCAGGCTTCAGCACACTCGTTACGCCGGCCGGCGCAGCCCACGCCGCGGCTGCCACGGTATCCGCGTCGGGCACGCCGATCACCGTCACCTCGACCGAACAACTCGCCCCGGGCGTCACGTACAGCTCGTTCGAGGTGAGCACGCCCCGTGGCGTCACCGTCGGCTACCTGCTCACGGCGGACCTCCGCAAGAACAAGGTCTCCCTGGATTTGCTGCACCCCGACGCGGTCGCGCAGCGCCAGGTCATCTCCTCGATGGCGAACAACCAGGGCGCCATCGCCGGAGTGAACGGAGACTTCTTCAACAACGCCGAGACCCACACCGGCGTCACGCCGACCTACTCGGCGTCGGGCCCGGAGATCGCCGACGGCGAGGAGCTGAAGTTCGCGGTGCCGACCGCGCAGCGCTTCGGCCCCGGCCTCGCCCCCGGCACCTCGACCCGGGACGTGTTCGGCGTGGGCGTGAACGGCAAGGCGCGCGTCGACACCCTGAGCCTGGACGGCGAGGTCAGCAGCAAGAAGGGCAAGATCGCCCTCAGCGGCCTCAACCAGTACGCGCTCCCGGTCGACGGTGTCGGCCTGTTCACCTCCGAGTGGGGTGCCGCCTCCCGGGTCCGGTCGACCTGCGGCACCGACACGAGCCGCAGCGACCCGTGCAGCACCCACACGTACGAGGTGACCATCCGCGATGGCGTGGTGACCGCGGTGGGCCAGACGCCCGGTGCGGGCGCGATTCCCGCCGACACTCAGGTGCTGGTCGGCCGTGAGGGCGGCGCGGACACGCTCGACGACCTCGTCGTCGGTGACCGGGTGCAGGTGCACGAGAAGCTCTCCTCCGCAGGCAAGCCCAAGCTGACGTTCGCGGTCGGTGGCGCGCCGATCCTGCGCGACGGTGAGCCGCTGGTCGGCCTGGACACCAAGACCGCCGCGGTACGCAGCTCGGCCGGCGTCAGCCCCGACGGCAAGACCGTGTACCTCGTCGCACTGGCCGGCCGTGCTCCGGCGAGCGCCGGCTTCACGATCGCCGAACTGGCCGACCTGATGCGCTCGCTCGGCGCGGACGCCGCGGTGAACCTGGACGGCGGCGGCTCGAGCACGGTCGCCGTACGGGAGCCGGGCCAGGCCGCGGCCACCGCCCGCAACAGCCCGTCCGACGGTGCGGAGCGTTTGGTCGCCAACGGTATCGGCATCTTCGTGGGTCGCCACTGATCAGTCGCTCTCGCACGGATTCGCCCCGCCCGGTGACACCGGACGGGGCGAATCCCTATCGGTCAGGGCTTACGGGCCACGGCGCCGTAGGCGTCGATCCCGGTCGCGTCGGCGTTGTCCGGTCGCCAGAGGGGGATCGGCACCAGGCCCGGCTCCACCATCGTCAGACCGGCGAAGCAACTGTCCAGGTCCTCCGGGCTGCGCAGAACGTACGGAACCCCGCCGCTCTGCGCCAACCGCTCGGCACCGGAAACCACAGCTGGGCTGGTGTTGGTGCCGTCCCAGAGCACGAGGTGGGAGCCGGACGGCATCGCGTCCATCGTCTGCCCGACAATCGAGCGCACCACGGCCAGGTCCGGTTCGTAGCCCATGACGCCCATGAACATCATGGCGATGGGCTGATCGAAGTCGAGCGTCTGCGCCGCCTCGGCGAGGATCTTCCCCGGGTCGTGGTAGTCGGCGGGTACGTAGGTGGTGACACCCTCCGACGTCGTGCTGGCCAGCAGCGCCCGCGCGTGCACCAGCACCATCGGATCGTTGTCCACGTAGACGATCCGCGCGTCGGGCGTGATCCCCTGGGCGACCGCGTGCGTGTTCTGCATGGTGGGCAGGCCGGTGCCGATGTCCAGGAATTGCCGGATGCCCGCCTCGGCGGCAAGGTAACGGACGGCTCGCACCAGGAACAGGCGCGACTGCTGCGCCATGAGGACGATCTCCGGGTAGACCTCGGCGACCGCGTCGCCGGCCGCCCGATCGGATTGGAAGTTGTCCCTGCCGCCCATCCAGTAGTTCCAGATCCGGGCCGCGTGCGGCACGTCGGGCTGAAGCTGCGCGGCGAGTTCGGCGTCCGGGCCGGCCATGCCAGGCTCCTATCGAGGGGTCGTCGGCTGGAGGTCACCACAGCGGTACGACCGGGATCGTACTCCGGCAATGTCCACTGTCGAGTGTGTGGATCAGAATGACGCGGTGGTGAGCTGGCGCCACGCCCTCCGTCGTAGGGCCTGCTGAGTCGGGTCGGCGACCGGCGCAGCCGCCAACAACCGCGAGGTGTACGGATGCTGGGGCGACCGCAGCACCGTTTCCGCCGAGCCCTCCTCCACGATCCGGCCCCGGTGCAGCACCGCCACCCGATCGGCGAGTTGCTCGACCACCGCCAGGTCGTGGCTGATGAACAGACAGGAGAATCCGAACTGGCTCTGCAGCGACCGGAGCAGTTCCAGGATCCGCGCCTGCACTGACACGTCCAGAGCGCTGGTGGGCTCGTCCGCGATCAACAAGGCCGGGTTCAGGGCGATGGCACGGGCGATGGCCACCCGCTGGCGTTGCCCACCCGACATCTCGTACGGGTGGCGGTCGCGCAGGTGCGACGGCAGCTCGACCGCTTCCAACAACTCGTCGACGCGGCGGCGCTGCCCGTCAGCGCGCAGATCGGTGTGCAGCGACAACGGCTCGGCGATGCTTGCGCCGACCGTCCGGCGGGGATTCAAGGACGACGCCGGATCCTGGAAGACGATGCCGAGCTGAGAGCGGAACGTGCGCAATTCACGCCGAGAGGCGCGCCCCACCTCGACGCCGGCGACGGTCACCGCACCAGCGGTCACCGGTACGAGGCCGGCAAGCGCCCGACCGAGGGTCGATTTGCCGGAGCCCGATTCGCCGACCAGAGCCACCAGTTCACCCTGGTCGATGTGTAACGAGACGTCGTCCACCGCCCGGACCGGCCGGCCGCGCCGCCTTCCCGGGTACTCGACGACGACGTTGCGGACCAGGACGGCGGGTGCCGCACCGGCCGGTCGAGGCTCGTGCGCGGGTGGCGTCGCCCGGTCGGGCTCGGCGAGCCGCAGCTCCGGCAACGTGGGTACGGCGTGCAGCAACGCCCTGGTGTACTCGTGCTGGGGCGCGGTGAAAAGTTGGGCGGCGGTGGCCTGTTCGACGATCTGACCGTCGCGCAGCACCACCACGTCGTCGGCGACGTCGGCCACCACACCCATGTCGTGGGTGATGAGGAGAACGGCCATGTCGAGCCGGGTACGCAGGTCGCGGAGCAGGTCGAGTATGCCGGCCTGGACGGTCACGTCCAGTGCCGTGGTCGGCTCGTCCGCGATCAGCAGAAGCGGTTCACAGCTGATGGCCATCGCGATCATCGCCCGCTGAAGTTGGCCGCCGGACAGTTCGTGTGGATACGACCGGGCCACCCGCGTGGGGTCGTTCAGGTCGACGGTGGCGAGCAGCTCCAGAACCCGGGCGGTGGCGGCGGAGCGACTCACCGGGCGGTGCGCCCGGATTGCCTCGGCGACCTGATCACCGATGGTGAAGACCGGATTGAGCGCGGTCATCGGTTCCTGGAAGACCGTGCCGATCCGGCCGCCACGCACGTCCCGCAGCAGGCTCGGCTCCGCGCCGATCAGCTCGGTGCCGGCCAGTGTGATGCTGCCGCTGACTCTGGCGGTGTCGGGGAGGAGGCCCAGGGCGGCCATGGCGGTGACGCTCTTGCCCGAACCTGATTCGCCGACCAGGGCGAGGACCTGCCCGCGGTGCAGCTCGAAGGACGCGTTGCGGACCGCTGTGTGCGTATCGCCATCCACCTCGAACTCCACGGCCAGCCCGGCCACCGCGAGCAGCGGTGACCGGGTGGCCTTCACGAGGTGTGGCTCCGTGGGGGAGACCGTCATTTCTGCTTCAGCGAGACCTTCAGATAGTTCGGGTACGCCGGGAATGCTGGCACGAAGAAGTTCTGCACAGTCGAGCCGTGCAGGAACGAGTTCTTCGTGTAGGTCAGCGGCACCACCGGTGCGTCCTGCAGGATGCGCTTGTCGGCCTGTGCCCACAGCGCCTGTGCCTTTGCGGGGTCGGTCTCGGCCGTGGCCTGCGCGATCAGCTTGTCGACCTCGGGCTGCGAGTAGCGGGCGAGGTTGTAACCACCGCCGCCGATCTCGGTGGACGCGAACAGCGGCTGGATGTTGCCGTTGGCGCTGGGGAAGTCCGGCTGCCAGCTGGAGACGGTCAGGTCGTAGTCACCCTTGTCGCCGGTGACCTCGGCGGTCCAGGCGTCATCGTCCAGTGGCTTGATGGTCACCGCGATGCCAGCCCGCTGAAGCCCTTGCTGGATCGCCTGAGCCGTGGCGAGGTCCGGCTGGCTGTTCAGGGACAGTAGCGTGAGCTTCAGGTTCGTCTGCCCGGCCTCGGTCAGCAACTGCTTGGCCTTGGCCGCGTCCCCCGACGGGTCGGCGGGGTAGAGGTTGTAGTCGACCCGCCCGGCAATGCCGGGGGTGATCAACGTGCTGGCCAGGTCGCCACCGATGGCACCGCCGGAGGCGAGCTGGTAGGCCCTCTTGTCCACGGCGTACTGGATGGCTTGGCGAACCTTGATGTCCTTCAACGGCCCCCGCTGGGTGTTGATCGCCAGGTACGACAGCGCTCCGGCGTCCGAGGTGACCAACCGCTGCTTCGCGCTGGGGTTCTGTTCGATCTGCGCGAGCTGGGCGGGCGCCACGAAGCCGGCGCCGAAGGCGGAGCGATCGTCACCCGAGTCGGCGATCAGCCGCTGCGACTGGACGGTGGTGTCCTGGCCGAGCTGGAAGACGATCTTGTCGGGCCCGGCGGTGCGGACCTGGTCGGTCGCCGCGTCCCAGTTCGGGTTGCGGGCAAGCTTCACCGAGACACCCTGCTGGTACGACTCCACCTGGTAGGGGCCGGACGCGACCGGGTTCTGGCTGTACTTCTTCGGGTCGTCCTTCGCCTTCGGGACAGGCGTGAACGCCGGCATGGACGCGATCCACGGCCAGTCGCCGTACGGCGTCGTGAGGTGGAAGACGATGGTCTTCGCGTCGGGGGTCTCGATCGAGGCCAGGTCCGCTCCGGAGTACGGCCCCTTGTAATCGGCGCCGCCCACGAGTAGGCCCTTGTGGTAACTGAGGCCGCCGGAAAGCTCGGGCGCGAAGGAGCGCTCGATGCCGTACTTGACGTCGGCGGCGGTGATCTGAGCCCCGTCGGCGTACTTGAGCCCGTCCTTCAGGGTGAAGGTCCACGTCTTGCCGCCGTCGGTGGTCTTGCCGGTGTCCGTGGCCAGATCCGGTACCACCTGCGCCGGCTTGCCCGGCTGGACCTCCCAGGTGGTGAGCCGGCGCAGGACCAGGCCGAGAGTGGTGATCGCCAGGTTCTGGCTCTTGGCGGGGTCGAAGACGATGTCGCTGGCCGCATTGAGGATGGTCAACGTTCCACCCTTTTCGGTGCCCCCGGTCGATCCACCGGCGTCCGGCTTGACGTCCGGGTTCGCGTTGCATCCGGCCAGGGCGAGTACGACTGCGAGCGCGAGTGCGCTGCGTCTTTTCATTGGTGCCTTACCTTTCGGTGATTGGCGCATCAGGGCGCCACTCTTGGGTCGAGGACGCCATAGACCAGGTCCACGAGGAAGTTCGCGAGGATGATGAGGAACGCGGCGAAGAGAGTGACCCCGAGGATCAGCGGGAGGTCGACGTTGCCGACCGCGTCCAGCAACAGGGCGCCCAGGCCGGGCATGCTGAAGACTCGTTCGGTGATGACCGTGCCGCCGAGAAGCGACCCCAGGTCGAGGCCGAAGACGGTGACCACCGGGATGAGGACGTTGCGCAGGGCGTGTCGGCCGACGACCCGCCGTTCCCGCAGCCCTTTGGCGCGGGCCGTGCGGATGTAGTCCTCGCCCAGCACGTCCAGCATCTGACCCCGGGTCAGCCGGGCGTAGACCGCCGCGGAGATCAGGGCGAGCACGCACCAGGGTAGGACCAGGTGCCAAAGCCAGCCCACCGGATCCTCGGTCAGCGGCAGGTATCCGTTGACCGGCACCATGTCGAGGGTGAAGCCGAACAGCAGGATGCCGAGGAGACCGACCAGGTAGCTGGGGGCGGAGACGCCGATCGTCGAGACGGTCATCGCCGCCCGGTCGATCGCACTGCCTCGTCGGACGGCTGACAGGACGCCGGCGCCGACGCCGATGACCAACCAGAGCACGGCGGCGCCGATGGCGATGGAGAAGGTGACCGGGATTCGGTCCAGGATCAGCTTGGTGACCGATTCGTTCAGTTGGAACGAGTATCCGAAGCAGGGTGCCGCGCAGTGCACCGCAGCAGCTCCGGTGCCAAAGGTGCGGCCGGTGAAGATCCCACCGATGAAGGCCAGATACTGCTGTAGCCAGGGTTGGTCGTAACCCATGAAGGCGCGGGCGTCGGCGAGCCGCTCGGGTGTGCAGGGGCGCCCGCAGGAGAGCTGCGCCGGATCGCTGGGCAACAGGACGAAGACCGCGTACGTGATGAGGCTGATCACGAGCAGTGTGGCGATCATGCTGAGGAGGCGTCCGGAAACCAGACGGAAGAGTCTCATCGCTGCAGCCCTCGCGTCTTCGGGTCGAATGCGTCGCGCAGGCCGTCGCCCAGGAGGTTGAAGGCGAGCGTGGCGAGGAAGAGTGCCGCGCCAGGAAAGACCAGGAACATCGGGTCGGTCTGGACCCAGGCGATCGCCTCGCCGATCGAGCGGCCCCATGCTGGCGTGGGCGGCGGCACCCCGACCCCGAGGAACGAGAGCGCGGCCTCCGCCCCGATCATCGACGGGATCATGATCGTTGCGTAGACGATGATCGTGGCGGTGAGATTGGGGAGCAGTTGGCGCACGAGCAGGTGCCATCCACCCGCGCCAAGCGCGACCGAGGCCACCACGAATGTGCGCCGCTTCAACGCCAGCGTCTGACCACGGACCACCCGCGCGATCGAGGGCCAGCTGAAGATCGCGAGGACGACGACGAGGAGCAGCGGCTTCGGGACGCTGGTCGGGACGATCGCGCCGAGCGCGATCACGAAGACCAGGAACGGGAAGCCGAGCAGGACGTCGATGATCCGGGTGACGATGCGGTCGTACCAACCGCCGTACAGGCCGGCAGTGAGGCCGATGACGACTCCGAGCAGTACCGAGACGGCGGTCGCCCCGACACCGACGAGGATGGAGGTGCGAGCGCCGTGGACCACGATCGCGAACAGGTCCCGCCCGGTCATCGGCTCCACACCGAACCAGTGCTGGGCACTGATGCCGCCGCCGAAGCCCTTCGCCGCGCCGGAGTCCGACAGGGCGCCAAGGTCGTACGTGTACGGATCCTGGCCTGCGATCGCGCAGAGCAGCGGCGCGGCGGCCGCGACGACGAGGAACAGCGCCACGCCCGAGGCTCCGCCCAGCGCCCAGCGATCGGCGGCCAGCCGCCGCCAGAGGTGCCGGACGCCTCTGCTGCGGGCAACGCTCGGTGGTCGGGTCGGGGCCGGTGGCGCAGGATTGGTGTCGGTGGACACGTTGGTTCCTTACGGGGCAGGGGGTGGGTGGACCGGGGAATTCAGCGCTCCCGGCAACACAGCCCGCCCACGCTGACCCCCTCCGGCGGTCGGTCCGGTAGATGGAGACCGCTTGCCGGTCGACGCCACACCGTGCGGCCTGTCGGGCCGCACGGAACATGCTCCGGGAGCCGCGCCGGCAAAATCCAGCACTAGAGACCCACAACACACATAGGTTAAGTAGGGATTCTCGACGTCGACCAGCCCAAAACGCGATTCAGCGGGTGCGGTGCCACCCGAGCGTGGGGAGTGCTTCACTCACCGTCCGCCTCCATGGATGCCAAGGATGTTTGACCCAGGGGCTTGAAATCCTACCTTGTTGGTAGGAAAATCGGTCGCATGCTGCCCGTTCGGCTGTTCACCTCCCGCCGGGTCGTCGACCTGATGCGGGTCGCCGCGCAGCTCTGTCCCGGCGGGCCCGCCCTGGCCTGAATGGGCCGCCGCCTCCCTAGCCTGCCCAGTTTCTCGTCACCGGTCTCGCAGCCGGCTCACGGTCACGCCCTGCTTCCCCTGCATCCCGCCGGCGCGGAGATGCCCCTTCATTGAGAGGGACCTGTCATGAGCTACGACGCCGTATCGTCCACTGCCACGGATTACCGTGTTGGATTCAACGAGGATTGGCAGGAGTGGCACCGACTCCACGAGGAGGCTCGGGCCGACCGGCACGGCTTCCTTGCCGTCAGCGGTCTGCACTGGCTCACCTCAGGGCCGCAGCGGTTCCCCGACGTGCCCGGGGAGTGGCACACAGGCGATCAGGGGCCGGTGGTGGTGCTCGGCGACGGCGAGGATTTCGTCATAGACGGCCAGCAGGTGCGACGCCGGCATGAGTTCGGGCCGATCGCCGAGCGTGCCGGCGTCACCGTGGGCATCGAGGGTGCCGTGCTGGAGGTGGCCCGCCGGGGTGGGCACGACATCCTCCGCCCCCGACGACCAGACCACCCGCTACGAGTGCATTACCGGGGTACCCCCACGTACCCGCCCCACCCACGATGGGTCGTGAGGGGACGCTTCGTGCCGTTCGACAGTCCTCGACCGACCACCGTCGGCGCGGCGGTGGAAGGGCTCAAGCACGTCTACGACGCACCTGGCCGGATCGAGTTCGCCGTCGACGGGGTGCCGCTGAGCCTGACCGCGTTCAACGGCGTACAGCCGGGGAGCCTGTCAGTGCTGTTCACCGACGCCACCTCCGGCGTCACCACCTATCCGGCCAACCGATCCCTGGCGGTGGGCGCGCCGGACGAGCAGGGCCGGGTGACGCTCGATTTCAACCGGGCGACCAACCTGCCGTGCGCGTACACCGACTTCGCGACCTGCCCTCTGCCCCCGGCGGAGAACCGGCTGCCGATCGCGGTCGAGGCCGGCGAGAAGACCCCGTACGAGCGGCTGGCGGGCGATCCCGCCGACCGTTCGTAGCCCCTCCGCACCAACCCCTCGGGAGGATCGCCATGACTCAGTCCACCGACGCCCCGATCGACGCCGACAGTGAAGCGCTGCGGACATTGCTGCGCCACCAGGCCAGCACTGTCACGGTCGTCACCGCTCCCGGCTCGCCGGCGGTCGGCTTCACCGCCACGTCGTTCACCTCGGTGTCGTTGGCGCCGCCGATCGTCTCGTTCTGCCTGAACCTCGATTCGTCGAGCTGGCCCGCGGTCGCCCGCGCCCGACACGTGGCCGTGCACCTGCTCGCCCACCATCAGCAGGAACTGGCCCGGACCTTCGCGACGAGTGGCATCGACCGGTTTGCTGGCCCCACCCGGTGGCGGACCGGTCCGGAAGGCGTGCCGATCCTCGACGACACCCTGGCCTGGTTGCTCTGCCGGGTCGTCGACCGGGTGGCCGTCGGCGATCACGCCGTGGTGCTGGCCGAGCCGGAGGTGCTCCGGCACGCCGACGTCGGCTCGCCACTGCTGTACCACCGGGGCCGCTACGCCGGGCTGGCCGGCGACCACGACGTGGCGGCTCGTCGCCCCGCCGCCTGACCGGCCGGTCATACGCCCACTCCGAGCTGAGGAGGATGTCATGCGCGCGATCGTCGCCGCTCCGGACACCCGTGAGGGTTTTCGGATGACGGACCTGCCCGACCCCACTCCGGGCCCCGGGCAGGTCCTGGTCGAGGTGCGACATGCCGCCGTCAATGCCGGCGAGATCCGCCACCTCGGCTCCTGGCCGGCCGGGGGCGTGCTCGGTTATGACGCCGCGGGTCACGTGGTGCGCGGCGCCACCGATGGGTCCGGCCCCCGCGAGGGTGACCGGGTGGTCGCCTTCGGGGTGGGAGCCTGGGCCCGATTGGCGGTGTTCGACGTGAACAGTGTGGCCGTGGTGCCCGCCGCCGTCGACCTGGCCGAGATGGCCGCACTGCCCATGGTTGGCCTCACCGCCCTGCGTACCTTGCGGACGTCAGGGCCGCTTCGCGGCCGCCGAGTGCTGGTCACCGGCGCGTCCGGGGGAGTGGGCCGGGTCGCCGTCCAGCTCGCCCGGCACGGCGGCGCGCACGTGGTCGCGGTGGTCGGCTCCCTGGCTCGTGGTGCGGGGCTGGCGGATCTCGGTGCCGATGAGGTGGCGGTTGGTCTCGACGCAGTCGTCGACCCGGTCGACGTGGTGCTGGAGACGGTGGGTGGCGCTCATCTGGTGGCCGCCTGGGGCTTGCTGGCCCCGGGCGGGGTGCTGCACAGCATCGGCTGGGCGTCCGGCGAGCCGGCCGTCTTTCCGGTGAACTCCACATTTGCTCCCGGCGCGGCGCGGACGTTGCGGTCATTCGGCGACGCCACCGCCCCGGCCCCGGATCTCGCTGTCCTGGCGGATCTCGTGGCGCGTGGGGTGCTGCAGGCACCGATCGGTTGGCGCGGCTCGTGGCAGCGTCTCGGGGCGGCGATCGACGCGCTGCGGGAGCGCCGTGTGGCAGGGAAGGTCCTGCTCGACCTGGATTGAGCCGGACCGGGCCCGGACTGGTCCACCGGCCAGGCGCAATCCCTGCAAATCCTATCGGCCTAGTAGGGTATGCGTCAACGAATCGACGTCCTCACGTGCGATAGCCGACATCCGACGGAGGATTCGTTGACACCACCACCGCGGCAGAGGTGGACTCCACTCATGTCCAGCGAGCTGCGGCTGACGATCCGCGGCCACATCGACTTCGGTCGGGTGTGGTCGAGTTCCTGTCTGGCCTGACCCGGCACCGTCGCCCGTAACCCGGCCCGCCGCACCGGCTCGCCGAGGTGAGGCGCATCGCCGCGCCGCCACAGCTCCGACACCGTCACCGGCCCACGCCCAGCCGCGGGGCCGGGTGTCGGCACACCCGATTCCGCCTGCCTGGACAGGAGATTTCACCATGCCCTCAAACCGATTGCGAACCCTGGCCGCCGCCGCGCTAGCCCCATTGCTCGCCGTCCTTGCCGGCTGCTCCACCGGCACCACCCCTGCCGCCGAGGCGGCCGGCCAGCCGCGCTCCGGCGGCACCCTCACCTGGGCCGTGGAAACCGAGCCGATCACCCTCAATCCGCACCAGTACGCCCAGGCCAAGGCCCGTCTGCTGGTCTGGAACACCTTCGAGTCACTGCTCACCTACGACAAGCAGGGCAAGCTGGTGCCGTGGTTGGCCACAAGCTGGCAGGCCGCTCCGGACGGATTGTCGTACGCCCTGACGTTGCGCGACGGGGTCACCTTCTCCGACGGCACACCCTTCGACTCGGCGGCCGTCAAGGCCAACATCGACAAGCTCCGGGAGCCCGGCTACGCCCCGGGCGTCGCCGCCGTGCAGTTGCGCAACCTCAAGGCCGTCGAGGCCGTCGACCCGCGCACCGTTCGGCTCACCCTGACCACGCCAGACGTACTCATCCTCGACTTCCTCGCCTCCCCGCAGGGCGCCCAGATCTCGCCGCAGTCGCTGCGCGAGGCGAAGAACCTCAAGGCCGGCGGTGTCGACGTGGTCGGCACCGGACCGTTCGTGCTGGACCGCTACGTCCCCGGCCAGGAGCTGCACTATCGGCGCAACGCCGGCTACGACTGGGCACCGCCCACCACGACGCACGCCGGCCCGGCCTACCTCGACGAAATCACCTACCGATTCCTCAAGGAGTCAGCGGTGCGCGTCGGCGCGCTCACGTCGAGCCAGGTGCAGCTCATCGAGGGGGTGCCCGCCACCGACCAGCCGCTGGTCACCGGCAACCGGACGCTGCGCCTGACCCGCGAGCTCAATTCCGGCTCGGCCTACTCCTACTACTTCAACACCTCCCACGCGCCCTTCGACGACCTGCGGGTCCGGCAGGCGTTCCGGGAGGCCGTCGACGTCGACACCGTGCTGAAGTCGGTTTACCGAGACACGGCCACCCGCGCCTGGAGCGTGATCAGCCCATCCAGCCCGCTCTACGACAAGAGCGTCGAAGGCGGATACAGCGGCGACGCAGGGAAGGCGAACACCCTGCTCGACCAGGCCGGCTGGGCACATCGTGACGCCGACGGTTTCCGGGTGAGGGACGGCAAGCGGCTCACCGTACGGCTCGTGCAGTCCGCTCCCTTCGTCCGCGACCGTCGCGATGTCCTCGCCCAGGCCGTGCAGGCCGCGGTGAAGCAGAGCGCCGGCATCGACCTGAAGGTCTCGTTGGTCGACCAGGGCACCGCCACGCAAGCGTTCGAGCGAAACGAATACGAGGTTTTCGACAACTCGCGCGCCGACACGGACGCCGGTGCCGCGCTGAATCTGCTGCTGCACTCAAAGGGCGGCATCAACCGAACCCGGGTCAACGACCCGCGGATCGACCAGCTGTTGGAATCCGGCCAGGCAACCGCCGACCCGACGAAGCGCGCCGGCATCTATGCCGACCTGCAGCGGCAGGTCATCACCGAGCAGGCCCTGGCCCTACCGCTCTATGCGCCGGCCGACCAGATCGCCGCCAGCACCAGCGTCGGCGGGGCGCGCTTCGAGCCGACCGCCGGCGTTCCCGCCAGCGCGTACGACCTGTGGGTCGGCAAATGACAGCCGTGCGGGCGGTGGCCCGTCGGCTCGGCGCCGGCCTGGTCGTCCTCTGGGTCGCGGCCACCGCCGCCTACCTGGCACTGCTGGCCGCGCCCGGCGACACCGTGGACACCATCGTCGGCGACGGTGCGGACACGCCGCAGATCCGCGCTCAGATCATCACCGAGTGGGGCCTGGACCGGCCCGCAGTCCTTCAGTACCTGGACTACCTACTGCGGCTCGTCGGCGGCGACCTGGGCCGCTCCTACCTGCTGCAACGCCCCGTCGCCGAGGTGATCGGCGAACAAGTCGCCCCGACGCTCACCCTCGCGGTCGCCGCAGCCGGGCTCGGGGTGCTGCTCGCACTGCTCATCGCGGTCGCCACGGCCGGGGAGCGCCGGCCGTGGCTGCGGCGGGCCAGCTCCGGCGTCGAACTGCTGCTGGTCTCCACCCCGCCCTTCCTGATCGGGATCGTGCTGCTCAGCGTGCTGTCGTTCCGGTACGGCCTGTTCCCGGTCTCCGGCGACCAGGGCATCGGCGCGCTGGTGCTGCCGGCCGTCACCCTCGCGCTGCCCATCGCCGGGTTACTCGCCCAGGTGCTTCGCGATGGGATCGACCGGGCGCTCGACGAGCCGTTCGTGCTCACCGCACGATCCCGCGGTCTAAGGGAACGCACGGTGCTGCTGCGTCACGCCCTGCGACACGCGCTGCTGCCGGCCGTCACCCTGGCCGGCTGGCTCTTCGGCATCCTGCTCGGCGGCGCGGTCATCGTCGAGCAGGTCTTCGGTCGGCCCGGCCTCGGCCAGGTCACCCTCACGGCGGTGACTAGCAAGGACATGCCGGTGGTGCTGGCGGTCGTCACCCTCTCCGCAGCCGTCTACGTCCTGGTCAACACCGCGGCCGATCTGGCGTACCTGCTGGTCGACCCGCGCCTGAGGAGGAGCTGATCTATGACTGTCACCCTGAGTCCGCTCTCCACCGACGCCCCCGCGCTTACTCCCGTCGACCCGGCCCGTCGGCCCGTACGCCGACGGTCCCGGCCGCGGCCCGGCCTGCTCGCGGCCGGGGCGTACCTGATTCTGCTGGTGTTGGCGGCGGCCTGGCCGGCCGCGCTGGCGCCCGCCGACCCGCTCGCCGCCGACCCGCTCGGCGTGCTCTCACCGCCGAGCGGGTCGCATTGGTTCGGAACCGACCATCTCGGCCGCGACGTCTGGACCCGGGTGGTGCACGGCGCCGGCCACTCGCTCACCATCGGCGTGGCCGCCACCGCGATCGCCGTGACCGGTGGGGTGCTGCTCGGCCTGCTCGCCGGCCTCGCGCACCGGGTCGCCGACGAGGCGCTCAGCCGCACCTTCGACGCGGTGTCGGCGTTCCCCCTCCTGCTGCTGGCACTCCTGTTCATCGCCGTCGCTGGGCCGGGCACCGTCAGCTTGATCATCGCCATCGGCACCGCCACTTTGCCGCACTACGCCCGGGTGGTCCGGGGTCAGACGTTGCTCGTCCGCCGCGCCAACTACGTCGAGCAGGCCGTCACCTTCGGCCTGTCCCGACCTCGGCTGGTGCTGCGGCACGTGCTGCCCAACGTGGTCGGCCCGGTGCCGGTGCTCGCCGTGATCGGGCTCGGCGAGGCGATCCTGGTCGCCGCCGGGCTCAGCTTCCTCGGCATGGGTCCGCAGCCACCCTCGCCGGAGTGGGGGGCGATGCTCTCCGAAGGGCGCAACTACCTCCAGGTGGGCTGGTGGATCAGCATCCTGCCCGGCCTGGCGGTCACCGCCACCGTGGTGTCGCTGACCGTCGTTGGCCGGCACTGGCAGGCCCGCTTCGACGGGAGGCGGCGCTGATGGCCACCCTGGTAGCGGTCGAGGACCTGCACGTCGACTTCGACACCCCGACCGGTCGGGTGGCCGCGGTTCGCGGAATCAGCTTCACCGTCGAGCACGGCGAGTGCGTGGCCGTCGTCGGAGAGTCGGGCTCCGGCAAGAGCGTCACCGCTCGTACTCTGGTTGGTCTCGCCGGCCCCGGTGCGCGGGTCCGCGCCGCCCGGCTCGAATTGGCCGACCAGGACGTGCGGGGCCACCGGCCACGAGACTGGCGGCGGGTCCGTGGCCGGCTCGCCGGGCTGGTCCTGCAGGACGCGCTGGTCTCTCTCGACCCGCTGCGGACGGTGGGCGCCGAGATTGGCGAGGTGCTCACCACTCACGGCATCGTCGGCCGTCTGGAGCGGGCCGGCCGGGTCGCCCACCTGCTCGACCAGGTTCACCTGCCAGATCCGCAGCGCCGGGCCCGGCAGTATCCGCACCAACTGTCCGGCGGGCTGCGGCAACGGGCACTGATCGCCTCGGCGATCGCCGGGGAACCAGCCCTGCTCATCGCCGACGAGCCGACCACCGCGCTCGACGTCACCGTGCAGGCGCAGATCCTGCGGCTGCTCGCGGAGCGGCGGGCCGCCGGCGTGAGTCTGCTGCTGATCAGCCACGACCTGGCGGTGGTCGCCCAGGTCGCCGACCGGGTGCTGGTGATGCGAGACGGTCGGATCGTCGAGGACGGTCCCACCGACCGACTGCTGCGGGCCCCTGCGCATCCGTACACCCAGCAGTTGCTGGCCGCGGTGCCATCGGCGACATCGCGGGGCCGCCGGCTCGGCCCCGTAGCCGGGGCAGCGCGAGACAGGGACGCCTCGGCGCGGCCCGCGCTGCCCACCCGGCCCGCGTTCCGCCCGAATGACACAGTGCTCGACGCGGGCGGGCTGACCAAGAGGTACGGCCACCACACCGTTGTGCAGGACGTCTCCTTCTCCATCGCACGGGGCGAGACGCTCGGCCTGGTGGGCGAATCCGGCTCCGGCAAGAGCACCGTCGCCCGAATCGTCGCCGGTCTGCTCGACGCTGACGCCGGCACCGTCACCTTCGAGGGCACGCCGTGGGTCGGGGTCCCGGAGCGGACCCGTCGCCCGTCGCGGCGCAGGTTGCAGCTGATCTCCCAGGACCCGCTGAGCTCCTTCGACCCCCGCTACACGGTCGGGAGGGTCGTCGCGGAGAACCTCGACTCCGACGTCGATCGGGCGGACCGGCGCGATCACGTCGTCGACCTGCTGCGCCGAGTCGGCCTCGGTGCGGACCTGATCGACAGGCATCCCCGGCAGCTCTCCGGCGGGCAGCGTCAGCGCGTCGCCATCGCCCGCGCGATCGCACCCCGACCCACGCTGATCATCTGCGACGAGCCGGTCTCGGCCCTGGATGTCTCCGTCCAGGCCCAGGTTCTCGACCTGCTGGCCGACCTGCGCGCCTCCGACGGCACCGCTCTGCTCTTCATCTCCCACGACCTGGGTGTGGTGCACCACCTCAGCGACCGCGTGCTGGTCATGCACGACGGCGCGGTGGTTGAGCACGGCCCGGTCGGCGACGTCTTCACCTACCCCCGACACGACTACACGCGTTCCCTGCTCGACGCGCTGCCCACGCTCGTCACCGTCGGCCGACCGTAGGAGGAACAACCATGACCAAGAAGACCCTGCACCTGGCCGTCGCCCTCGACGGTCTCGGCTGGCATCCCGCCGCCTGGCGGCTCTCGCACGCCGACGCGACCGCGCCCCTGACCGCCCGATACTGGAACACCCTCGCCGGGGAGGCCGAACGCGGCGCACTGGACCTGCTCACCATCGAGGACAGCCTCGACCTCCAGTCGTCCCGGCCCGACGGCCCTGACGACCGCGTCGACCAGGTCCGGGGACGCCTCGACGCGGTGCAGATCGCGGCCCGGATCGCCCCACTGACCCGGCACATTGGGCTGATCCCGACCACCAGCACCACCCACACCGAGCCGTTTCACGTCTCCACGGCGGTGGCCACGCTCGATCACGTCAGCGGCGGTCGGGCTGGTTGGCGGCCCCGGGTCTCCGCGCGGCGAGCCGAGGCCGGGCATTTCGGCCGCCGGGACATCCCCGTGCTGGACCTGGCCCGGCTCGACGAGGCGGAGGCTGTACGGGCCGTTGGCGACCTCTTCGCCGAGGCCAGCGACGCGGTGGAGGTGGTCCGCCGGCTCTGGGACAGCTGGCAGGACGACGCCGTGATCCGGGACGTGCCGACCGGCCGCTTCGTCGACCGGGAGCGGCTGCACTACATCGACTTCACCGGACCGTGGTTCTCCGTCAAGGGGCCCACCATCGTGCCCCGGTCGCCGCAGGGGCAGCCGGTCGTCGCTGCGTTGGCCCACTCGGCGGTGCCGTACGCCTTCGCGGCGCGGCACGCCGACGTCGTCTTCGTCACCCCGACCGATTCCGAACACGCCGCCGCAATCGTGGCGGAGGTGCGGGCGGCCGAGGAGACCGTCGGCCGGACCGGCCCACCGCTGCGCGTCCTCGCCGACCTGGTCGTGCTGCTCGACGAGACAACGACCTTGGCCCGGCACCGCAGGACCCGTCTCGACGAGTTGCACGGGGAGGAGCTCACGTCCGACGCGGCCATCTTCACCGGCACGGCCGACCGACTGGCCGACCTGCTCGCCGAGTGGCACCGGGCCGGAGTGGACGGATTCCGGCTGCGACCCGCTGTGCTCCCCGACGACCTGACCGCGACCACCCGGGCGCTGGTGCCCGCCCTGCGGGACCGGGGCCTGTTTCGGTCCGGCTATCCCGGCGGGACGTTGCGTGACCTGCTCGGCCTGCCCCGACCGGTCAGCCGCTACGCCGTCGCGGCGACGGCCTGAGCTGAGGAGACCATCATGCCCAAGCAGATCATCCTGGCCGCGCACTTCCCTGGCGTGAACAACACCACCGTGTGGAGCGACCCGGCCTCCGGCAGTCAGATCGACTTCTCCTCATTCGTCCACCTGGCCCGTACCGCCGAGCGCGGCAAGTTCGACTTCTTGTTCCTCGCTGAGGGGCTGCGTCTGCGTGAGCAGCGGGGCCGTATCCATGACCTGGACGTGGTCGGCCGCCCGGACACGTTGACCGTTCTCTGCGCCCTCGCTGCGGTCACCACGCACCTGGGTCTGGCCGGCACGCTCAACACCACCTTCCGTGAGCCGTACGAGCTGGCCCGACAGTTGGCCAGCCTCGACCACCTATCCGACGGGCGGGCCGCCTGGAACGTCGTCACCACCTCCGACGCGTTCACGGGCGAAAATTTCCGCCGAGGTGGTTACCTCGACCGCTCGCTGCGCTACGACCGAGCCGCCGAGTTCGTGCGTACCGCCCGGGAGTTGTGGGAGGCGTGGCCCGCTGAGGCGATCGTGGGCGACCGGGACGGCGGCCGTTACGTCACGGAAGCCAACCCCGGCGGTTTCGCCCACCACGGCGACCAGTTCGACATCGCCGGGCACTTCACAGTGCCCCGCAGCCCTCAGGTGCATCCGGTGATCCTGCAGGCTGGCGACTCTCCCGACGGGCGTGAGTTCGCCGTGTCCAGTGCCGACGCGATCTTCTCCCGGCACGGCACCCTGGAAGCCGGGCAGGCGTTCTACCGGGACGTGAAGTCCCGGCTCGCCCGGTACGGTCGTCAACCCGACGAGCTGAAGATCATCCCTGGCGTCACCTTCGTGCTCGGCGACACCGACGCCGAGGCGCAGGAACGCGCCCACCACATCCGCCGGCAGCAGGTCAGTCCGCAGACCGCGATCCTGCTGCTCGAACAGCTCTGGAACCGGGACCTGTCCGGGTACGACCCCGAGGGCCCGCTGCCAGCCGAGGACCCGGACGTCTCCGCTGACGCGATCAGCCGAGGCCGGGCGGGCATGTATCCCGACCCGGTCGACACCGCGCGGCAGTGGCGGGTCCTCGCCGAGGAGAAGGGGCTTGGGATCCGCGACCTGATCATCGAGGTCACTGGCCGGCAGTCCTTCGTGGGCACCGCCCAGCAGGTCGCCGAGCGGATGAACCACTTCGTGCAGTCCGACGCCGCCGACGGGTTCATCCTGGTGCCGCACCTGACGCCGGGCGGGCTCGACGAGTTCGTCGACCACGTCGTCCCGCTGCTCCAGGATCGTGGCGTCTTCCGCGCCGACTACGCCGGCACCACTCTGCGCGACCACCTCGGCCTCGGCTCTGCCCGCCCGGTCACCCCGGCCGGTGCGGCGTGACCCCGCCGATCACCGTCTGCCCTGACTGCCGAAAGTGACGGTCCCCGGATGAAGTTTCTGCTGATAACCCTGATCACTCACCTGCCTGACCCGGTCACCGGTCAACGCCGGAGCACCACCGAGCGGTTCCGGGAGGTGGTCGACACGGCCGTCCTCGCGGAGGAACTCGGCTTCGACGGCTACGGCGTCGGTGAACGGCACGAGCGCCCCTTCATCTCGTCGTCGCCGCCGGTGGTGTTGAGCCACATCGCGGCCCGCACCTCCACCATCCGGCTGTTCACCGCCGTCACGACGCTCAGCCTGCTCGACCCGGTCCGTGCCTATGAGGACTACGCGACCCTCGACCACCTCTCCGGCGGCCGACTCGAACTGATCATCGGCAAGGGCAACGGCGCTGCGCAGGCGCAACTGTTCCAGGTGACCGGGGAGGACCAGTGGGACCGCAACCGGGAGGGCTACGAGCTGTTCCGTCGGCTCTGGCGGGAGGACAAGGTCACCTGGTCCGGGGCGTACCGGCCGTCGCTGACCGACGCGGAGACCTGGCCCCGGCCGCTGCAGCAACCCATCCGGGTCTGGCACGGCAGTGCCACCAGCAGAGACTCCGTCGACCTCGCCGCCCGGCACGGTGATCCGATTTTCTCGGCCAACGTCACCAACCCCATCGAGCCGTACGCCGAACTCATCCGTCACTACCGCGAACGGTGGGTCCATTACGGGCACGACCCGGCCGATGCCCTCGTCGGTGCCGGCACCGCCGGCTTCTACGTGGCCCGCACCTCGCAGGAGGCGATCGAGCGGTACCGCCCGATCTTCGACGCCCGCGTCGCCGCGTTCCGGCGGCTCGGAATGCAGCCGATCTTCGGCACGATCGAGGATGCCATCGACCGCAGCTCGATCCTGGTCGGCAGCCCGCAGCAGCTCATCGACAAGGTGCTGCGCTATCACGAGCAGTTCGGCCACGAGGTCATCCACCTTCAGGCCGACCACGACGGCCTGACCGACAAACAGCATCGGAAAAGCCTGGAGCTGTTTCAGAGCGAGGTGGCCCCGGTGCTGCGCCGGAGCATCCCCAGCCGTCCCTTCCTTCCGCCGGTGACTGTCGCCGCGGCCGTCTGACCAGAATCGGGGACCACGATGTCATCAACTCCACTGTCCATACTCGACCTCGCGCCGGTGCCCGCGGGCGGCACCGTAACCGACGCCCTGCGCAACACCGTCGACCTCGCCCGCCGGGCGGAGCAGTCCGGCTACCACCGTTACTGGCTGGCCGAACATCACCTCGCCGCAGGCGTCGCCAGTTCGGCGCCGGCCGTGCTCATCGGGCAGGTCGCCGCGGCCACCAGCGTGATCCGCGTCGGCTCGGGAGCCGTCCAGGTCGGCCATCGCACCGCGCTGTCGGTGGTCGAGGAGTTCGGCACCCTCGCCGCACTGCACCCGGGCCGCATCGACCTCGGGCTCGGTCGCTCCGGTCAGCGGCGCGTCGAGGTGGCCCGGGAAGTCGAGGCGGCCCGGGACATCGCCGCGCCCACGCCACCGCCGGTCGAGGCCCAGGTGGTCGACGGACTGCTCATTCCGCCGCCGTTCTCCTACGCCAGCGTGCTCGCCTCACCACGTTTCGCCCTGAGCAGCGCTCTGCTGCACCAACCTGGCGCGCAACCACCGCCTTTCGCCGAACAGGTAGCCGACGTCCTGGCTCTGTTGCGCGGCGACTACACCGACGCCGACGGTCTGGACGCGCACGCCGTGCCGGGCGAGGGCACCGACCTCCAGGTGTGGCTGCTCGGCAGCAGCGGCGGGGAGAGCGCCAAACTGGCCGGCGCGTTGGGCCTGCCCTTCGCCGCCAACTACCACGTCAGCCCCTCGTCGGTCCTTGACGCGGTCGCCGCCTACCGCGCCGCGTTCCAGCCGTCGGCCGCGCTCGCCGAGCCGTACGTGGTGGTCTCCGCCGACGTGGTTGTGGCTGAGACCAACGACGCGGCACGCCGCCTGGCCGCACCGTACGGCCCGTGGGTGCGCAGCATCCGCAGTGGCGACGGTGCGATCCCGTTCCCGAGCCCGGAGCAGGCCGCCGCGCTGCGCTGGACCGACGATGATCGCGACCTCGTCGCCGACCGGGTGGACACGCAGTTCGTCGGATCGCCCGGCACGGTCGTCGACCGGCTGCGCACGCTGCAGGACGTCACCACCGCCGACGAGCTGCTGGTCACCACCATCACTCACGGGCACGTCGACCGGGTCACCTCGTACGAGCTGCTCGCCAAGGAGTGGAACCACTGACCCGGGTGCGTGGCAGCGCCGGTCGGTCGAGACCTCGGTCGGTCGTCGAGGGCAGGGGAGTCGGACGACGGGCCCGGCTCGATCAGCAGGCGGCTGCCGTCTTGCCGCCTCGTTTTGGCACCTGTCGATGCGGGTACCGGGGCATCCAACGATGTCACAGCCCCGCAGCGAAAGGACTGCCCATGCGCAACGAGCTGCTCCTCGGCGTGGTGCTCGGCCTTACCGTCGCCACCGGTTGCACGTCGTCAGCCGACAATCTCGGTGACGATGCGGCAGCCTCGGGCTCTTCGTCCGGCAGTGCGGGCCTGTCCAGTCCTTCCGCACCGAGCGCTTCGGCGACCGGCAGTTCCGGTCCGAGTGCTCCGGCCACCCGCACCTCCGGGTCGGGCGCTCAGGCGAGCGAGATCAGGCAGACCGACTGGGCCAACGCGGTCATCGGCAAACTGAGCTTCTGCGGTGAGTCCGACGGCTCGGTGGCGTTCCGCAACGGGTCCAACGGCTTCGACGTGCCCTGCAGGATCCTGCCGGACGGTGCACAGCCGGTGTACGCCGAGTTCATCGTCGAGGAGCCGGCGAATGCGCCGTCGACCGAGGACGCGCTCGTTTTGGTCGAGCTGGGCAACCCGGGCGCGGCTCGGCGGCAGGCGCTCGTGCCGGTCCAGCTCTCGGACAACGGCAGCGGCCGGCACGCGTGGCCGGTCATCAAGGGAGACGACTCCAGCTCGTCCGGAAACCGGGTCATGACGTTCATTTCGTACCAGGTGGTGGGCGAGCACGTGGAGGCCACCGTCCGCAAGCTCGACGGCAGCACCGAAGACCGTCGGTGGCGCAAGGCCGACGGCAGCGGAAACTGGGAAAGGTACTAATAGTCGCGCGGCCGTCGAGGCGTCCGAGCGCAGCGTGCGAGGGGATCTGCCGGGCCTGGTGACGTGCCCTTTCGGACATCGCTTCGATCTCCGGGTTTGTCCCCGATCGAGGGACATCGTTTGACATGGGCCGGCTTTGCATCTTTGATTATCGATGCCCTTTGTTCGACTTGGTCGGGCGCTCGGTCGTCCGGCGCCGGGTCGGGCCGGTCAACACCCTGACCCTGGAGGACCGATGCCAGTCTTTGCGCGGACCACCCCACATCACCCGCGATGGCGGCTGCTGCCGGCGGCGATGGCAGCGGTGACGCTGCTGACCGTGGCGGTCGGCGTGCCGGCATCGGCGGCGGCTCCCTCGACCGTGGTCGGCGTGGCGTCGGGTCGTTGCCTGGATGTGGTCGGCAACTCCAGGACCGCCGGCGCCGGCATCAACATCTACGACTGCAACGGTCAGGCCAACCAGGCGTGGAGCCTCACCTCGACGGGCGAGTTGCGGGTGTACGACGACACGATGTGTCTCGACGTGGTCGGCCAGGACACCACCGCGCCGGCCGCCCTGCAGATCAACGGCTGCAACGGTGGTGCCAACCAGCGCTGGCGGATCAACACCAACGGGACCATCGTCGGCGTCCAGTCCGGCCTGTGCCTGGACGTGACCGGCGCCGGCACCGCCAACAGCACCACCGTCGGCCTCTGGACCTGCAACGGGCAGAGCAACCAGCGGTGGACGACAGCCCTGGGCAGCGCCGACAGTCAGTCGCCCACGGCGCCGGGCAGCCCGCGGGTGAGTGGCCTGACCTGCACCTCCGTGACCTTCGCGTGGAACGCCTCGACGGACAACGTCGGGGTGGCCTTCTACGACGTCTACCACGACGGTCAGTTGATGAAGTCGGTGAGCGGCTCGACGCTGTCCACCAGCCTCACGGTCGTCGCCGGAGCGACCTGGGGCCTGTACGTCAACGCGCGCGATGCCGCCGGCAACGTGTCCCAGGCCAGCACCACCGTGTCGATCACACCACCGCCCTGCCAGGCCGACACCCAAGCACCGACAGCGCCGCAACAGCTCACCGGCACCGCGTCGGGCACCACCGTGACACTGCGCTGGACCGCGTCGACCGACAACGTCGGAGTGCGGGCGTACGACATCTTCCGCGGTGGCGTGAAGGTCGGCACGGTGACCGGCGCGCCGCCGGCGACCACCTTCACCGACAGTGGGCTGGCCGCGAACACCGCCTACCAGTACTACGTGGTGGCCCGGGACGCGCAGGACAATGCCTCGTCGCGCAGCGGCACCACGACGGTGACCACCGGCGCTGCGTGTGGCAACCCGGTGTGCGGGGTGCGGCAGGTCACCACGGACACCGACATCCCGTGGGGGCTGGTGACGTTGCCGGACGGCAACGTCCTCTACAACCGCCGCGACGCGCACGACATCATCCAGCTCAACCCCACCACCGGGGCCAAGACCAACGTGGGCACGGTGCCGAACGTCCAGAGCACCGAGGGTGAGGGAGGCCTGCTGGGGCTCGCTATCTCGCCCAGTTACGCCAGCGACCGTTGGCTGTACATCATGCACACCTCGCCCAGTGACAACCGGATCGTCCGGATCAGGTTGGAGAACGGTCGACTCAACACCGCCAGCGAGCAGGTCCTGCTGAGCGGGATTCGGCGCAACAAGTACCACGACGGTGGTCGTCTGCGGTTCGGCCCGGACGGCAAGTTGTACGCCAGCACGGGCGATGCGCAGAACGGCGCCTACGCGCAGGACCGGTCGAGCCTCGAGGGCAAGATTCTGCGTCTCAACCCGGATGGCACCGTCCCCTCGGACAACCCGTTCGGCAACTACGTGTGGAGCTACGGCCACCGCAACCCGCAGGGGCTGGCGTTCGACTCGCAGGGCCGGCTGTGGGAGCAGGAGTTCGGCAACTCGATCATGGATGAGACCAACCTGATCACCCGGGGTGGCAACTACGGATGGCCGGCGTGCGAAGGCACCAGCGGCACCTGCGGTACCGCGGGGTTCATCGCCCCGGCGCGGACCTATCCGACGGCGGAAGGGTCCTGCTCCGGCATCACCATCGTTCGGGACGCGCTCTACGTGGCCTGCACGCGGGGCGCTCGGATGTATCGCGCGACCATCAGCGGCAGCAGCCTGACGAACGTGCAGACGTACTTCAACGGCACGTACGGCCGGCTGCGGACGGTGGAGCCGGCTCCCGATGGAGGGCTCTGGTTGACCACCACCACCACCGGTGACAAGGACAGCACCCCGAACAACAGCAACGAGAGGATCCTCCACGTCACGCTCGGTAGTTGACCACAGCAGGTTGCTCGGATCGCTGAGCGCGCTCAGCAACTCGTCAGGATGACAAGTTGCTGGGTCGCTCGGGTCATGGCGACGTAGCGGTCGACGGCCCCTTCGATGCCCTCGCCAAAGGCTTCCGGGTCGATGAGGACGACCAGGTCGAACTCAAGCCCCTTGGCCTGCTCCGGGCTCAGCGACCGGACGCGGGACGTCGGTGGGAACGTCGGATCGCCGATCACGCAGGCGATCCCGTCGGCGTGCGCGGCGAGCCAGGTGCGGAGGATCGAGCCCAGGTCGGAAACCGCTCCGTGCACGACGGCGACCCCGTTGCTGCGGATCGAGGTCGGCACGTTGGCGTCCGGGAGCACGGCCCGGATGACGGGCTCGGCTTCCGCCATGACCTCTGCCGGCGTCCGGTAGTTGATGCTCAGGGAGGCCAGGCTGATCCGGTCGAGCCCGACCCGCTCAAGGCGTTCCTGCCACGACTCCGTGAACCCGTGCCGGGCCTGGGCGCGGTCCCCGACGATGGTGAAGCTGCGTGACGGGCAGCGCGCCAGCAACATCTGCCACTGGGCGTCGGTCAGTTCCTGAGCCTCGTCGACGACGATGTGCGCGAACGGGCCGGCGAGCAGGTCCACGTCGGCGCCAGGCAGTCCCGAGTCGTCCACCAGGGCGTCCCGCAGATCGGGCTGGCGCAACATCGTCAGCAGGCCTTCACCGTCGTCGTAGGCGTCGGCGGCGATCAACTCGTCGACGACCCTGGCCATGTGCTCGCGCTCGATGGCGGCAGCGGGATCGCGCTGCCGCCTGCGCCCCGGCCCTTCCGCGTCGCCGAGCCGCTGCCGTGCCGCGTCCAGGAGCGGCAGGTCGGACACGGTCCATTCCTGGGCGTCGTCGCGCTGTAGCTTGCGCACCTCTTCGGCGCCGAGCCAGGGAGCACACTTGCGCAGGTACGCGGGCACCGACCACAGGTCCCCGACGAGGTCGGCCGCGTCGAGCATCGGCCAGGCGCGGTTGAAGGTCGTCCGCAGCTCCCTGTTGCGCAGCAGCGACCTGCGGAGCAGGTCATCGGACTCATCGCCGCCGGACTTGTCGACGAGGATCGTGAGCAACTCCGCCCAGATCTCGTCACGCGCCTCGTTGTGCGGTGTGCCGGGCCCCGGTGCCTGGAACGCGTTGGCCCAGTCGTCGGCACTCAGCCAGATGTCGGACTCGTCGGTCGTGACCGTCATGGGTTTGACCGGTGGTTCCTCGTAGAACCGGACCGCCGCGTCGATCGCCTTGACCAGGTCGGCGGAGGCCTTCAGCCGGGCCACGTCCGGGTCGGTCTCGATGGTTGCCGCGGCGCCCTCGGGAACGAGGTCGCGCAGGGTGCACGTCTGGACGTCCTCCTCTCCGAGGCTGGGAAGGACGTCGGCGACGTAGGCCAGGTAGGGCTGGTGCGGCCCGACGAAGAGCACACCACCCCGGCGCTGACTGAGGCGAGGATCGGAGTAGAGCAGATAGGCGGTGCGGTGCAGTGCGACGACGGTCTTGCCCGTGCCTGGACCGCCGTCGACGACGAGCGCGCCGGCCGATCCGGCGCGGATGATCGCGTCCTGGTCGGCCTGGATCGTGCTGAGCACGTCTCGCATTCGGGTCGACCGGGCGCTGCCCAGGCTGGCGATGAACGCGGACTGGTCGTCGAGCGCGACGGCGTGCCCCACGAACCCGTCCGGGGTGAACACCTCGTCCCAGTAGTCGCTGATGCGGCCACGGGCCCAGCGGTATCGGCGGCGGCTGGCCAGACCCATCGGGTTGGCGTGGGTCGCGCCGAAGAACGGCTCGGCCGCGGGAGAACGCCAGTCGAGTAGCAGCCGTCGACCCGTGCTGTCCGTGAGGCCGCGTCGACCGACGTACACGGGCTCGGGGTTGTCCGTGCCGACCATGTGTCCGAGACACAGGTCGAGACCGTAGCGACTCAGCGCACGCAGGCGACCGGTCAGCCGGCGGACCTCCATGTCCCGGTCCACCGCCTGCCGGCCTTTGCCGCCAGGGGCCTTGCGCTCGGCGTCGAGGCGTTCGGACAGCTCGGCGTGCAACTGCTCGAGACTTTCCGCCATGGCCGTGAAGTGCTGCTCGTCGTGGCTGATCAGGATCGGGTCGGCCTTGGGGGAGAGTCGATCGGGAAGGTCGAACACGGAAATGGGTGAGGAACTCAATTCACGACTTCCATTTCGGCAGATTCTGGGCTCGGCCGACGATTTTGCGGCACGACCCGGGCCTTGCCGCAAGCCCCCCAATGCGCTATATGTTAGGAGTGGAAGGGGTCGTGTGTTCCCGATCCGCATCTCTTGGCCCACTGGCTCGCCACTTCTGCGAGCACCTGGCCACCAAATCTGCCCCGGCCCGTTGATCGTTGGCTGCTCAGCAGTGCGACGCGCCGGTCGGACTACTTCTGAGCGGCCAACGATCACGAGTGCCCGCCGATCGCCTTGACCGGCAACTACACGCCGGACCGGGTCACGGCGTGTCGACGACCTCGCGGCCGAGCGGCCAGAACGCGGCCGGGACGAGCTTGAAGTTGGCGATGCCGAACGGGATTCCGATGATCGTGACGCAGAGGGCGATGCCGGCGACGATGTGGGACAGCGCCAGCCACCAGCCCGCGAGCACCACCCAGAGCAGGTTCGCCACCCCGGACGCGACACCCGCGCCAGGCTTCGGCACCAGCGTTCGGCCGAAGGGCCACAGCGAGTAGACGGCGAGGCGCAGCGACGCGACGCCGAACGGAATGGTGACGACCAGAATGAAGCAGATCAGCGCGGCGACGCCGTAGCCGACCGCCAGCACGAGGCCGCCACCGAAGATGAGCCAGAGCACATTGAGCACGAAACGAATCACCACCCCAGCATGAGCGATGGCCGCCACCTGGCTGTGCCGCCGCTCAACCACCCTGGCGTGCCCGAGGCGAACCCCGGCCGATCACCTGAGCTGCGAGACAGTGCCAGGCACTAAGGGTTGCTGGGTGGAAGACCTGAGTCGGATTCCAGGGCCAAGCAGGGGACGTACCCGGAGGTCCGGTGGCGCCAGCGGCCAGATGATGGCTGGCATGAAACGCGCTGCAATCTGTGTAATCGCCGGGCCGGTCGGCATCGCGGCCTACGGCCTCGTGCGTCTGTGGGGAAAATCCGATGAGGTGTACGGCCCGGGGTTCGACTGGCAGGCCGCACACCTGCTCGGCCTCGCCGGCATGGTGTTCTTCGTTCCGGCCGTGCTCGCACTGTCCCGCCTGCTGCCCCGCAGCCCGTGGCGCAGTGGGGTGGTGGCCCTCACGTTGATCGGGCTCGCCGCGACGATGGTGCAGTTCGGCGCCGACATCGTGGAAGGGCTCCTGGCCGCCGACCGGGCGGAGATGTCGGCGCTCAGCGCGGACTTCAAGGACATTCCCGGTGTCGAGGTGGCCTTCTACGACGTCGTACCCCAGCTCTTCTTCCTCGGCCTGGTCGTCCTCGCGGGCATGCTTGCGGCCAAACGGCGGCTGCCGTGGTGGAGCGCGCCGCTGCTGCTCGTCGGCATCGTCCTGCCGGTGGTCACTCTCGACCTGCTTCCCATCGGCGGCCTGTGCATGCTGGTGGCGTTGGCACCGGCGCTGCCGGCCGTCGCACAGCAGAGTGAGCCGACCACGCCGCCCATCATCGTCCACTGAGGACGTTTGCGATGCGCTGGTCTGCGCGGACCGATCAGTTCGGCAGACCGGTGCAGGCGGCACCGTCGATGGTGCACGCCTCGGGGGCAGAGCCAGCAGGTGAGCCGTTGACCCGGAACGTCACCCGGACCGAAGCGCTGCCGGGCACCCCGGCGGCGCCTTCGTCTGGCACGAACGTCCACACCTCACCGTCGCGGCTGGCCTGGGCGCCTTCGACCGCGCTGACGCGCAGAGACTCACGGGGCAGGGTGAGCGTCAATGTCCACCGCGGCACCGACACCGGCCCGGGGTTGTTGATCGTCACGGCCGCGCCATAGCTGAGCAGGGCCTTGTCCGCGATGGCGAAGGTGGCGTTCAGGGGGGCTGGTGTGGGTGGTGCCGTCGATCCGGTTGGTGTGGGCCTGGTCGACGCACCGGCGGTCGGTGGGATTGCGGTGGCCGACGCGGTTGGCGGGGGAGCGGCCACGGCCGGGCTGGTGGCCGCCGGTCGCGCCTGCGCCCGAGGAGTGCCGGCCGGCGGGGTGCCTACCTGCTCGACGGATGGTGGCGGGTCGAGAGTCACCGGCGTCATCTTCTCCGGCGTACGCAGCACCCCGACGACGGAGACGGCCGTGGCGATCAGCACCCCGAGCGCCGAGATCAAAGCCACCCAGGTGGCCCGCGAGACGTCGTCCCGACCGGTGAGCACCCGCCGGACGGCCGTGATCAGGGCCACGATCCGGTCCAGCAGGATGATCGCCACGGTACGGCGTGGCTGGGGTGGTGTTGCCGGCACTGCTTGTGTCTCCTTCAGTTCGTCGCCGGAAGCCAGCCCGCGATCGGTCTGGGTGGCGGATGGCACCTGTCCTGTCACAGGGCGCGAAGCCCGACGAGGATCGCCTCGAGCAGATCCTCGGCCGGCAGCTCCGACAGCATTGGCGGGTCATGCGTCTCGATCAGGCCGGCCGCGAGCAGGTCGCCGAGCAGCACACGAACGGTCCCCAGTGGAAGGTCCAGCTCGGCGCCGACCTCAGCCACCGACACTGGATGGTGACACAGCTCGACGATCCGCGCCTGTTCAGGGAAGAGCGGTGTCGAAGGTGTGACCGCCCGCCGGGCGACGACCAGTGAGATCAGGTCGAATCGACCGCGCGCGGGCGCGGTGCGCCCACCGGTCATCGTATAAGGCCGGGCGACGGGGCCCGCGTCGTCGTCGTACCACGCCTCGTCAGCGGTGCCGCTGGTGAGCACCAGTGTCCCCGATCGTCGCCGACGAGGCCGGTCCCAAACTGATCGGCAGATGCCGCTCCGCCTGCCCCACGAAGAGCGCGACCTCGTACGCCATGTCGCCGACCTCGATGTCGTCACCGGCGATCCGCACGGTGAGGATGGTGCCGTTCGGGATGGTGGCGATGAACAGGAACGCGCGGGACATCTGCACCACGACCTGGCGAAGGCGGCCCGAATCGCAGGTCCGGGTGGCGGCCAATCCCAACGCGATCAGGCCGGCGACGACGCCGGAAATCTGCTCGGCCAGCTTCGCCTCCACCTGCCGGGAACCGCCGATGGGCAGCCCGTCAGGGGAGAGCACGACCGCGAATTCCGCGCCGTGCACGCGGTCGACCAGGCGGTCCAGCGCGCCGGTCAGGCCGTCGTCGGTGACCACTGCAGACGTCATCGGTGTCTCCTCGCTGTTCTCGCGATCGGTATCTCGACCGTGTCGAGGCCGGTCCTGCCACGTTCGGGGCCGGTCGGCCCGGTGTGCCGGACCCGTGTCGGCAGCTCGCCCTCGCCGCTCGGGTCAGGCAGGTCGGCGCCGTCGCGGGCCGGCGGGTACGGGGTGCCTGTCGGTGCGGTGGCCGGTCCACGGCCGGTGTCACTCGCCGTGACCAGCCGGGCCGGGAGGAGCACGATCGCGGCCGTCCCACCGCGCTGGCTCGGACGCAGCGAGACGTGGGCGCCGCAACGGTTGGCAAGTACGGCAGCGGTGTACAAACCCGCGGGGCCAGTCGGCGGGCCGTCCGGTGGCGGGTTGCTGAGCAGGTGGTTTGCCTCGACCAGCCCGGACGCGTCCAGGCCGGGCCCATCGTCGATGACCAGGACGGCGCACCCCTGCGGTCGGTGCTCCCCGGTGACGCGGACGGTGGTCTCTGCCGCCGAGAAGGCGAGGGCGTTCTCGATCAGCTCAGCCAGCAGGTGGATCACGTCCGTCACGGCGGGGCCCGCGAGCGACCATGGCCAGTGCGGGGCGATCAGCACCCGGTGGTAGTCCGGCACCTCTGCGGCCGCACCGCGTGCGACGTCGAGCAGCGGGACCGGGCGCCGCCAGCGGCGGGCGGGCGTCGCACCGGCGAGGGCGATCAGCTTCTCCACGTTGCGTCGGATTCGGGTGGTGAGGTGGTCGAGCTGGAACAGCTCGCTGATCTCCTCGTCGGACCGCTCCCGGCGCTGCATCCCGTCCAGCAGGCTGAGCTGGTCGCGCAGCAGGACCTGGTTGCGTCGGGTGAGCCGCAGGAACAGCTCCGGGCCGCCGCCGGGAGTCGCCGGGGCATCCGGGGCTGGGGTCGGGGTCGGGGAGTCGACGTCCGGCCTGGTCAAGGCGTCGGTCAGGCGTCGGACGGTGCCTGCCCAACTCAACAGGAGCACGAGTACGACGATGAGGCCCAGCCCCAACACGGCGCCGGTACGCGCGACGATCACGGCGGCGCCCGGCGTGGCCCGCTCGACGCTGCTGCGGGCGGTGGTCGTCACCAGTGTCTGCAGTGCGCCGAGGGCGGCGTCCGCCGCGGCCCGCCAGCCCTGGACGGTGATCTCGGCAAGGGCGTTGCCGGTGTCCGCCCGGAGCAGGCTGTCCTCCAGGACGAGCAGGCCCGCGAACTCCGGGCCGGTCGCTATCCGCTGGTGCTCGGCCTGGCCGTCGACGGGCAACTCGGCTGCCGCCTCGGTGCGCGCGAACCGCTGGTTGCTGACCCGTTCGGCCAGTCGGCTCTGATCGTCGACGCCGAGCCGATCACTGGTCAGGGCCGTGCTGACCAGGGTGTCCTCCCGGGCGAGCAACTCCCGCGCGTGGGCCAGCGCGATCACCGCGCGGGTCTCGGCAGCCAACGCGCTCTCGTACCCGCCCCACTCTGGGCCGTACACCCAGAAGGCGACGTCGATGACCTGGTCGTACCCGTCGACCGCGTCGGCCTGGTCAAGCCCCCTGGCGTCAACCTGGGACCGGAGGGTGCCCAGGCCGTCGAGCCGTCGGACCAGCTCGCCGGCCCGGTCGCGGACCTCGCCGGCGCTGACCAGCCGCAGGTCGAAGCCCTCGGTGAACTCGCGGACCTCGGCAGCGGCCCGGTCGGTGTCCTCGCGTGCCCCGACCAGCGGGGTCGCCGTAGAGGCGGCTCCGGCGATCGTTTCGGCAGTGACCCGGCGCTCGGTCTGCAGGCTCAGGATCAGGCGGTCGATCGGTTGGCCCAGGGTGTCCGCCAGGGCCCGCACACGCAGCAGGTCGGCGGCGTCCTGGCCGGTCACGTAGGCCGCGTACGACCAGAGCGTGATCAGAACGGCCGCGAGCACGGCCAGCCTGGTCCGGATCAGCCGGACCTCGTTTCGCGTCACGTCCCGCTCCGCTCGGTGCGGTGGCGTCCGCGGCGTGGGCACCTCATTGGGTCACCCGCTGCGGCCACGGCTGCCCGGCCGTGTCGTTGGCCCGGTCGGCGACGAGGGTGCGCAGCAGAGCCAGCAACTCCGTGCGGTTGGCGCAGTTCAGCCGGTTGCGCATCCGCGCCACGTGGTGTTCCACGGTCTTCGCCGAGATGAAGAGCCGGTCGCCGATCTCCCGGTAGGTCAACCCGGCCAGCACCAACTCGGCAACCTCGTACTCGCGGTCGCTGAGCCCCTGCTGGGTCGGGCCGGTGGCCCGTGCCGTGCTCTCGGCGGTCGTCGGTGTCTGCCTGCCGGGACCGCCGGGCGGTCGCCCCTGCAAGGCTCGGGCGCACTCCAGCAGGGTGGTCATCGCCCGCCGGTCCGGGGTACGGATCGCGGCCTGGCCGGCGAGGCGAGCGCCGTCCCAGCACAACCCGGTGTCGTGCAGCCCTCGGGCGGCGGCCTCCACCCGGGCCGGGTCGACGACGCCCCGGAGCACCTCCACCCAGCTCTCCCCGGCGGCGGCGACCACGGCGGCGTAACGGCTGTGGCCCGCTACGGCGAGCAGCGCGGCGACGTGTTCGTCGGCGAGGGCCGGTTCACCGGTGAGGATCGCGGCGTGCAAGCCACTCCAGTGCAGCGGGACACTCCATAGTGGCGGGTTGCCGAGCCGGCCGAGCAGCGCACGCCCCTGCCGCAGGTACGGCTCGAGTCGGGCCAGATCACCGAGCCGGGCGCCCGCGATGGCCAGCTCACCCAGCGGCAGGAGCGTGAACAGGTCGACGGGGTGCCGGACCACCGCCTCCAGCGCCTGCCCCCAGCCACGCTTGAGCGCCCCGAGGTCACTGTTGCGCCGGCCGATGCCCATCCGGATCGCGGCGGCGAAGAGCAGATCGCGTGACTCCAACTGCCGCCCGTCGAGCGTCACCGCCGCGAGCCGGTCGGTCGCGGCGTGCGTCTCGCCCCGGACCATCAGGATCCAGGCCTGCAACAGTCGGTGACGGCGAGCCATCAGCGGGCCACCGACACCGGCACCCAGGGCCCGATGCAGCACCCGCTCGGCGATCTCCAGCTCACCGCAGTGCACCGCCGTCAACGCGGCGAGCGCCGCCGGGCTGTCCGGTAGGAGCGCCGCCCGCCCGTCCGGCTCCAGCAGCGCGGCGGCCTGCACGAGCGCGGAGAGCGCGGCGGTCGGCGGGCCGCTCACGCTCTCGCGTACCCCGTTGGCCATCAGCCGGGCGGCGCTGGCGTGCAAGGTTGGTGGTTCGCCCGTGGGGTCACCTGTCGGCGGCTCGGCGGTGGTGCTCAGGTCGCCGGTGGCGAGCTGACCGACGATGGCGAAGGCCGCCGCCGAGGCGGTGCCCGACCACCGGTACAGCTCCACGCTGCGACCGACGTGGCCGCGGTGCGCCAGGGCGGTCGCCGCCACCACTGCCGCCTCGGAGCGGTCGGTCGGAGCGGCCGTGGCCAGCAGTCGGTCCGCCAGCCGCAGGGCGTCGTCGAGGTTGCCGGCGAGCGCGGCGGCGTGCGCCTGCTGGGCGCTAGCGGGTCGTCCGGCCGCGGTGGCGGCCGCGAACAGTTCGGCGGCGAACGCCGGCTCGTCGGCCAGCGCCTCACCCGCTGCGGCTGCCAGGGTCGAGGCCGGGCAGTCGCCGAGCGCGCCGACCGCGAGCAGGGAGCGGACCAGCGGCAGCACCGCGCCGCCCCGAGCGAGCTGCAACTCGGTGAGCCGACGCCAGACCGCAGTCCGTTCGGTGGCGGCGCCGAGTGTCGTGACGGCCCGCCGGACGATCGGCGCGAGCCGGCCGTCGGCGCCGATCAGCCCGGCCGCCCGGGTGGTGGCGATCAGTTCGTCCACCGCCGCAGGCTCCCGGCTCAGGAGTGCGCCGAGCATGCTCACCGGCAGCGGTCCGCCCGCCGCGACGGCGAGCAGCAGCCGTCGTACGGCGGCGGGCTGGACGTCCAGGTCCGGCCCGAACTCTCCGACGACCGACCGGGGTGGGTTGACCACCGGGCCGGTCCGGGTCTCCGCGCCGGCCAGGCCGCGGGTCAGCCGTTCCACGTCCCGGGGTACGCCGGCGGTCTGTGCGTGTATGAAGTCGACCAGGTCCTGGTGGCGGCCCAGCTCTGGCGTGGCGGCGAGGTAGGCGGCGGTCTGCTCCCGGGTGAAAGGTGTGAGCAGCACGGCCTGCCCGTCGCGCCGTAGGGTGTCGACCAGTTCGCTGAGCGCCGCTGACCGGGGCCACGGCCGATGGGCGACCACCAGCCGGTGCCGACGGGTGGCGACCATACGCAGGAGCACCCCGATCCGTGCGTCGTCGAGTAGGTGCGCGTCGTCGACCAGCACCAACACGTCGGGGTCGAGCGGTTCGTCAGGCTCTGGAGCGGCCGTGCGTACGGTGATCCCGGCCCGCTGATGGACCCGCGCCAGCTCCGCGAGCAGTGCGGTCTTTCCGTGACCGCCTGGGCCGGCGATGCCGACACTGAGGGGGCCGGTCGGGTCCTGCCTGACCGCGTCCAGCAGGGCTTGCAGCCCCTTGTCGAGCGTCAGCCCCGATTCGGCGATGCCATGCATGATCATTGAAGTCATCCTTCGCGTCCCCGGCTGCGGGCCAGCACCAGGCGGGACGGCTTCGGCAGTTCCAGTGGGAGGACCCGGACCGGTGGCCGCGGTGGCGGATCACCCGGGACGGTGGTGTCGTGGTGGGGGCGGCGCGGTGCCGGGACGGTGGCCCGGCCGGTGCCGCTCACCGGGGCCGGGTCGCGGACCGGTGCCGGCTGGCGAGGGCGCGGCGACACCACCTGGCAGGCGGCCATCGCCGCCCCGGTCGCTGCGGTCAGTTGCGAGTCTGGTTCTACCTCGACGGGCACCGGAAGGGCCGCGCTGATCAGCTCGGTGACGAGCGGAATGCGGGTCGAGCCGCCCGCCAGTAGGACGCCGTCGAGCTGCGCCGGCGTCAGGTCGGCACTCTGCACGGCCCGAAGCAGGAGGTCGATGGTGGCCTGCACCGTCGGGCGGATCATGTGCTCGAATTGCGCCCGGGTCACCGGTATGCGTGCCGGGCCGTTCGGCAGGGTCAGCACCACGTCGGCCGTCAGCTCGACGGTCAGCGCCCGCTTGACCCGGTCACACTCCGCGCGCAGCCCGCGTAACGCGGCCTGGGTGCCGCGCCGTGCGGTGGTGGCCAACTCTCGGGACAGTGTCGTACGGGCGTACTCGGCCAGCGCCTCGTCGAAGTCGACGCCGCCGATCGCGTCGAGACCCTGGGGGGTGCCGAACGTCTCGTACGTGCCGCGCGGGGTGCGACGCACCAGGGCCGCCTCGAAGCTGTTGCCCCCCAGGGCGTAGACGACGGCCATGCTGCCCGCGAACCCACGGGCTGCGTGGCTCTCGGCCACCGTGACCGTGCGGGGCAGCAACGTCACGTGACGTAGGCCGAAGCCCGACAGTGCCCGGTGCAGCACCTCTCGCCGGTAGGGGCGCCACCCCGCCGGGTGGCTCAGCACGATCGCCTCGGCGGCACCGCCCTCCAGGGCGTGGACCCGATCCACCACCCACGCCGCCAGCTCGGCGGTCAGCGTCTGCGGCGCGCAGGCTTCGCCGCCGAGCAGCAGGGGCACGTCGTCACCGATCCGGTGGACGAAGTCCCGCGTGGTGCGGCTGCCGTCGTCGGTTGCGGGCTCGCCGACGTGCAACGAGCCGTCCTCCGACAGGGACAGCACCGACGGTACGAGAGCTGAGTTGACGTGCAGCGGGACGGCCTCGGGACGCGTCCAGGTCGCGCCGTGTCGCCGTGCGACCGCGGCGGCCGTGTTGGTGCAACCGATGTCTATCCCCAGGACGTACGGCATCGTCTCTTCTCTCCCCGTGGGTCGGCCGGTCGGTGGCGATGGCGTCGGTGCTGCCCGACGACCCACCCCCGGCGAACCCCGCGGGCTCCTACGTTCGTACCAGAGATCAGTCCCTGGTCGGGACCCTAATCTCGCCGGTATGGTTTCCCCCTCTCCCCCTAACGTACGAGGTGGCGGTGCCCCTAGTTCAACCGGGCCGGATGCGGGCTGAGCCCCGATGCCCGGGGGTGTGCCCGGCAATAGCGTCACTGTCGACGTACGACACTCGCCGACGCCACATCCGAGGAGACCCGGCACATGGACTCGCACCAGACCCTCCACGACTTCGTGCTCGACCTGCTGACCAACCCCGACGCCCGGTCGGCCTTCGACCTCGACCCCGAGGGTGCGCTGCGAGCGGCGGGGCTCACCGACATCACCGCGGCGGACGTGCAGGACGTCGTGCCGTTGGTCGTCGACTACGCACCGGGGCAGGGCCTCACGCCGTTCGCCGCGTCCGCAGGGCAGCTCGGGCTGGACCCGCTGGTGACCGACACCACCGACGTGGTGGGCCAGTTGCAGAGCGTGGCGCACCAGATCAGCGTCACGAGTTCTCCCTACGGTGTGGACGTCAAGGCCGGCGTTCTCGGTGCCATCGCGGTCGACCCGGCGACGGCTGCCGCCGGGGTCACCGTGCTGCCGGGGATCGGCCTGGGCGTCGGTCCGTACGGCCTCGACACCGACCTGGCCGGTGTCTCCGACGTGGCGCACACCCTCGACGCCGATGTGGTGCAGCCGGTGGACGCGATCGCGGACCCGGTGCTCGGGGACGTCACCGACACCGCCGGTGACCCGACCGGCCTGCTCGGCGACACCGACCCGAATCTGATCGGCGGCGACCTGACCGGCGGCGTCCTCTCCGGCGCCCACGGTCAGCTCGGCGGGGTCGTCAGCTCCCTCGGTGTCGACGACACCCTCGGCGGGCTGGGCCTCGGGCACGGCGACGGTGTCGTCGGCGGCGTGGTCCCGCCGCTCGACGTGCCGTCGACGGTGGGCGACGTGACGCACCAGGTGGACAGCCTCCTCCCCGGTGTCACCGACACGGTCGGTGACGTGACCGGTGGGGTCACCGATGGTGTGCTCGGCGGCGACTCGCACGCCTCGGCCGATCACGGGCTGCTGGGTATCACCGGCGGCCTGCTCTGACCCGGATTTCCGGTCGGAGCGGGGGGCCGGATCGTCTCGGGCGATCCGGCCCTCTCCGGTTCCAACTCCGGCCCCTCTTGATAATTGAGCCGAAATCAGCACACTTGGTGCGGTGATGGCCGGGATCTGGTTGGACGTGCTGGACGACATCGCCCGTACGTGCAGTGCACACGGTCGTGGTGACCTGCTCCAGACGGTCCGGCAGAAGCGCGCCCAACTGCTGGACCCGACGCTGCGCGTCCTGGTCATCGGTGAGCCGAACCAGGGCAAGAGTCAGCTGATCAACGCGATCATCAACGCGCCGGCCTGCCCGGTCGGCGATGGGCGCACGACAGTCCTACCAACCGTGGTGCACCATGCCGAGGCCCCGTCGGTCGCGGTGGCCCAGGCTCCGCCGCCGGCTCCCGGCCGTCCAGCCGGCACTGCGGTCGCGGTGACCGTCGAGCGGACCCCGGTGGCGCTCAACCAGGTCGCGGAGGGCGTGGCCGGCATGATCGGGCGTCGGCCGGGCGGCGGCCCGGCGTACGTCGAGATCGGGGTGCCTCGCGCCTTGCTCGGCGCCGGGTTGGTGCTTGTGGACACTCCCGGCACCGATGAGGTCGCCGGTATCGGCGGCGCCGCCTCGGTCGCTGCCCCCGCCCGGGCGGACACTGTGTTGCTGGTCTCCGACTCCACCCGGGAACTGTCGGTCGCCGAGCTGAACATGCTGCTGCACGTCATACGCTCGCACCCGAACGTGGTGGTGGTGCAGAGCAAGACCGATCTGGTGGCGGACTGGCGGGCGGTCGCCGAGCGCAATCGTCAGCACCTGGCCGAAGCCGGCGTCCCGGCGGCGCTGATCCCGGTCTCGGCGACGCTGCGGCTGCGCGCTGCCGCTGCCGACGACCGGGGCCTCAACGCCGAGTCCGGTTTTCCCGTGCTGATCGCCCGACTGCAACGGGACCTTGCCGGTAAGGCCGACCAACTGGCCCGGGCGTCGGTGCAGACGGTGGCTCGAACGGTGGTGGAGCAACTGGCCGCGCCGCTGCGTGCCGAGTTGGCGACCCAGGAGGCCGAGGAGCAGTCCGGGCCGATTTCCCGGCTGCATGCGGCGCAGCGCGAGGTCGACGAACTGCGCCGCTGCTCCACCCGGTGGCAGAACATCCTCAGTGACGAGATCGCCGATCTGCTCTCCGACATCGAGTACGACCTTCGTGACCGGACCCGACAGATTCTCCGCACGGTGGACGAGGCGTTCGACACCGCCGATCCGTTGGTCGCCTGGGACACCTTCGAGGACTGGCTGGCGAGGAGCCTGGTGGAGGCGGCGGAGGCCAACCACGAGTGGCTGATCCAGCGCTGCGACTGGATCGCCCGCCGGGTGGCCGCCAACTTCGACCGGTACGGCTACGACGTGCTGCCGCCCTGGTCGATGACGATGCCGGACGATATCGGCGAGCGGCTGCCAGAGCTGCAACGGCCGACGATCGACCGGTTCACCACCGGCCAGAAGCTGTTCACCGGCATGAAGGGCTCGTACGGCGGCATGCTGATGTTTGGTCTGGCGACCACACTGGCCGGAATGCCGATGATCAACCCGGTCTCGGTGGGCATCGGGGCGCTCTTCGGCGGCAAGAGCATCCGCGACGAGAGTAAGCAGTTGCTCCGTCGCCGCCAGGCGACCGTCAAGACGGCCATCCAGCGGCATGTCGACGACTTCTTCGTCCGGATGATCCGTGACTGTCGAGACGCCACCCGGCAGGTGCAGCGGATGCTGCGCGACCACTTCACGGGGCTGACCGAGGAGCTCCAGGAGGCTATTGTCCAGTCGTTTCGGAGTGCCAAGCAGGAGGCCGACACCGATGCTTCAGTGCGCGAGCAGCGGCAGCGCGAGATCCGGCTGAAGATGACCCGGTTGGCGGCGCTCTACGAGCAGGCTCAGCAGTTGACCGGCACCCGTTCGGCCCCGCTGCTGTTGGAGCCGCAGGCATGACCGTGGGACTGCGCCTGGACGAGGCGGCCTGGGGTTTGCTGCACCAGGCCATCGATCTCTATCAGGACAATGCCCGAGCCGTCGGGCAGTTGCGGCATCAGGTTGCCCGGTTGGAGCAACCACTGCGGATCGCGGTCGCCGGCCCGTGGCGTTCCGGCAAGTCGACGGTCGTCAACGCGCTGATGGGCGAGGAGGTCGCACCGGTCGAGAGGGCAGACGGCGCGTTCACCTGGTATGAGGACGGCGCTGAGCCGCGCGCGACCGCCTACCCGGCGGGTCAACCTCCGCAGGAGCTGACGGTGGTCAAGTCGGCAACCGGGCTGCGGGTGGATCTCGGCTGGGGCACGGGGGACGTGCGCGACATCGTGGTGCAGTGGCCGACGCGGGCGCTGCGGCAGGTCACGCTCATCGACACCCCGGCGGTCGGCGGAAGTGTGGAGCAGGGTCGGGTGCCGGTGTTGGAGCGGGTGCTGCGGGACTCGGACGCGGTGTTGTACCTGACCCGCGATGCCCGCGACAGCGATCTGCGGGTGCTGGAGTCCGGCCGGGACAGTGCGGTCGGACAGGCCGCCCCGATCAACGTGATCATGGTGTTGTCCCGGGCCGATGAGACCGGCGGAGGCCGGATCGACGGTCTGCTGACTGCCCGCCAGCTCGCTCGCCGGCACTACCGCGATCCGCGGGTGAGTGCGCTCAGCGTGAACGTGGTGGCGTGCAGTGGGATGATCGGCCTGGCGGGCAGGATGCTCGGCGAGTCGGACTTCGCCGCGCTCGCGACCCTGGCCCAGGTGCCCCGGGCGGAGCTGGACGCCCATCTGATCTCCGCCGACCGTTTCCTCGCTGGTGAGCTGCCGGTACGGCTGGAGACCGAGGTGCGCGCCGCGCTGCTGGATCGGTTTGGGGTCTTCGGTGTCCGGCTGGCGGCCACCTTGGTGCGCAGTGGTTTCGACAGCCGGGTGAAGCTCTCTGCCGAGCTCATTCGGCGCAGTGGTCTCACCGAGCTGCGTGAGTCGGTGACACGCTGTTTCATCGATCGCGGCGACACGCTCAAGGCCCGGTCCGCGTTGGCTGCGGTGGAGACGCTGCTGCGGGCCGAGCCCACCCGGGGTTCCGACGAGTTGGTTGGCGCGGTCGAACGGATCCTCGCCGGTGCACACGAGTTCCGGGAGCTACGCCTGCTGGTGGCGCTGCGCAACGCCCGGCTCGGGTTCGACGCCGAGTTGGCCGCCGAGGCGCAGCGGCTCATCGGGGGTAACGGGGTGGGCCTCGCCGCCCGGCTCGGTGTCGAGCACGAGGCGACCGCGCAGCGACTCTGGGAAGTCGCCGCTGACGCGCAGTGGCGATGGCGGGACCGGTCGGAGGACCCCCTGCTTTCGTTGGCGCAGCGGCGCGGGGCGCAGGTCGTCGTCCGCAGCTGCGAGGGGATGATCGCCGAGCTGGTCGCGGGCGGTCGCTGAGGCTGACGTGCGCCAGTGGCGGATCGTGTGGCCCGAAAACCGTTATCTGATCTCGCTCTCCACGGTCGCCTCTGACCTGCGGAGATAACGCTCTCACAGATTCTGTGTCGGTGCTTGACGCACCTACCGTCCGAACGCAACGATGCATTCGCATGTCTCGTCCCACCACCGCCAGGCGTGATCGGCGCACGCCGTCCCCGCACCGCGAAAGGACTATCGTGCGCAGATCCCTGAGAGCGTGGCTCGGCGTCGCGCTGAGCGCGATCCTCGTGGCGGGCGGCATCGTCGCCGTGCCACCCGCGGCCAGCGCCGCACCGTTCACCGTGCTGGTCTTCAGCAAGACCGCCGGCTTCCGGCACGGATCCATCACCCCGGGCATCGCCGCCATCCAGCAGCTCGGCGCCGCCAACGGCTTCACCGTCGAGGCCACCGAGGACGCAGCCCAGTTCACCGACGCCAACCTGGACCGGTTCGCCGCGGTGATCTGGCTGTCCACCACCGGCGACGTGCTCAACGCCGCGCAGCAGGCCGCGTTCGAGCGCTACATAACCGGCGGCGGCGGGTACGTGGGCGTGCACGCCGCGTCCGACACCGAGTACGACTGGCCCTGGTACGGCGGGCTGGTCGGGGCGTACTTCGCCTCGCACCCGGCCGAGCAGACCGTCACCGTCAAGGTCGCCGATCAGGTGCACCCGTCCACCGCGACGCTGCCGCAGCGGTGGAGCCGGTTCGACGAGCTGTACAACTACCGCACCAACCCTCGGGGCAACGTGCACGTGCTGGCGACCCTGGACGAGAGCACCTACACCGGCGGAAGCATGGGCGCCGACCACCCGATCTCCTGGTGCCAGAACTACTCCGGCGGCCGGGCCTGGTACACCGGCCTGGGTCACACCGACGCGTCGTTCACCGAGGCGAACTTCCGTCAGCACCTCCTCGGCGGCATCATGACCGCGTCCGGAGCGGTCGGCGCCGACTGTGGCGGCACCGTCAACAGCAGCTTCCAGCAGGTCGAGCTGGCCAAGGGCGCCGCCGAGACCGGCGAACCGATGAGCCTCACCGTCCTGCCGGACCGGGGCGTGCTGCACACCTCCCGCAACGGCGTGATCCGGCACACCGACGCCGCCGGCAACACCAAGATCGCCGCCACCCTGCCGGTCTACACCGGGGACGAGGAGGGCCTGCAGGGCATCAAGGCGGACCCGAACTTCGCCACCAACCGCTGGGTGTACGCGTACTACGCCCCACCGCTGAGCACACCCGGTGGCGGTGCCCCGGCGACCGGCACCCCGGCCGAGTTCGCTGTCTGGGATGGCGTCAACCGGCTGGCCCGGTTCACCGTGAACGCGGACAACACCATCAACCTGGGCAGCGAGACGCTGATCCTGAACGTGCCGACCAGCCGGGGCATGTGCTGCCATGTCGGCGGTGACATGGACTTCGACGCGGCCGGCAACCTCTACCTGTCCACCGGTGACGACACCAACCCGTTCGACTCGGCCGGCTTCACCCCGATCGACGAGCGGGCCGGGCGCAACCCGGCCTTCGACGCGCAGCGCACCTCGGCGAACAGCAACGACCTGCGTGGCAAGGTGCTCCGGATCAAGCCGAGCGCCGCCGGGGGCTACACCATCCCGGCCGGCAACATGTTCGCCCCGGGCACCGCGCGGACCCGCCCGGAGGTCTACGCGATGGGCTTCCGCAACCCGTTCCGGATGAGCGTGGACAAGGCCACCGGCATCGTCTACCTCGGTGACTACGGCCCCGACGCGGGCACTGCCGACCCGAACCGGGGGCCGGCGGGCAACGTCGAGTTCGCCCGGATCGACCGGCCCGGCTTCTACGGGTGGCCGTACTGCACCGCCCGCAACGACGCGTACAACGACTACACCTTCCCGTCCGGCCCGTCCGGGCCGAAGTTCAACTGCGCGGGTGGGCCGGTGAACAACTCGCCCAACAACACCGGCATCACCCAGTTGCCGCCGGCCATCTCGGCGTGGCTGCCGTACGGCGGGTCCGGCTCACCGCCGGAGTTCACCGGCGGCGGCCTGTCCCCGATGGGCGGCCCGGTCTACCGGTACGACCCGAACAACACCTCCGCCGTCGCGTTCCCCGAGTACTACGACGGGACCTACTTCGCCGGTGAGTTCGGCCGCCGCTGGATCAAGAACATCAAGCTCGACTCGGCCGGCCAACCCTTGAAGATCAACCCGTTCCCGTGGACCGGCACCCAGGTCATGGACATGGAGTTCGGGCCGGACGGCGCGCTCTACGTGCTCGACTACGGCACCGGCTGGTTCAACGGCGACGCCAACTCGGCGCTCTACCGGATCGAGTACGCCCGCACGGGCAGAGCGCCACGCCCGGTTGTCTCGGCCACTCCGACCAGCGGCACCGCCCCGCTGACCGTAGCCTTCTCCTCGGCCGGCACCCTCGACCCGGACGGGGAACCGTTCACCTACGCCTGGGACTTCGACAACAACGGCACCACCGACTCGACCGCGGCGAACCCGAGTTTCACGTACACCACCAACGGGACCCGCAGCCCGACGCTCACGGTCCGGGACACCACCGGCAAGGCAGCCACCGCGAGCGTGGTCGTCACGGTCGGCAACAGCGCCCCGGTCGTCACCGTGAACACCCCGTTGAACGGGCAGACCTTCAATTTCGGGGACGCGGTGCCGTTCTCCGTCACCATCACCGACGCCCAGGACGGCGCGATCAACTGTGCCCGGGTGAAGGTCAACTATGTCCTCGGGCACGACTCGCACGGCCACCAGCTCGGCAGCGTGCAGGGCTGCACCGGGGTCATCCAGACCTCGGCCGACGGTGAGCACGACACCGCGGCGAACATCTTCGGCATCATCGACGCCGAATACACCGACCTGGGCGGGGGCGGCCAACCGGCGCTGACCACACACACCCAGGCCGTCCTGCAGCCGCGGGTGCGTCAGGCCGAGCACTTCGGTGACTCGTCCGGCGTCCAGGTCGTCGCCGGAGCGGCCGGGCACGGCGGGGCCGCCGTCGGGTACGTCGACAACAACGACTGGATCTCGTTCCGCCCCTACAACCTGAACGGCATCCAGTCGTTCAGCGCCCGGGTCGGCGCCCCGGCCGGCGGCGGCGGCACGTTGGAACTGCGGGTCGATTCGCCCACCGGGCCGCTGGTCGGCTCGGCCACCGTGGCGCCCACCGGCGGGTACGCCACCTTCGCCACGGTCACCGGTGGGGTCACCGCACCGACCGGCACCCGGACCCTGTTCCTGGTCTTCAAGGGCACCGGCCCGTACTTCGACATCGACGAGTTCACCCTCTCCACCAACCCCGGCGGCCCAGGCCCCGATCCGGACCCGTCCACCGGCAACCTGGCCCAGGGCAAGCCGGCCCGAGCTTCCAGTTTCGAGGGTGCGTATGTCGCGGCCAACGCGTTCGACGGCGCGTCGGGCACCCGTTGGAGCAGCGTGTTCAGCGACCCGCAGTGGATCGATGTGGACCTCGGGGCCACGTACTCCATCAACCGGGTCAAGCTGACCTGGGAGGCGGCGTACGGCAGTGGGTACCAGATCCAGACCTCACCGGACGGGGTCAACTTCACCACGATCCGGACGGTGACCGGCGGCGACGGCGGCGTGGACGACCTGACCGGGCTTACCGGCTCCGGCCGGTTCGTCCGGCTCCTCGGCACCGTCCGGGGCACCGGCTGGGGTTACTCGCTGTTCGAGTTCGAGGTGTACGGCGGCACCGGTAACCCGACCGGGCCGGGAACCAACCTGTTGTTGAGCAAGCCGACGTCGACGTCCAGCAACGAGGGGGCCGACGTGGCCGGCGCCAAGGCGGTGGACGGCAGTCTCACCACCCGCTGGTCGAGCACGTTCTCCGACCAGCAGTGGATCCGGGTCGACCTCGGCACGCCTACCGCGATCGGTCGGGTCAAGCTGAGCTGGGAGGCGGCGTACAGCAGCGCGTACCAGATTCAGACCTCGAACGACGGCACCACCTGGACCACCGTGAAGACGGTGACCGGCGCCGACGGCGGCGTGGACGAGCACACCGCGCTCGGCGCCAATGGTCGCTACCTGCGGATCAACGGCACCGCCCGGGGCACCGGTTACGGGCACTCGCTCTGGGAGGTGGAGGCGTACACCAGTTGAGTCACCACCGCTGACGTGGCCGGCACGGATCACCGTGCCGGCCACGTCGGTCGCTCAACTGCTGGGCGTCGGCGAGGGCTGCCTGGTGAACGGCCACGGGTAGGCGCCGAACAGGTTGGTGCACGCCGTGAGCAACCCCTTCCGGGCGTCGGCCAGGCGCAGGTTGGCCGGCCCCTTGTCGACGGTGGGGTCGTTCTCGACCCAGAGCCTGCCGGCTTCCTCGGCGAGGGGTCCGAGTCGTTGCCCGGCCTCCCGGACGCCGGGATCGGTCGCTTCGATGGCGCGCATCGCAGTGCCCACGTCCTCGACGGGAGGGTTGTTCTTCTCGATGGTGAGCGCCACGCGGGTGCACGCGGAGGCGGCGAACTTGTCCGAGGGCGTGGTGGAGCTGGCCGCGGGGGCGGGCGCTTCGGTGGGAGAGCAACCAGCCAGCAGCAGAGAGGCGACAACGAGGGTGCGGATCACGGCAGGAGCTTAGCGATCTTCAGGTCCGGACCAGGTAGCGAATTCCTCCTCCTTGCATATACCGATGGACGGTATATGCTCCTCGGCATGACCGAGAGTCCACTTCGGGAACCGACATTTCTGGTGCTCACCGCGCTGGCCGAGGCACCCAAGCACGGTTACGCCGTCATCGAGGACGTGCTGCGCATCTCCGACGGTCGGGTGCGCCTCCGCGCCGGCACCCTCTACGCCGTCCTCGACCGGCTCCGCGCCGACGGCCTCATCGAGGTCGAGCGCGAGGAGGTGGTGCAGTCGCGACTGCGCCGCTACTACCGACTCACCGCGCTCGGCGCGCGTCGACTCGTCGAGGAGGCGGATCGACTGCGGCACAACGCGGACGCCGCCCGCGTGCGGCTGCGCCGAGGCGGCCTGCTGAGCAATGGAGGCGCAGCGTGAGCAGCGACGATCTGGAACGCCGCTACCGACGGTTGCTGGCCGTCTATCCGTGGGAGCACCGCCGGGCGTACGAGGACGAGATGCTGGCCGTGCTCGTCGCCGGCGCGCGGCCGGGCCAGCGGCGACCCGCCGCCGGTGACACGCTGAATCTGATCGGTGCCGGGCTGAGGGCTCGGCTGCGGGTGAGCGCACGGGGGTTCACCGGGTCGACCTGGGCGGACACTGCGGCGGTGACGGGCCTGCTGGTCGCGTCCATTCTGCTCGCGCTCGCCGGGAAGTCGCTGCTCGACCAGCTCATCCGGGATCCGAGCCTGCCACCGGGGTACGGGCCGGGCAGCCCCGATCTCGTCGACTGGCTTCGGGTGGCCGGCTGGGCGGGTGTCTGCCTCGCCGTGCTTTTCGGGTGGCGCTGGGCAGCCGCCGGTCTGGCCTGGGCTGGCGCGATCGGCTGGGTCGCGCTGGTCGCTCCCCAGGCCGGTGCCGAGCTCACCTACGTGGTGGACACCCTGCCGCGGATCGCCCTCGCCGTCGTGGCGGCCGCCGCGCTGACCGTGCCAGCATCGCGTCACCGGGCGAGAGCACTCCTGGGCGTACGCCGGTTGATGGCGTTGCTGCTCGCACCGGCCGTGATGGTCGCACTGTTGGAGATCAACCGGATGACCCGCCCCACCCTCGACCCTGTTGGCGGAACGTCCTACCAGGTCCTCTACGGCATCGAGGCGAGCAGCGAGCTGGTCATCTGGCTCTACGTCGCAGGTCTGGCAGCCGCCGCGCTGACCATGTTGGTCGCGCTGGTCAGGCTCGACCCCGGGGTACGCCGACGGATCGTCGTCATGCTCCTCCCGGTCGCGGCGCTCGCCCTGGTGATCGACAGCGCCCTCGCCGGTTGGTCCACCTCCACCATGCACATGGGGCACGTCATTCCCCTGGTGCCGGCGCAGTGGGCGATGCTGCTGCTCGTCCTACCGGTGACCTTCCTGGCCGGGGCACTGCTCGTCCGTCGTCGGGAGGAGACCATGCGCATGGTCGCCCTCGGCCGGGCCGCCGACCGCGAGCAGCCAGTGGGGCAGTAGGTCGCCCCACGGTCAGTCGTCGGCGGCGGCAACCGGCTCCGAGCCGATGCAGCGCACCTTCAACTCGTACTCGCGGGCCGCCCCCTCGAACGTGACCTCGACATCGTCGTCCGGGCCCCGGTCCACGTCCCTGACCCGGTAGCCCTGTGCGGGTGCCCAGGAGACGAGGCGTACGCCGCCGGCACCGCACTCGGCCACGGCCGTGCCGCCGTCGGTTGCGAAACTCCGGCGGACCCCGGAACTGGCGGTCGGCGCGACGCTCGTCGTGCCCGGGCCGGGGTGTGTGGCGCTCGTCGTGCCCGGGCCGGGAGGCGCGACGTTCGTGGTGGCAGTGGGCGTCGGCTCCGGCGAGGCGAGCGCGCGTTCGATCTCGGCCTCGCTGCGCACCCCGCCCGGCGTGCCGGTGATGCTCTCGCCCACCAGTCGGATCGCACCCAGCCCGATCAGGGTTGCCACGGCGGCGGTGGCCACCCACCCGGCGGCGACGAGGATCGAACGACGGCTCATGCCTCGACTATCCCCGATTCGGTGTTGACGCCGGCACATCCCGATGGGCACTGCTGGTGGTCGACTCCGCTTCGGCGATGTTGCGGTATCCCTGAGCTGAGATACCGCCACATCGGCGACATGGAGTCGATCATGCGCGAGCCGTCCGTCCCGCAGACCGCCACCGAGGGCACGGACGCCGTCGTCGCCCTCGCTACCGTTGGGCCCGGACAACGATCGGGCCGCTTCGTCGACCGCCACGGCGAGATCGCGAGGTCCTGAGGGCGAAACCGTTAGCCTGCCAGGGTGGCCCGCCTGCTGCTCATCGAGGACGACCTGACCATCCGTACGCCGCTGATCCGGGCCTTGCGGGAACGCGGCCATGCGGTGGCCGCGGCCTCGACCGCGATGGCCGGGCTCCGCGACGCGCTGGAGGACCGGCCCGACCTCGTGGTGCTCGACCTGGGCCTGCCCGACCTGGATGGACGCGAGCTGCTGCGGATGCTGCGCGCGGTCAACTCGGTGCCGGTCATCGTGGCCACCGCGCGCGACGACGAGGCCGAGATCGTGCGGGTGCTCGACGCGGGCGCCGACGACTACGTGGTCAAGCCGTTCACCGCCGCGCAGCTCGATGCGCGCGCCCGGGCGGTGCTGCGACGGGGACCCGCCGGCGCCGACGCGCCGGACCCGGCACTCGTCGTCGGCGGGCTCCGGATCGATCCCAGGGCCCGACAGGTTGCCCTGGACGGGGTGGCGGTCGAGCTGACGCCCCGGGAGTTCGACCTGCTGCACCACCTCGCCGGCCGACCCGGACAGGTGGTCACCAAACGTGAGCTGCTCACCGAGGTCTGGCAGATCCCGTACGGCGGCGCCGACAAGACCGTCGACGTGCACCTGTCCTGGTTGCGCCGCAAGTTGGGTGAGAGTGCTCAGCAGCCTCGCTATCTGCACACCGTGCGCGGTGTCGGGGTGCGACTTGAGGCACCGGTGGCGCAGCTGTGAGGGCACGGCTCGCGCTGCTGGTCGCCGCCGTCAGCGTGCTCACCCTCATCGCGTTCCTGGTGCCGCTGGCGCTGTTGGTTCGGACGGTCGCCGAGGATCGCGCCACCGTTCGGGCCACCGCCGACGCGCAGAGTCTGGTGCCGGTGGTCGGCACTGCCGACGCGGCGACCATCCGGCTCACCGTCGAGCAGCTCGCCGCGGAGTCCGGACGGCCGGTGAGCGTCTTCCTGCCGGACGGTACGGTGCTCGGCGCCCAGACACCCCGTACGCCTGCGGTGGCCCTGGCCGCGCGGGGGCAGAGCCTCACCGGGGAGTCGGCGGACGGCCGGGAAGTGGTCATCGCCGTGCAGGGGCGGGCGGACGGCACCGGGGTGATCCGGATCGTGGTGCCCCAGCACGAGCTGACCGCCGGGGTGACCCGGGCCTGGCTGGTGCTGGCATTGCTCGGCGTGATCCTCGTGCTGATCGGGCTGCTGGTCGCCGACCGGCTGGCGCGCACCCTGGTCCGGCCGATCAGCGACCTCTCCGCCGTCTCGCACCGGCTGGCCAACGCCGAGCTGGACGCCCGGGTCACGCCAGCCGGCCCGGCTGAGCTGCGCGAGGTGGCTGGTGCGCTCAATAATCTCGCCACCCGGATCCAGGTGCTCCTGGTTCAGGAGCGCGAGCAGGTCGCCGACCTGTCGCACCAGTTGCGTACCCCGCTGACGGCACTGCGGCTGGAGGCGGAGTCGTTGCGTGACCCAGACGATGCGACCCGGATCACCGCCGCCGCCGATGGCCTCGAACGGGCGGTCACCGGGCTGATCCGGCAGGCGCGGTGGCGCCACTCACCGGCGGCGGAGCCAGCCACCTCGGACGCGGCGGCCATCGTCGCCGACCGGGTGGCGTTCTGGTCGGTGCTGGCAGAGGACACCGGCCGGTCCGTCACCCTCGACCTGGCGCCCGGCCCGCTGCCTGTCGGCGTTGCCGCCGACAACCTGACGGCTGCTGTGGACGCTCTGCTCGGCAACGTCTTCGCGCACACGCCCGACGGCACGCCGTTCGCCGTCCGGCTCGCCCAGGATGCGGGGGAGGTGGTCCTCACGGTTGCCGACGAAGGCCTGGGTATGCCGGTCGGGGCGGTGCGTCGAGGTGCCAGCGCGGCCGGGTCGACCGGCCTCGGCCTGGACATCGCCCGGCGTGCCGCACAGGCCGGCGGCGGCCGTCTGGAGCTGCGGACCGGCCCGGAAGGCGGGGCGCAGGTGTTGCTCCGGCTCGGACCACCGACGTCGCGCCGGGAGGCATAGGCGCGGTACGCGCGGGTAGCTGCCACCTATGGCGCGGTATACGAAACCCGAGCTCAGAGAGCAGATCAAGGAAGAAGTCAAGGCTTCCGACAAGGGTGGAAAACCGGGGCAGTGGTCGGCGCGCAAGTCACAGCTGGTCACTCAGGAGTACAAGAAGCGCGGCGGGGGATTCCTGGGCGAAAAGGACGAGCGGCAGAAGTCCCTCCAGCGCTGGGGCAACGAGAAATGGCAGACGAAGGAGGGCGACACTCGTGCACGCAAGGGCGGCACGACGAGTCGTTATCTGCCCAAGAAGGCCTGGGAAGAGATGTCGGAGAGCCAGAGGCGCGCGACCGACACCAAGAAGCGCGAAGCGTCCCGATCCGGCAAGCAGTACGTCGCCAACACCGGGCCGGCCAAACGAGCGCGTCGAGATGCCACCACGGCCGGCCAGATGTCGGAGATGTCGGTTGCCGAGGCGGCCAAGCTGGTCCGTGGCCTCGACACGCGACAGCTCAGGACCGCACTACGGAACGAGCACGCCGGTAAGGATCGCAAGACGCTCGTCCAGCGGCTCGAAGCGGAACTCAACCGGCGCGGCTGACGGACTTAACCCGGCCTTAGCGTTCGGACAGCGCGCTGCTATCCCGGTCCGACCGATCCTCAACGTCGACAACTGAGGAAAGGTGGAGACCACGATGAAGCGCACCAATCTGCTTCTGGCGACGGTTGGCGGGTCGGCGGTGCTGGCGGTGGCCGGGGTCGCGCTGGGCGTCAACGCCGCGAACGACTCGCGGACGGGCGGCACGGCACTCGCCGCGGCAACCGTCGCCCCCACGGCCACGGACGCGCCGGACGACAGCGCCACCACCGCCGCGCCGGGGACCACCGGGACGCCGTCGAGCGGCACCCCATCGAGTACGCCGTCGACCGGCACTCCGTCGACCGGCGCTCCGTCGACCGGCACGCCCTCGGCGGGCAGTTCGCCGGCGGGCAGCGCGGTCGATGAGAAGCGCGCCGGCGAGATCGCGCTGGCCAAGGCTGGTGGCGGCCGGATCGTCGAGGTCGAGGCCGAGCAGGAGCACGGCCGACCGGTGTGGAGCGTCGAAATCGTCGCGGGTGACACCGAGCACGAGGTGGACGTCGACCGGGACAACGGCTCGGTGGTCAAGGCCGAGCAGGAGCCGGTCGACGACGATGACGATGACGGCAAGGACGATGACGGCAAGGACGACGACGGCAAGGACGACCAGTCCGACGACGACGACGATGACGACGGCTCCGGCGACGACGACTGACATTAGGTCGACGACCGGCAACACGCCGACGACCGGCATCAATCAGCGGCGCTCCGGCCGGATCCCACGATCCCGGTGGGGGCGCCGCTTCTTGCGGTCAAGCGCTGACCACGACGTGCATCGGGTTGACAGCTCAGCGAGTAGGCTTGATCGATGTCAAAAACGGAGTCGCCGCTGTACGTGGTCGCCGACGTGCATGGTCACCGGTCCGAGTTGCGGACCGCACTTCGCGACGAAGGTCTCGTCGACCCTGCGGGACAGTGGTCCGGGGGAGACGCCAGGCTGTGGCTACTGGGTGACTACGTCGATCGTGGCCCGGACGGCATCGGCGTCATCGATGACATTCGACAACTTGCGGTGTCGGCCGAGGTCGCGGGCGGCGAGGTACGCGCGCTCCTGGGCAACCATGAGGTGCAACTGCTCGCCGCGCACCGGTTCGGCACCGCCCCGATCCCCGGATGGGATGAGCCCGGCGGCTTCCGAGGTGGCTGGGCGCGGTTCGGCGGGCGTGCGGACGACCTACGCCGACTGACCCCTGAGCACGTCGCCTGGATCAGGAGCCTGCCGGCGGTCGCGGTCGTCGACGGGTACCTCCTTGTCCACTCCGACACCGCTCGCTACCTGGAGTTCGGACAGACCGTTGACGCCGTCAACGCGGCAGTGGCCGCGGCTATGACCTCTCCGGACAGTGTTAACTGGCTGGAGTTCTGCGGGCGGATGAGCGATCGGGGTGCGTTTCGGAAGGCCGAGTCGGCGCGTCCGGACGATGTGGTGTCGGCGATGCTGGGCACGCTCGGCGGCGATGTGCTTGTGCACGGGCACAGCACGCTCACCAAGTATTTCGGCGTAGCGCCGCAGGATGTCCGGGAAGCACTGTGGTACGCCGACGGTCGGGTCGTCGCCGTCGACGGTGGGGTGTACGAGGGTGGCCGCATCCTGCTCACCCGGCTTGTGTGAATCCATGGCTGCGGGACGTGTCTCGCGTCGCGGGGTGAGTCGCGCCGCGACGTGTGCCTGAAGCCGCCGATCATCGTGGGCCACTCCGCAGGCGGGGCGTTACGTTCGCCGGTGGTAGTGGTTGCGGCGGGGGAGCTGTTCGGGGTCGAGCCAGGCGGGTGGGGTGAATTCGGGGTGGCCGTCGCTGGCGAGGTGGACGGTCCAGTCGCTGTGGTGGATGTGTCGGTGGTGGTGGCCGCAGAGCAGGACGGCGTTGGCCAGGCTGGTGGTGCCGCCGTTGGCCCAGTGGTGGATGTGGTGGGCGTCGCACCAGCGTGGTGGGCGGTCGCAGCCGGGGAAGGCGCAGCCGCGGTCGCGGAGGACGAGGGCGCGTCGTAGCGGGCCGGTGATGAGTCGGCGTTGTCGGCCGATGTCGAGTGGTTGGCCGGTGCCGCCGAGGACGGCGGGCAGGATCGTGGCGTCGCAGGCGAGTCGCCGAACGGTTTCCGGGGTGAGCTGGAGGCCGGTGTCGAGAGTGCCCGCGCCGGGCTGGAGGCTGGTGTCGGGAAGGCCCGCGCGGAGCTGGAGGCCGGTGTCGGGATTGCCCGCGCGGAGCTGGAGGCTGGTGTCGAGGGTGCCCGCGCTGAGCTGGACCCTGGTGCCCGCTGTGCCCGCGCTGAGCTGGCCGGCGAGGTTGTCGTAGCTGGTGGTGACGACGATTTGGGCGGGGTCGCCGCCGTGGTGGGGTAGTTCGTTGGTGCGCAGGGTGAGTCGGCAGAGGTCGGCGAGGGCGTCGTGTCGGCGTTGCCCGGGGGAGCGCTGATCGTCGGGGCCGGTTGGTGCGGTTAGTGGGTCGATGGCGGCGCGGAGGAGGCCGGCTGTTTCGGTGTCGAGGGTGCCGGTGAGTCGGAGTCGGCCGTCGGTTAGTTCGGAGAGGGTGAGGTGCCGGTCGCGGGTGGCGCGGCGGGTGTCGGCTTCCAGTGCGGCGCGGGCGGCGGCGTCGGCGATGTCGGGGGCGACGTGGTCGAGGATGCGGGTGCCGAGTTTGCGCAGGAGAGTGGGGTCGAACTGGCCGGCCCAGTCGACGAGGACGGTGGCGGCTTTGTCGGCGGCTTTGGGGCCGGTGGCGTTGTGCACGGTGTCGAGGGTGTCGGCGATGACTCGGGCTTGGTCCAGGGTGATGTGCGCGTCGGCTAGCGCTTGTCGTACCTCTGGGTTGCTGTTGTCGAGTGCGGTGGCGAGGTCGACGAGCCGGCGGGCGGCGGGGACGGTGAGGTGTAGCCGTTCGCGCAGCCAGACGGCGGTGGAGGAGGCGCCCTGTGCGCGGGCGGTGCCGCGGCCGTCGAGCTCGCGGACCAGGGCGAGTTTGACGGCGGCGAGGCGTTGCTCGAGGTGGTGCGCGGCGTCGAGCGCGGCGACCAGCTCATGCTCGGGGAGGGGCCAGGTGGCGGCGGTGGCGCAGGCTGCGATCGCCGCGTCTGCCTGGGCCAGCTCCTCAACCATGAGCCCGACATTAGAACAGGTGTACGACACATTTGGTTGTCGTGATCGACGGAAGACCTACTCGCTGCGTTTGCTGGCGTCGAGGGCAGCCTGTTCCACTCGCTGGCGGTGGTTCAGCCACCATGACTCGTCGGCAGCGGGCAAGTTGTCGTTCCTGGGCAGCAGCCCGGCCGTGCCGTCGATGAGTTCGCGCACGATGTCAGCGTGGCCGGCGTGCCGTTGAGTTTCGGCGATGACGTGGACCAAGATGTGGTGCAACGTGACAGCTGCGTCGCCCCACCACGGCACACGGCCGGCCTCATCCAGTTCAAGGGCTTCAATGGTGGTGTCGGCGTGGGCGATCGCGCGACGGTACAGTGCGACGATCTCCTCGCGGGTCTCATCCGCGGTCGCCCACATGTCGGCGTTGGTCTCGGCTCCGTCGCCGACGTACGGCAGTGTCTGCTCGAACGGCCGGCCGAACACGACGCCGAAGTAGAGGGTCTCCATGGCCGCCGAGTGCTTCACCAGACCGAGCAAGTTGGTTGCGGTCCGGGTCAACGGGCGTCGAATATCGTATTCGCTGAGCCCGTCGAGCTTCCACAGCAGCGAGTCGCGGCCGCCCTTCAAGTAACTGTGCAGGTCTGCCTTCATCGCGGCACTATGGCATCCGGTCGGGTGTCGGTGCTGCCCCGGACGATCCGTGGAGCTGATGATCGGCGGGAAGCGCCCTGCGCAGCACACCTCGTGCCGCCGCCCGTCACGGTGATCACCGGGCACGGGCGGCGGCATCGGGTCCGAGCACGCGCCCCTTGTGCCGGGCGCGAGACGTCCCTCAGATGGCGACGCGTTGCTCCTGAATCGTCGGCTGCTGCTGGTCGAACTGGGTGCGGTACAACTCCTCGTACCGGCCTCGGGCGGCGAGAAGGTCGCTGTGTCGCCCGCGTTCGACGATGCGCCCGTCTTCGACGACGAGGATCTGATCGGCCGCCCGGATGGTGGAGAGCCGGTGCGCGATGACCACGCTTGTCCGGCCCGTCAGAGCTTCGGCGAGGGCGTCCTGCACCGCTGCCTCCGAGGTGGAGTCGAGATGCGCGGTGGCTTCGTCGAGGATGACCACGCGCGGACGGGCGAGCAGCAGCCGCGCAATGGTGAGCCGTTGCCGTTCCCCACCCGAGAGGCGGTATCCGCGTTCACCGACGACGGTGTCGAGCCCATCCGGAAGTGAGCGGATCAGGACGTCGAGCCGGGCCCGCCGGAGCACCTCCCACATCTCATCCTCGGTCGCGTCCGGCTGGGCGAACGCAAGGTTGACGCGGATGCTCTCGTGGAAGAGGTGCCCGTCCTGGGTCACCACGCCCAGTGCCGTCCGGATCGATCCAGCGGACAGGTCACGGACGTCGACGTCGCCGAGCCTCACCGCGCCGTCCTCGACGTCGTACAGGCGTGGCACGAGCTGCGCGATCGTCGACTTGCCGGCCCCGGAGGAGCCGACCAGGGCGACCATCTGCCCCGCCTCGGCGCGGAACGACACGCCGTGCAGCACCTCCTCGCCGCCCCGCGTATCGAGTTTCGCCACATCCTCGAGAGACGCGAGCGACACCTTGTCCGCGGACGGGTAGCCGAACCGTACCCCGTCGAACTCCACCGCGACCGGCCCATCGGGAAGCGGGCGGGCGTCGGACCTGTCGAGGATCAGCGGCTTGAGGTCGAGGACCTCGAACACCCGCTCGAAGCTCACCAGCGCGCTCATCACCTCGACCCGGGCGCCGGCCAGCGATGTCAACGGTGCGTAGAGACGCGACAGGAGCAGCGCGAGGGCGACCACGGTCCCGGCGTCGAGGCTGCCCCGGAGGGCGTAGAGACCGCCCAACCCGTAGACCAGGGCCAGCGCCAACGAGCCGACAACGGTGAGTGCGGTGATGAAGACCCACTGGAGCATGGCGGCGCGGATGCCGATGTCACGTACCCGTCGTGCCCGCGCCGCGAACTCGGCGGACTCCTCGGCCGGACGCCCGTACAGCTTGACAAGTGTGGCGCCGGGTGCGGAGAAGCGCTCTGTCATCCGGGTGCTCATGGCCGCGTTGTGCTCGGCCGCCTCACGCTGCAACTGGGCGAGCCTCGAACCCATCCGTCGGGCCGGGAGGACGAAGATGGGCAGCAGGACGAGCGCCAGCAGCGTGATCTGCCAGGAGAAGGTGAGCATCACGGCCAACGTCAGGATCAGCGTGACGGCGTTGCCGACCACACCCGACAGGGTGTCGCTGAAGGCCCGCTGCGCGCCGATCACGTCGTTGTTCAAACGGCTGACCAGCGCACCCGTGCGGGTCCTGGTGAAGAACGCCACCGGCATGCGCTGAACGTGGTCGAAGACCGCCGTCCGTAGCTGGACGATCAGCCCCTCACCGATGCTGGCGGAGAGGAAACGCGTCACCAGACCCAGGCCGGCCTCGGTGAGGGCGATCAGGGCAATCAGCACCGCCAACCAGATCACGACGCTGCTGTCGGCGCCGTCGACGATCGCATCGACCACCCGACCAGCGAGAACCGGCGCCGCCACCGTGAGGACCGCCGTCACCACGCTCAGCAGCAGGAACCTGATGATCAGAGTGCGGTGGGGCCGCGCGAACTGCGCGATGCGTTTCAAGGTGGCCCGTGACAGTGGTCGTTCGTCCTGTGCGTTCATCGCGCGGTGCAGGGACATCCACGCGGTAGTTTCCATGCTCATGCCGTACCTCCGCGAACAGGCTAGAACTTCGCGCGGGGTTGAGGTCAAGCGGCGCGCGGGGACGCGTACGCGCTCAGGGCGCCGCCGGCGAGGCGACGCCCTGAGCCAGAGGTGAGTCGCGAACCTAGCTGATGCGGAACTGTTGACCGTAGACGGCGAACGCCAGCGGGGTGTTCAGGTTGAAGTTGCCGTTGTTGAGGAAGACCCGTTGGGCCGTGTCGACACGGGACGTGTCCGAGTGGGCTTCCTCCTTCTTCATCTCGATGACCCGTTCGTCGAGAAACGCGTTGAGCCAGGTCCGCTCGTCGCCGCCCTGGGCTGGGGGCTTCGCCCGGTTCAGGGCGCGGCTGCGGATCTGGCGCATGCCCTCGTACCCGTGCATGACCGCCGCGTCGTAGTAGGCGAACTGGCCGAGCGCCCGGACCTGGTCGCTCTTGCCGTCGCGTACCGATGGATTGAAGTAGACCCGGTCCCGCTCGGACTCCTGCGCGGCCCGGAACACCGAGTCGTTGGCGGCGGCCCGCCAGTCGCGGGTGAAGTTGGGGTCGAGGCCCGCGTGCGAGGGGGTGCCGTTGACGGAACGCAGCGCCGGCAGGTACGCGGCCAGCACGTTGCCCGGCTTGGTGCGTGTGTACGCCTCGACCAGTTCGAGCATGTCCCCGGTGCCGGAGCAGAAGCCGATGATGCCGGCGGTGTAGCCCCGGCCGTCGCCGATGTCTTCGATGTAGGAGAACTGCGCACGCCAGTCGAGCGACGAGTTTTCGGCAGCCGAGACGAGCTGCATGGCGACGTCCTTCTTCGCCGGGTCGTCGAGGTTGGTCCCGGTCGGGGTGGTGGGCGTGGGGGTGGCGGTGCCACCGCCAGGCAGGGTCCACCGCTGGTTGGTGGTGCCCCCGCAGGTCCAGATCTGCAACCGGGCGCCGTTCGCGGTGCTCCGGTCGGTGACGTCGAGGCACTTGCCGGAGCCGGTGTTGATGAGCGCGCCGTTGCTGGCGGTCCACTTCTGCGCGGCGGTGTTGTTGCAGTCGTACAGCTGCACCTTGGCCCCGTTGGCGGTCGACGCGGCCGTAACGTCGAGGCATTTGCCGAGCGCGCGGATCGAGGTGTCGGTGTTGCCGACCGTCCACGTCTGGGCCGCGCTGCCGTTGCAGTCGTAGAGCTGGACCGGCGTGCCGTTGGCCGGGTTGGCACCAGCGACGTCGATGCACTTGCCGGCGAGGCCGGTGATCGGACCGGCTGTCGCGGCGCTCGCCGATGGCAGGCCGTAGCCGACAGCTGCGACGGCGATCAGCAGGGTGCCCACCACGTAGGCGGCTGTTCTCTTGTGAACCATGGTGTTCCTCGGGGAAGGGGCGGCATGCCGCCGGCCGGTCGGTGGCCCGGCGCGGCGGTTCGGCCCCGGCGGGCACCGCGAGCATCAGGAAACTGTATTAACAGATACCAGTAGGTCGATGCGTCGTCAATCGGTGACCGCGAGGCGTGACGAAGCCTGTTCACCTCGTCGTTGGCACGGCGTGCGGATGGGTGGCTATCGTCGGGCGGCAGCGAATCAGCGGGGTGCCACCGGTCCATCGGAACCAGCGCCGCCCGACGGACAGAAAGTGGTCATGGAGTCGAGTCTGCGTGTTCGGGTGCGAGCCGGTGATCCCGGTGCGTTCGCCGAACTCTTCGACCAGTACGCGCGCTCGGTGTACAACCACGCGTTCCGGCTCACCGCCGACTGGGCCACGGCGGAGGACGTCATGGCTGCCACCTACCTGCAGGCCTGGCGCTCCCGGGAGCGGGTCACCCAGGAGGGCGGGTCGCTGCGGCCGTGGCTGCTCGGCATTGCCACCAACGAGGCCCGCAACCACATTCGCAGCAACCGCCGGTACCGCAGGGTGGCCGCCGCGTTGCTCGCCTCCGACGTCACCCTGCCCGATCACGCCGACGAGGTCGCCGGCCGGCTCGACGACAGCCGGCGCATCGCCGCCGCGATCGACGCGTTGGCCCGGCTACGTCGGTCCGAGCGCGAGGTGCTGACGTTGTGCCTGTGGGAGGGCCTCGACTACGAGTCGGCGGCACAGGCGCTGGGTGTGCCGGTCGGCACGGTCCGGTCCCGGCTGTCGCGGGCCCGCGCCCGGCTTCGTACCCTCGTCGACGCCCCGGCACGTGCCTCTCGGCCGCCGGTCGTGGACGCCTCGTTCGTGCGGGAGGGCAGTCGGTGAGCGCGCCAGACCCGTCGGAGTGGGCGGGGATCGCCCCGCATCCCGGTGACCACAACCTGCCGGCGGGCCGGCACGAGGTGCACCGGAGCCGCCTGCTGGCGGCGATCGCGCAGGAGACGCGTACCCGCAGGGCAGGCCGCGCGACGCTGCGGCCGGTCCTGGCGGTGGCCGTGTTGGTCCTGGTCGTGGCGGGGGTCGGTGCCGGGCTCGCCACCACGTCCGGCGACGAACCGTCGGCCGCGCTCCCGACACCCGCCGCGAGCAGCCCGGCCGCGCGGTCCGCGCCGCCCGGCGCGGTCGGCAAGATCCGTGGGTACGGCACGGTGCGCCAACTCACCGACACGGCGGACCTGGTGGTTCGCGGCGAGGTCGTGTCGACGGCCGACGGACGGTCGGTGTACCGGGTGGCCGAGGTGCTCTACCGCACGCCGGACGCGCCGGTGTCCACGCAGATCACGTTGGTGGGGGAGTCGGCCGGGATGTCCGGCCAGCCGACCGTCCTCTACCTGGCCCTCAGCGACCCGGCTGCGCGCGTCTACACCCCGCTGAGCGGTGACTTCGGCATCTTCGACGTCGTCGGGGACAGGGTCACCGGCCGCTCGCCGAGCATGTCGGTGACCGGGCTGCGCACCGAGGACGCCACCTCGGCGGGTCGCGCCTTCGTGACCACGCTGGCGGAGCTTCGCCAAGTCGCGCGAGAGCGGGGCTGACGCCGGAAAAAAAGATGGAACTCGGTGGCCGGACCGCACAGATAGATGGCATAAGCAGTGCCACGTACCGGGCGAAGCGACCCGGCACGGCACCGAGACGCAAGGAGCGTTCCATGGCAGTCGACCTCCGCCGTACCCGGCCTTTCTGGGCCACGGCCGCCGCGGTGCTCGCCGTGGCGGCGTTGTCCGCCTGCGGCAGCGCCGGGGCCGCCGACCCGGTCGCGGCACCCGCCACGAGCAGCGCCGCCACGCCGACCGCCGCCGCGCCCCCGCCGATCAAGGGCAAGCTGCGCGGGTACGGCACCGTGCGGCAGCTCAGCGAAACCGCGGACCTGGTCGTACGCGGAAAGGTCGAGGCGGCTGGGTTCCGGGTCGACGAGGTGCTGCGCGCGGCGACCGGATCGTCCGTGCGGGCCGGGTCGCAGATCACGCTCGCCAGCCTCGACGGCGGTGTGGCGGACATGGCGCAGATGTCCAAGCTCGAGGCGGGTCAGGACGTGGTGCTCTACCTCTCCCAGGACCCGTCGGCTCCGACGTTCCGGACGCTCAGCGGCGACTTCGGCGTGTTCGACGTGACCGGGTCGGGCGACGACGCAGTCGCGGCGACCCGCTCGCAGTCGATGGCAGTCAGCGGCCTGCTCGCCGAGGACCCGGCCGCGTCCGGCCACGGTTTCCGTACCACCCTTGGCCAGTTGCGCGCCGTCGCCGCCCAGGTGAAGTAGCACGGTTGGAACGCGGACGGCACCCGACCCGGGTGCCGTCCGCGTGGTCAGTGCTCCCGGTAGGTGGCCAGGTCGAAATCGGCGTACACGCCGTCGCCACCGAGATCCTGCACCCACAGGCCAACGAACGCCCCGGTGAAGCCCCACGCCGCCGGTTCGCCGTCGATGATCAGCGCGGCGTGCTCGTCGGACAGGATGGTCGCGTCCAGGTCGACCGGCAGCCGCTGCCAACCGGCACCGAGGTCGTAGTCGAAGCGCACCACCGGCCCGTCGAACACGGCCCGCAGACCAACCCTGGTCACCCCGCTGACGTCGGTGGTCAAATCGGGGTACGGGGTGCGCCGCCCGTTGTCGGAGCTGAGCAGCTCCAGCACCGTCCGCCCGTCGTCGGCGCGGGTCAGGTAGAGGTGGTGCCAGTTGATGGTGTTGTAGTAGGCGGTGATTCCGGCGAGCTGACGGTGGTCGGCCGGGTCGAACTCCACCACCGTCTCCAGCGAGCAGTGCGTGGCGCCGACGCGCCTGGCGACCAGGCTGGGGGCCTGTCGACCGACCGGTGACTGCCCGCCGTAGACGCGCAGGTGCGACGGACGGGACCGCAGGTCGATCCAGTCCGGGCTGGCTGGCCGGCGCAGCGTCGACCAACACAAGCTCAGCTCGGCGGTGTCGAAGTCGTCGGTGGCGGGTGCCGCCGGCCATGGGTGCGCGGGCAGGTCGGGTGCGACGACCTCGTCTGCTGGCACCCCGCCGGCGACCCGGGGCCAGCCATCCGACGGCCACTCGACCCGCTGGATCGCGGTTTCCCGGCCCAGCACGCAACTGCCCAGCGGCGAGTAGGGGCGGCCCACCAGGTGCGCCAGATACCACTCCCCGTCCTGGGTGCGAACCAGGCTGCCGTGACCGGCCTTCTGCAAGCGCAGGTCGGGCCGCCCGAACGAGCTGAGCAGCGGCCCGTCCGGGTCCACCTCGTACGGCCCGAAGAGCTCCCGGGACCGGGCCATGGTGACCTGGTGCTCCCAGCTGGTGCCGCCCTCGGCGGTGATCAGCCAGTACCAGCCGTCGTGGCGGTACAGGTGCGGACCCTCGGTAACCCCGACCGGTGTGCCGGTGAACAGGATGCGGGGCCGGCCGACCAGGCGGCGCGCGGCCCGGTCGTACTGCTGGATTTCGATGCCGCCGAAGCGGTCCCGGCCGGGTCGCCAGTCCGCGCTCATGCTCAGCAGCCAACTGGTGCCATCGTCGTCGTGGAACAGCGCGGCGTCGAACCCGCGCCCGTGCAGTTTCACCGGATCTGACCAGGGGCCGGCGATGTCGTCGGCGGTGACCAGGAAGTTCTGTGGGTCCCAGTAGCCGCTGGCGAAGCTGGCCACGTCGCTGTAGACCAGGTGGAACTGACCGTCGTGGTAGGTGAGGTCGGGGGCCCACACCCCGTTGGAGTCGCCGCAGCCGCGCAGGTCGAGCAGGCGGCGGTCGGTGATGATCCCGCCAAGGGTGCGCCAGTTCACGAGATCTCGCGAATGGTGCACGCGCACCCCCGGGTACCACTCGAAGGTCGAGGTGGCCAGGAAGTAGTCGTCGTCGACGCGCAGGATCGACGGATCCGGGTTGAACCCGGCCAGGACGGGATTGCGGATCGACCGGGCAGCGGTCGCCACGTTAACGATGTCGGTCGACACGAAGGCTCCTCTGGGCGGCTTTCTGGAATTTCCGGAAACTTGCGGTCCAGGATCACTGGATGCGCTGCCTACGCTAGCCGGTATTTCAGCATAGGACATAGGCCTTGACCGATGCTGCTACAGCTCGTAGCGTGCCGGCCATCGATCGGTAATACCGGCGAAGCATTGAAAGTTCCGGAGATCCGCGTTTCGCGCCCTGCCGGCTCGGTCGGCGTCCGAGCACCCCCGTGGGTCTGGCCGGCAGCGTCAAGGGATGACACCGCACCACCGCGAGCAGACCTGAAGCTTCCAGCACAACGAAGGGGTGGACCGTGGGCGTGGAGAACGGCCGTAACGTCACCATCGCCATGATCGCGCGGCTGGCCGGTGTCTCCGTGCCCACGGTCTCCCGGGTCATCAACGGCCGCTCGGACGTCGCCCCCGACACCCGGGAACGTGTCGAGGCATTGCTCAACCGGCACGGCTACCGCCGACGGTCACCGGCCCGGCGTACCGATGCCGCCCTCATCGACCTGGTCTTCAACGACCTGGACAGCCCATGGGCCGTGGAGATCATCCGCGGGGTGGAGGACGTTGGCCAGACCAGCGGCGTCGGCACCGTCGTTTCGGCCATCCACTGGCGCATCTCCTCGGCCAAGCAGTGGCTCGACAACATGCGAACGCGCTCCACCGAGGGCGTCATCTTCGTGACCTCGATGGTGAACCCACCGTTGCAGGCCGAGCTGAGCCGGCTCCACCTGCCGGTGGTCATCATCGACCCCGCCGGCGTCGACCCGCAGGAATCACCCACCATCGGCGCCACCAACTGGGCGGGCAGCCTGAGCGCCAACCAGTACCTGATCAGCCTCGGCCACCGCCGCATCGGCTTCATCGCCGGCCCACCGCACCTGATGTGCAGCCGGGCCCGGATGGACGGCTACCGGGCCGCCCTCGGTGCCGCCGACATCCCTTTCGACGACACCCTCATCCGCCCCGGCAACTTCTATCATGAGGCCGGTTTCAGTGCGGGTACGCAACTGCTGGCCCTGCCCGACCCACCCACCGCCATCTTCGCCTCCAGCGACCAGATGGCGCTCGGCGTCTACGAGGCGGTCCGCAAACGCGGCCTCCGGGTGCCCGACGACATCAGCGTGGTCGGCTTCGATGACCTGCCGGAGGTCCGGTGGTGCTCCCCGCCGCTGACCACCGTCCGTCAGCCCTTGGCCGAGATGGGCATGCTGGCCGCACGGACCGTGTTGCGCCTCGCCGGCGGTGAGAAGACCGAAAGCCCTCGGGTCGAGCTCGCCACCGAGCTCATCGTGCGCGACAGCGCCGCACCACCTTGGAGACCGTCAGGGTCGTGACCGTCGTCAGGCGGTGCGGAGGGCATCGTCGACGCCCGTCTCCCGGTGGCCGAGGTGCGCCGGGTCGCGACCGGAGAGTAGATCCAGCGCGGCCTTCAGGCAGGCGCCGTTCTCTCGGGACGAGCTGACCCGCCACGTCTGGGCGTAGCGCCTCGCGGTTTCGTCACCCACCCCGGCGGCGTCGATGCCGAGACGCCTGCACAGTGCCACGGCGCGGGGCAGGTGGAAGGACTGGGTCACCACCGTCGCGCGTCGCACCCCGAAGATGCGCTCAGCCCGCGCGCACGAGTCGTACGTGTCGAAACCGGCGTAGTCGAGCACCACCTTGCGCGCCGGCACACCTCGGTCGACCAGCCAGCCAAGCATTGCGGCGGGCTCGTTGTAATCCGCGTTCATGTTGTCGCCGGACACCAGGATCGCCCGCACCTTGCCGCCCACGAACAACCGTCGCGCGATCTCCAGCCGGGCCGCGAGAAACGGGGACGGGGTGCCGTCCGCGTCCACCTTGGTCCCCAGCACCAGTGCCACCGGCGCATCCGGCACGGCAGCCTCGCTGTAGATGTGGCCGTCCGCGGCATCGCGGATCCACAGCACGCTGGCCACCGTGCCGCCGGTCAGCAGCACCGCGCCAACCACCAGCGCGACGAGCATGCGGCGAACGAACCGCCGGCGCTGCGCGTACCACCGCCTGAGCGCACCGAATCGTCCCTGCATGCCGCGAGACTATTCGGGCTGCGCTCAAGCCGACCTGTCGGCACCGGTGCGCGGCAGTTTCAGCTCGACTGGCTGCGAAGACCCGGTGTCATCTCTCCGGGTGGCGGCGGACGAAGTCCTGGTAGGTCTCGTTGGCTAGTTCCATCTCCCGAACCTCGGCGGTCAGCTCGGCCTGGCGCACCTCGGCCGTGGACCGCGCCCGGGCGAGTTGCAGCTCGTGCCGCCGGTAGCGCGCCCGGGCCCAACTCCGTCCCAGACCCCACACGATCCAGCCGCTGGAGGCGACGAGCCCAGTCAGTACGAAGGCGAGGAGGAAGTCCATCTCGACATCCTTTCTGATCAGCCGACGTCCCGGCGGACGGCGAGCCAGGTTCCCAGCCCGAACATCAGCACGACGTATCCGAGTAGGACGATCACGGGCAACAAAGGGCCCGCCGATTCGATTACCCCGGGGGTGCCGCCCTCGAACTGTGAGCGGGCACCGAGCGCACCGGCGAGAGCCCCGGAGCTGGGGGCAAGGAGCAACTTCTGGACCAGCTCAAGGGGGTTCAGCACCAGGGCGAGCCCACTGATTGCGTTCTCCAGCACGAGCGTCCACACGAGGCCGACGGCGATCGCGGTCGCGGTGCTGCGGAACGCGATGGCGAGGAAGAAGCCGAGGCTCGCGTGCGCGCTGCAGATCAGCCAGGCTGCCGCGACGGCCTTTGCCAGGTCGTCGGCGGGAGGCCAGTCCAGGCCGCGTCCCTCGGCCAGCCCCAGCAGTGCGGTGACCGCGGCCAGCGCGGCAAAGGTGAGCGCGACGAGCAACAGGGTCAGGGCGCAGAGCGCAACGGCGTGCCCGGCCAGGACCTGTGCCCGCCGGGGACGCTGGGTGAAGATCAGATTGAGGGTGCCCCAGCGGTATTCGTTGCCGACCACCACGGCACCGAGGATCACCACGATCGCGCCGCCGAAGAGCGGAAACAGTGCGATGCTGGTGGGCACGAGTTGGCCGGGCAGCACTGCGTCCAGCAGTGACGCGGCGTCGTCGGCCTGCTTCGGGTCGCCGGCGAGGGCCAGGTGCACCAGGTAGGGGACGCCGACGCCGAAGGCGAGCGCCAATGCGATCCAGGTGAGGGTGATGGTCCAGACCGCCGGTCGTTTCCGGTCCGCGAACCAGGCCGCGCGTACCGAGGCGATCATCGGCTGCTCCCCGTCGTGGTGGTCGGCACCGGGTCGGGTTCGTCCGTCCCGGTCAACTCCAGGAATGCTTCCTCCAGCGAGTGGCGTACCGTGCGCAGCTCTCGTACGTCGATGCCCGCCTCGACCAACGTACGGTTGAGTTCCGCGGCCAACGACGGCTCTGCGTCCACCCGCAGCCTGCCATCGGCGGCCTGCACCGCCCGGACGCCCCGGTGCTCGCGCAGGCACGCGGCGGCCTTGTCGATCGGGTCGGCGGCGATGAGCAACTCGCCGCCGCCGAGCGCCGCGCGCAACTCGTCGGAGGTGCCGTCGGCGATCAACCGACCCCGGTTGATGACGGCGATGCGGTCGCAGACCTGCTCCACCTCGCCGAGCACGTGGCTGGAGAGCAGCACGGTGCGCCCGTGTTGCCCGAGCGAGCGGAGCAGCTCTCGGATCTCGGAAACGCCGGCCGGGTCCAGCCCGTTTGTGGGTTCGTCGAGGATGAGCAGGCTCGGCTGCTTGAGCAGCGCGGCGGCCACGCCGAGCCGCTGTTTCATGCCCAACGAGTAGGTCCGGAACGGGGAACGCGCGCGCCCGGTCAGGCCCACCTCGGCCAGCACCTGGTCGGCGGCGCTGTCGGCCACACCCGCGTAGCGGGCGGCGAGTTTGAGGTTGTCCACGCCGGACAGGTGCGGATAGAAGGCCGGCGACTCGATGAGGGCACCGACCCGGGCCAGTTCGCCCGGGGTGCCGGGTGGTTGACCCAGCACCCGGATCCGGCCGGACGTCGGCCGGACGAGGCCGACAAGCATCCGCATCGTCGTGGTCTTGCCGGCGCCGTTGGGGCCGAGGAAGCCGAAGACCATCCCCTCGGGCACCCGCAGGGTGAGCCCGTCGACCGCCGTGACGCCGCCGGGATAACGCTTGGCCACGTCAAGCATTTCAATGGCGAATCGGTCATTCTCCAACGGACTGGCGCAATCGTCCGGCGGAGTGGCTGAATTTGCCGTCAGGATTTGCTCTCGCCTTCATCTGCCGGTCCTTACTCGCTCCCGACCGCAGCGCAGGGTTAACTGCACACGGCCATTAACTGATCGTTAAGGTGGGGGCCGGGGTAGGGGTCGCGGCGGGACGGTCCGCCGTGGTGGGTGGGTGTGGCGAATCCTTCCCGCCATAGCTCAGTGTCCTCGCATTCACTCCGGATGCTACCTGAAATGGAACTCTCTGATGTCGACAGGATTGACATTGACCAACATGTTAAACACTCCAAGTCGATGGTTGTCGTTGGCATAGGAGCCCGGATGAGTCTGCCACTGGACGGTGCGGAAAACCTGGAAGTCCGACCTAAGCTGCGACATGATGTGGTCTTCCTGGATGCGCCGGCCGGCGCCTACCTACGCGGCCCGGACACCGCCTTCCTGATCAAGGGCAAGTCCGCATTCCGCTGGCTGACCACGCTGAGCCCACATCTCACCGGGGAACACACGCTGGGGCAGCTCACGGCGTCCCTGGAGCAGGGGCAGCGGCAGACCGTGCACACCCTGGTCCGCGCGTTGCTCACCCGCGGCTTCGCCAAGGACGCCGGCGACCGTAGCGAGCTGGCGGAACCGGTGGCCCGAAGATTCGCCCCGCAGATCGAGTTCGTCGACCACTTCGCCGACGACCCCACCGTTCGGTTCCTGCGCTTCCACACCGCCCGGGTCGTGCTGGGCGGTCAGGGATCGACCCTGCTGGCCGCGGCGAGCGCGCTACTCCGCAACGGGTGTCTCCACCTCGACCTGCATCCGAGTGATGACCCGTCGCGTTACTCCGAGGCGCTGCGACCCGAGGTGGCTGAGCTGCGCGGGGACGGGCTCGCAGTCGACGTAGACGTGCACGATGGGCCGGTCGACCCGACAGAGGCCGACGCGGTGGTGTATTGCACCGACCGTACCGGCCTGCCCCGGCTGGCCGAGCTGGCGCGAACGTGCCACCGCGACGGCCCGCTGCTGATTCCGGTGCTCTGGGACGACGAGCGGGCGGTGGTCGGCCCGGCGGTCGAGCCGGGACGGACTCCGTGCTGGTTCTGCGCCCAACTTCGGCTCACCGCAAGCGCCGAGGCCACGGACGCCTGTGAGTTCTGGCGGCACCTCGCCGTCGGTAGCGGCCCCGACGTGCCCGCGCCGCTGCCGGAGGTGACCGCGCGAATGCTCGGCAACGCCGCCGCGTTCGAGGTCTTCCGGGTGCTCACCGGCGCGCTCGCACCGGACACCGGAGACGGCGTCCTGCGGCTGGAGCGGTCCACCCTGGAGTCTGCCCGCGAACAGGTGTTGCCACATCCGGCCTGCCCGGTCTGCCGCGACGTCGACGTGCCCGAGCCGGCCCTACCCGCCGAATCCGACGACGCGACGTACCAGCGTGCCCAGAAGTTGGTGTCACCGAACGCGGGGGTGTTCACCCGGTTCGTGGACGACCCGCTGGAGCAGGCGCCGCTGAAGACGGCCCGGCTGCGGTTGCCCGGCCGGCGCGGTCCGCGTGAGGTGGACGCCTTCGACGTGCACACCGTGATGAGCGCCCGACTGGCCGCGTACCGAGTGGCGGTGCGCGACCACGCCGCCCGGTACGCCGACCCGCACGCCGGCGTGCTCGCCACGGCCGAGCAGCTGCGCGACCGCGGCGAGCACCCGGTGCCGTGGACTGAGCTGGACACCGCCACCGGGGCAGTGCCCTACGACCCGTACCGGTCGGTCCGCTGGCTGCCGGCGACCGTCCTGGGCCGTCCGGGCACGGTATGGGTGCCCGCCGCGTTGGCGCTACCCACCTCGGCCGCGAACGGCGAGGGCCTCGCCGAGCGGACCGTGGCCGGCGCGGCCGCCGCCGACAGCCTCGACGGAGTCGTCGACCAGGGCCTGGCCGACGCGTTGGCGTACCACGCGCTGGCCGCCACGATCAGGGGCGCCGGCGGCCTCACCACGGTCGGTGAGGAGGAGCTGGTCGGTGACGACGACACCGCGTTCGTGGTGAAGGCGGCGCACCGCTTCGGCCGCCAGCTCGCGGTCTACGCCCTCACCGGCGCCGCCCCCGCGCACGCCGTGCTCGCCGTCACCGGGGCGCACGACGGCTGGGATCGCGACTGGCGTCTCGCCGGCGGCTTCGACCCCGTCGCCACGCGGCTCGCCGCAGTACGCGACCTGGTCGGGCGGATCCAGGTGCGGCACTTCGAGGGGGCCGACGCCGACCTCGGCGACCCGGTGCTCACGGACTTCGACCCCGCCACTCTCACCGGCGATGCGACCAGCGCAGGCGCGGGGCTCGGCGGCACCGATCGGGCCGCCGTGCTGGCCGCCCTCGCCGAGCGGGAGATCAGCGCGTTGCTGGTCGAGACCACCACCCGGGACGTCCGGGCCAGTGGGGCATTTCGCAGCGGGGTAGTCCTGCTGCGCCACCACGGCCCGACGTCCGACTAAACCACCACACCAGTGGTCCGAGCGAGGCACGCACCGTGGAAGGAGGTGGAAATATGCCGATCACTCTGAACGATGAGCTCCGCGAACTGGAGACCGAGACCTTCGAAATCGAGGAGGTGGAGGACGGCGGCGAGGCGCTCGCCGCTACCAGCTCCAGTTGCTCGTGTTCGAGCTGCTGCAGCTGTAGCACGTCAAGCTGCTGCAGCACCAGCACCAGCACCTCCAGCTGCGGCTGACCGGGTAGCCGGGCGACCCGGGTTGACCCCCAGGCGCTGACGCAATCCAGTCTCCGGTGGGCCGTCGCATCCGAACGCACCAACCGCCGCCGGTCCGACCGGCGAGTAGCCCTTGCGTGCCTCCGCTGGCTCCATCGTGGTGGTGCGGACGCAAATCCACCGACGACTGGCGCTGACCGCGACTCATGGAGCGGCCCGTGTCGCAACCCTGGCATCCGTCGCACTGCACCATCTGCACCTCGTCGAGTTGCAGCGGCACCAGCCAGAACCCGGCGCCACCCGACCGCTCCGGACGGCCGGACGGCACCGAGGCCTGCGTACACCCGAGGGGAGGTAGAGGGAATGCCGGATCTGACTGAGGAACTCCGCGCGTTGGAGACCGAGACGTTCGAGATCGAGGACGTCGACGCGATCGACGCGATGGTCATGGACTGGTCCAGCTCCAGCTGTTCCTGCTCCAGTTGCTGCAGCTGCAGTACGTCCAGTTGCTGCAGCAGCAGCACCAGCACCGGATGCGGCGGCGGGTAATCCCGTCGAAGCCGTCCCCGCCGGCGAGCCACGCCGGCGGGGAATTCCGGCCCTGACCTCTGACCGCAGCGACCGCAGACAGGTGAACCGCATGATCGTCGACGTCCGGACCACCTCCACCGGGTGGGACAGCAGCCTCAAGCAACTCGGCGAGGCGTTCCACGAGCGACTCCAGGACCGGTCCGACCAACCGGCCGACAGCGACCTGCCGCTGGCCGGAATCACGGTACGGATCGCCGCCCTCGGCCTCGCCGACGCGTACGCCGACACCGGTGCCGGGCTCACCAGCGACGTGGTGCCGATCTGGCTGCACGGCGCCGCTGCGCTGGTCGGCCCTCGCTGGAACGGGGTCACCGAACCGGGTGCCCTACCCGGCCCATGCCCGCTCTGCGTCCAGCGTCGCTGGCAGGCCATCCGGCTCCGCGACGAACGGCACGCCCTGGAGCACGGCGCCGCGGTCGGGGTGGTGGCGCCCCTGCCACACCTGACTCCGTTCGCCGTCGACGCGCTCTGGCAGCTGTTCCGGCAAGCCTGCCGGTCTCGCGCCGGGCGCCCTGGCGTGGCCCGGCTGCACCAGCTGCGAATGGACACCCTGGAGACGACGGGGGTCGAGGTGCTGGCCGACTCCGAGTGCCCGGCCTGCGCCACCGTCCGCGCGGACACCGCCGAGAGGGCCGTGATTCCGCTGACCCGCCGACCGAAGCCAGGCCCGACGACGTACCGGCTGCGCGCCGCCGACGAGCTGGACCTGCCGGTCGAGGCGTTGGCCAACCCGGTCGCCGGCGCGCTGGGCGGCAACGCGCTGCGGGCGTACAACGCCACCGCCACCGCACCCGTCACCGGCTACTTCCGGGTCCGCAGCCGCTACGACCTGCACGAGATGTGGTGGAGCGGGCACGCCAACAGCTACGGCGGAAGTGAGACGTACGCGCTGCTGGAGGGCCTGGAGCGGTATGCCGGCCAGTTCCCACGGGCCAAGCGCACCGAGGTCTTCGACAGCTACGCCAACCTCGCCCCGCAGGCACTCGACCCGGCCGGCCTGGGCTACCACCCGGCGTTCTACCAGGGGCACGGGCACTACTACGCCCCGTACTCCCCGGATGAGCCGATGCACTGGGTGTGGGGGTGGTCGCTGCGCGACGAGCAGCCCCGCCTCGTCCCTGAACAGCTCGTCTACTACCTGGACCGTCGCGCCGACCAGCGCAAGTTCGTCCAGGAGTGCTCCAATGGCTGTGCCAGCGGCAGTAGCCCGGAGGAGGCGTTGCTGCACGGCATGCTTGAGCTGGTCGAGCGGGACGCTTTCCTGCTCGCCTGGTACGGCAAGGCCCGGCTGGCCGAAATCGACCCGGCGACCTGTCGGGACGAGCGGGTGCACTTCATGCTCGACCGGGTCGACCTGCTCGGCTACGACGTCCGACTCTTCGACACCCGCGCCGACCTGCCGATCCCGGTCGTCACGGCGGTGGCGGTCAAGCGCGGTGACGGGCTCGGCCAGCTCTGCTTCGCCGCCGGAGCGAGCCTCGACCCCGACGACGCGGTCCGCGCGGCGCTCTGCGAGACCGCCTCCTACGTCCCCGGCTTCGACGAGCGGGTCGCCGCCAGCGAGCCCGAGTTGCGGGAGATGATCCGCGACTACACCCGGGTCACCGAGCTGAGTCACCACGCCCTGCTCTACGGGCTGCCGGAGATGGCGCGCCACGCGGCGTTCCTCTTCGACGACCCGCCCCTGCGGTCCATGTCCGAGCTGTACGGCGACTGGCTCGCCATCCGAGAAGAGCACGACGATCTGAGCGCCGACATGACGTACCTCGCCGGCCTGATCGCCGGCCTCGGCGGCGACGTCGTCGCGGTCGACCAGACCTGCCCCGAGCAGCAGGTCGCCGGGGTGCACACGATGGCCGTGGTGGCGCCCGCGCTCGTCCCGATCGACTTTGGCTGGCAGCGGCAGCGGGTGCTCTGGAGCGAGCGCCTGGGCCGGCACCTGGCCCGTGGCCGGCACGGGCCGGACGGTCTCGGCGCCACCGGTCGCAATCCCCACCCGCACCCCTTCCCGTAGGAGCAGCGCCATGCAGCAGGAGGCCATCGAGGTCGTCCGGGAGTACACCGAGGCGGTGTTCCGTCGTGCCCGGACGCCGATGGAACCGCTCAACTACGAGGTGGACTGGGCCGATCAGCCGTCCCGGCACAAGAGCTACCCCGACGCGCCCCGGTTGCCGCTGCCCGCCGAGCTGCCCGACCTGCCGAGCATTCGCGACCTGCACACCTCCGAGGGCCTGCCGCCGGTCACCGGCTGGTCGCTGGCCCGACTGGCCGCCCTGCTGCGGCTGTCGTACGGGGTGCTGGACCGGCGGTTGGCGGTCAACTGGAATCAGGACGTCGCCAAACGGGCGCACTTCGAGCACGCGGTCTGGGGGCGGGGCACCGCCTCCGGCGGCGGGATGTACCCGGTGGAGCTGTATCTGGTGGTGGGCCCGGACGGGCCGCTGCTGCCGGGCGTCTACCACTACCACACCGGGACGCACGTGCTGGAGCGGCTGCTGGTTGGCGACGTCACCGGCACCGTCCGTGCCGCCCTCGGCGTCGACACGACCCCCACCGACAGTTACCTGTTGGCCGGCATCCGGTTCTGGAAGAACTCGTTCAAGTACAACAGCTTCTGCTATCACGTGGTCACCCAGGACCTCGGCGCGCTGCTCGGCTCCTGGGACCTGCTGGCGCCCGCGCTGGGCGTACCCCTGCGGCGGTTGCTCTGTTTCGACCCGGCGCCTCTGGAACGGCTGCTCGGCCTCGACGGCGACGCGGAGAGCGTCTTCGCGGTGGTGCCCGTGGACTGGGGCGGCACCGCCGTGGCCGCGACGGAGACGGCGGCGGACACGGACGTCCGGGTCTGGTATCCCGCGTTCGAGCGGTCCTGTCGCGTCCGCGACTTCGCCGCCGTCACCGCGGTGCACCGGGCGGCGGCGGCCCCGGCCGTCCCAGCTCCGGACGTGGTGGACGCCGCCGCACCCCGGGACCTGCCCGGTGCGCCGGTGTCACTGCCCGCCGCGCAGCTGGATCGGCTCAGCCGGCCACTGTCGACGGTGTTGGCGACGCGGTCCAGCAGCTTCGGCCGGTTCCGCCGTCCGCCCGACCTGACCGCCGCCGAACTCGGCACCACGCTCGCGGTCGCCGCCGCCGGCCGCCGCTATCCGGCGGACGTCAAGCGGCCCGACGGCGGGCCCGAACTGACCCGACTCTGGGTCTTCGCGAACCACGTCGAAGGGCTGCCCGGTGGCAGCTACGCCTACTGCGAACGGCGACACGCCCTGCTGCCGGCCGGTCCCGAGCCCGACGGCGGAATGGCCGCGTTCCTGCAACAGCAGTACTTCCTCACCAACTACACGATGGGTCAGGTCGGCGCGGTGCTGGCCATCTCCGGCAGACCCGACGCGGTCCTCGACGTGCTCGGGCCGCGTGGCTACCGAATCCTGAACGCCGAGGTCGGCAGCGTCGCCCAGCGGGCGTACTGCGCGGCCACCGCACTGGACCTCGGCTGCGGCGCGGTCCTCGGCTTCGACAACGTCGCCATGAACACCGCCCTTGGGCTGGACGGCACCGACGAACGGACGGTGCTCTTCCTGCTCCTTGGGCGACACCCGCAGGCCACCGCCGATGTGGCGTACCGGCTGTGACGGCCCCGACGCGTGACGACCCGACGAAGGAGAGACCCGTGACGGTGTCCCTGCCCGCACCACCGGTGACCCCGATGTCCTGGCGGATGCCCGGAGTGTTCATGCTGCGCACCGCCGGACTGCCGTTCGAGGTCGCCGACCGGCTCGCCTTCGAGCGCAGCGCCGACTGGGCCCGCCGGGTGCTCGACCTGGAGGAGCGGCTCCGCGTCACCGGACGGGATCTGGCCGACGCGTTGCAGACCGCGGTGGCCCGGAACCTGACCGACGACGGGTTGCGGCAGCGACTCATCCGACTCCGCCGGGACGTGTTCAACCTCCGCCCGCCCCGCCTGCTGGACGCGGCGTCCTGGCCGGTCGAGGCGTTGGGCGTGGACACCCACCGGGAGTTGACCGGCTGGCTGGACACCTTCGGGGCGTACCGCCAGGAGTTGGCAGCCGGCCCGGCGGTGCTCGACGACGAGTTGGAGAGCCGGCGGGCGGTGCTGCGTGCTCTGGCCGAGGACCCGGACCTGCGCGGGGGGATCCTGCTCGCTTCTCCGTCACTGGATCGCTACCTTGCCGGCTACGTCACCGCGACCGGTCCACTCGGCAAGCGGGCCCGCCGCATCGAGCGGTCACTGCTGGAGTACGCGTACCGCACCGCTGCCAAGACCAGCCCGTTCAGCCGGCTGACCACCGTGAACGTCGGCACCTTCGACACCGGGACCGGCCGGCTGCTGGACGCCGCGCCGAGCAGCGACGACGCCGCGGCGGCGACGAGAGGCAGCGCCCGCCTCAACCTCGCCGCGCTGGGCCGGCTGTCGGCAATCGTGCTCGCCGAGGAGACGCTGCGCCTCGACCTGCCGGTGGCCCTTACCAGCGGTTGGCGCATCGCCCACGGCCGGTTGCGGTACCTGCGTCGACGACGGACCAGCTCGGAGGACGGTGACGCCGCGATCACCCTGGAGTCGATCCACGAGTCGCTGTTCGTGCTCCCCACCGGCCGGGTGCTGCACGACATCCTGGCCGCGCTCGCCGGCGGCCGGGTACGACGGTTGGCCGACCTGATCACCGAACTGACCACCGACGAACGCCCCGCCGACGAGATCGCCCAGTACCTGCACCACCTGCTGCGGGTCGGCCTCCTGGTGGTGCCGAACCTGCAACTGGACATCCACGCCGACGACCCCGTCGAGGGTTACCGGGCCGCGTTGCGGCAGATCGCCCGGGACTGGTCCGACCGGCTCGCCGAGCGGGTGGCCGTCGCCAACCGGCTGGCCACCGCGTTCCCGCAACAGGACGTACCGGGGCGCCGCCGGGCGCTCGACGGCATCCGCGACGAACTGGTCGCCGCCCACGCCGACCTCGGACGTCCGGACATCCCGGCCCCCCGCACCCTGGTCTACGAGGACGCCACTCGGCACACCGACGCCCCGGTCACCGCCGACCGCGAGCGCTGGGAGCGGGAGGTCCTGCCCGGCCTACGGGCACTCGCCCGGATCATGCCGGTGTTCGACATCAACCTGCCCCGCCGGTTGGCCACCAAGGGCTTCTTCCGAGCCCGGTACGGCGACGGCGGCCGCTGCGACGACCTGCTCACCTTTGCCCACGAGTTCCAGCAGGACTTCTTCGAGCACTACAGCGGCCGGATGATGCGCCGCCGCGCTTTCGACGAGGACAACCACTACGTCCGGCAGGAGAACTGGTTCCGGCAGGACGAGATCACCGCGCTGGACGATGCCCGGCTGGAGGTGGCACGGCGGATGAACGAGGCGTACGACCGGCTGCCTGCCGACGCCGAGGAGCTGGTCCTCGACGACGACTTCATGACCGACGTGGCCGCCATGGTGCCCGAGACACTGGGCACGCTCGACCCCCGGTCGTTCTTCCTTCAGCTCGCCGACCAGGGCGGACGACACCGGGTGGTGGTCAACCGGGTCTACTCCGGAATGACGCTGCTCTTCTCCCGCTTCGCGCATCTCTTCGCCGAGCAGGACCTCGCCGGGGCGCTGCGCTCCGAACTCCTGCGTCTCCAGCCGCCCGGCGCGGTGCTCGCCGAACTCAAGGGCGGGTACGACGCGACAAACCTCAACCTGCACCCGGTGGTCACCCCGTACGAGCTGGTGTGCCCGGGGGAGATCAGCCACCGGCCGGCGGCCGAGCAGATCGACATGGACGATCTCAGCGTCGAGCATGACCCGGTCAGCGATCGGCTGCTGCTGCGCTCGCGGCGGCTCGATGCCGAGGTCGTCCCGGTCTACCTCGGGTTCCTGCTGCCGATGGCGTTGCCGGAGGTGCAGCAGGTGCTGCTCACCTTCGCCTACCTGGGCATGGCTCAGCCCGACCTGTGGGCCGGCACGACCGTGCCGCTGCCCGGTCGGGGCATCGCGGGCTATCCGCGCATCGTGCACGGCGACCTGGTGCTGCAACGGCGGATGTGGAAGCTGCACCCGGAGCACCTGCCGACCCGTACGCCCGGGCTGAGTGACGCCGAGTGGTTCCTGGCATGGCAGCGGTGGCGGCGCGACAACGGCTTGCCGCGTCGCGTCTTCGCCACCCCGGAGGGCGCGCGGCTCACCCCGGCGGCCGGGGACGACGGCGCGAGACCTGGCGCGCAGCCCGCGGCCCGGCCGGACCACAAGCCCCTCTACGTGGATTTCGACAGCCACTTCTCGCTGCAACTGCTGGACGCGACGGCGCGCGGCGCGGGCAGTCGGCTGGTGCTGACCGAGATGCTGCCGGGCCGCGACGAGCAGGTGCTGCGCAGCGACGCCGGCACCTACGTTACCGAGCTGACCGTGGAACTGAACGGCGTCCGAGACGGAGTGAACCATGACTGACTACCCCTCGCCGGTCGCCCACGGCTGGCTCAGCGTGCACGTCTTCTACGCCAGCAACGCCAACCCGATGCTTGTCGAGGGCGTCCGGCCGATTGTCGACGAGCTGCGGGCCGAAGGCCTGATCAGCCGGTACTTCTTCATCAAGTACTGGATGGAGGGGCCGCACGTACGCCTGCGGGTGCTGCCCGCGCCCGGCGTCGACCCGGCGGTGGTCCGCGCCCGGGTGGACGCGGCCATCGGGGCGTTCCTGCGCCGCCGGCCCGCCCTGTACGAGGTGGACAGCGCCGGCCTCGGTGACCTGTACAAGCAGATGTTCCTCGCCGAGTACGGCCAGCAGCGGTGGGACGAGGAGTACGGCGCGGACGGCGTCATGCCCATGCGGGCGAACAACAGCCACCATCACATCCCGTACGAGCGGGAGTACGGCAGGTACGGCGGCCCTGCCGGGATCGAGCTGGCCGAGTGGCACTTCGAGCATTCCAGCGACGTGGTGATCGACCTGCTGGCCACCACGAACGTACACGTCCGCCCGGTGCTGCTCGGGCTCTCCGCGCAGCTCACCATGATGATGTGTGCCGTCTTCCTCGACGACGACCAACGGATCGCCGGCTTCCTCGACGAGTACCGGAAGTTCTGGGAGGTTTCCTACTCGGAGCCCAGCGACGACTACCACGCGAGCTTCGACAGCAGCTACCAGCGGATGGACGCTGCCCTGCGCGGCCGGCTCGCCGACATCCGCGTGGCGGCCCGGGACCGTTCGGCGGAACGCCTCGGCGGTGTCGAAGGCCGCTGGCTGGCGCACTGCGCCGAGCTGCGGGAACGGGTGGTGGCGCTGGCCGAGGGCGGCGAACTGCTGTTCCAACGCGGCAGCGAAGCCCCGACACCGATCACCGACCTCGACGCGGCGATGCCCATCCTGCTCAGCTCGTACGTGCACATGACAAACAACCGGCTCGGGGTGAGCATCCTGGACGAGATCTACCTGTCGTACCTGCTGCGCGCCGCGCTGCTCGCTGAGGCGCCGGCCGGCGCGCTGCTTCCTGAGGCGCCGGTCGGCGCGCGATGACCACCATCGACGCGACCTGGACACGTCCCCGGCTGCGCGCCGGGGTGGCGCTCGGCCCCGGGCAGTGGCGCGGCGAAAAGCTCGTGCACCACGTCCGGGACGCCGAGACCGGCTGGTTCTATCGGGTCGGTCCACGGGAACACTTCCTGCTCTCCCGGATGGACGGCACCCGCACGCTCGACGATCTCGCCGCCGAGTACGCCTCGACGTACCAGCGTCGGCTCGGGCCCGAGAACTGGCAGCAGCTCTTCGGCATGCTGCACCGCCGTCAACTGCTCGACGGTGCCACCGACCCGGAGACGATCGCCGGCCTGACCGCCTCCGCCGCCGAGGGTGCGACGAAGGCGCGACGCGGGCCGCTGTCAGCGCGGTGGCCGCTCTTCGACCCGGACGCGCTCTTCACCCGGCTGCTGCCCCTGCTCGGGCCCCTGTTCAGCTGGTGGTTCGTGCTGCCCGCCCTGCTGGCCGTGCTCGCCGTGACCGGCTACGTCGCGGTGCACCTGCCGGATCTGCTGGGCGGGGTAAGCGGCGGACACCGCCCGCTCGCCGCGATCGTGGCGGCGGTGGTGATCACCTGGCTGATCGTCTTCCTGCACGAGTGCGCGCACGGGCTGACGTGCCGGCACTTCGGAGGGCGGGTCACCGAGATCGGGGTGATGTGGCGCTTCCCGCTGCTGGCGCCGTACTGCAAGGTCGACGACATCGTGCTGTTCACGCCCCGGCGGCGGGTGGCCACCGCGTTCGCCGGCGTTTTCGTCAGCATGCTGACCCTGGTGCCGTTCACCGCGATCCGGATCTGGGCCGAGCCCGGGGCGCTGCACGACCTGGCCGGGACCATGCTGCTGTTCGGCACCGCGACCGCTGCGCTCAATCTGGTGCCGTTCCTGCGGCTGGACGGCTACCACATGCTCAGCCACGCCCTCAACCTTGCCGACCTGCGGGCCGACACGTACCGGTTCTGGGGCCGTCTGCTGCGCGGCGGCCCGCGCGCGACCACCTCCTACCGACGACGGGAACGGTGGATCTACATCGGGTACGGCATCGCGTCGGCGGTCTTCGCGGTGACCCTGCTGACCCTGCTGATCCAGTTCTGGTACGCCTCGCTGGCCCGTTGGGTCGGGGGCGGCTGGGCGGTCGCTGTGCTGGTCGCCGAGGCTTTGGTGCTGCTGGCGTTCGCCGCGTACGTGGCCCGTCGCAGGCGCGCCGAAGCCCTCGACGACAACTCAGGGTTGCAGGCCGCGAACGGCCCGCAACCCTGAGCCGAGCTGCGCGCCGCCTCAGCTTCGGGTCCACCGCTGGCTGTTGCCGGCGTTGCAGGTCGAGAGGACCACCGGGGTGCTGTTGGCGGTGCCGGCGGCGTTCGGTGCGAGGCACAGGCCGGATTGCACTCCGGTGACCGTGCCGTCGGTGTTGAGGTTCCACTGCTGGTTGCTGCCGCCGTTGCAGTCCCAGATGATCGCCCGGGTGCCCGGCGTGGTCCCGGAACGCTCGGCGTCCAGGCACTTCGTGCCGTACACCTGGAGTTGCTTGGTGGCGGTCGGCGTCCACTGCTGGTTGGTGCCGCCGTTGCAGTCCCACAACGTCACCTGGGTGCCGTTCGTCTGCGATCTTGACGGGACGTCGAGGCACCGACCGGCGTTGACGTTGCGCAGCGGCCCGGCCGTGCCGCTCGGTGGCGGAGTGGTCGGGGGTGACGTGGTGGGGCTCGTGGTGTCGAAGCCGATGAACCGGACGGCCTGAGCGGCGTCGAACGGGATGGAGTGGCCGTACCCCTGGAAGCTGATCGCCTCGACCGGCGCGGTGCCGCCGGTGCCGCCGTAGCGAGTGCGGGTGGCGCTGGTCTGCGGGGAGTCGGTGTAGCTGGGGGTCTGCGACACGCCCTGCACATTGGTCCACTGCTTGATCTGTTCGCCAAAGTTGACGTAGCTCAACGTGGTGTCGGTGGTGCCGTGCCAGATCTGCACCCGGGGACGCTTGCCGGTGTAACCGGGATAGGCGTTGCGCACCAGGTCACCCCACTGTTGCGGGGTCTTGACGATCCGTCCGCCGGAGCACTCGCTGTTCCACTCCGAGCCGTTGGTGGTGGCGAAGCAGCCGAACGGGACCCCGGAGGAGCTGAATCCGGCATTGAACAGGTCCGGGTAGAGGCCGAGCATGACGTTGGTCATCATGGCACCGGAGGAGAACCCACCCACGGCGATCCGGTTGGAGTCGACCGGGTAGCGGCTGCGGACGTAGTCGACCATGGACTTGAGGCCGATGGGGTCGCTGCCGCCGTCACGCCGGAGCGCCTGCGGGGAGGAGACGTCCCAACACTTACTGCTCCGGGTCACCGACGGGTAGATCACGATGAAGCCGTAGCGGTCGGCGAGTGAGCTGAGCCCGAAACTGCCGTGCACCGCGGGGCCACTGCCGCCGCAGTAATGCAGGGCGAGCAGGAGCGCCGGCTGGGCAGCGACCCGGTCCGGCACGTACAGGTGCATCTGCAGGTTCGTCGGGTTGGTGCCGAAGCTGGTCACCTGGGTGAGTGTCGCGGCCGACGCCGGGGTGGCGACCGTGACCACGGCCGTCATCGTCGCCAGGGCCGTCGCCAGCGCGGCGGCCAGCAGTGCGAGTCTTGGTTTCATCGGCGCTTCCTCTCTGCTTCGGGGCCCGGCCATCGACTGTGAGCGATAACATGCTGTTCGTCAAGACGTAACGTATGACGTCATCTGACCGGCTGGTAGAGCCCTCCTTGGGATCCTCGGTCCGCACATGACATTCCTGTGCGTCGATGACAAGTCGCGCGCGGGGCTGAGGTCCGTCCAATGGGTAGCCGCGATCCAGCACGGAATCCCGGGGGACGGCGAGCGGTGTGGCCGAGCCGGCGGTGCCGGATCGTGGCCACACTGCGCAGAGTGCATCCTCCCCGTTCTCCGAACGCAGTTCGCGGGATGCGCCGGCGGATCTTGACAGGTCTCCGATGAGGGACGAACATCCTTCCTGGATTGAGACAACGTTGTCACGGCTGAGTGCGACGGCCCCCGGCATGGAGAAGAGCGTGACGGTGTTCCCGTCGGGCTTCACGCACACGGTCGTTAATCGAAAGGCAAGTACTGTGCCAAACCCAACGGCTCGTGCGGTGCAGACCGCGAGACGCCGAACTCTCGCCGCTGTCGTAACGACAGCCGTTGCCGCGCTGGCGGCGGTCACCGCGGGCTCGCCCGCCTCGGCCGCCCCCGGTCCGCGGCTGGTCACCGACCCGGCTGCGTACGTCAACCCCCTGATCGGCTCCACGAATCTCGGCAACACCTACCCCGGAGCGGTGCGTCCCTTCGGCATGCTGGCCTGGAGCCCGCAGACCACCACGGGCAACCAGGTCTCGACCCCCGCGCCCGGTGGCTACGAGTACGGTGCGACCCGGGTCCGTGGCTTCAGCCTCACCCACCTCAACGGGGTCGGCTGCAACGGAGGCGCCGGCGACATCCCGATCATGCCGTACGTCGGTGACGTCACCTCGTCACCGAGCGTCGACACCTCCGACGCGACGTACGCGAGCGACTTCTCCCACGAGAACGAGACAGCGCGTGCCGGTTACTACCGGGTCGGCCTCGACAGCGGTGCGTCGGCTGAGCTGACCACCACCGCCCGCACGGGCTCGGGCCGGTTCGGGTTCCCCGCCAACCAACCCGCCAGCATGCTGTTCCGCACCTCCAACTCGGAGACCGGCAGCACCGATGCCACCGTGCAGGTGGACGCTGCGGCGCGGACCGTCACCGGCTCGGTCACCGCGGGCAACTTCTGCGGCCCGCAGAGCGAGAACAACCGCCAGGCCCTCTACACGGTGCACTTCACCGCGCACTTCGATCAGCCGTTCGCCCGGATCGGCACGTGGCAGGACGGCACCCTGACGCCGGGCGCCTCGACGGCCTCGGGCGGCACCGGCGTCGACACCGGCGGTCCGGTCCCGGGCAAGGGATCCGGCGCCTACGTCACCTTCGCCAACGGCACCACGAAGGTCGGCGTCAAGGTCGCCATCTCCTACATCAGCCTGGACAACGCCGAGGCCAACCTGCGGGCGGAGAACCCGCAGAAGAAGACCTTCGACGCGGTCCGGTCGGAGGCCACGGCGGACTGGCAACGCGAACTGGGCAAGATCAAGGTCGGTGGTGGAACCGCCGACCAGCTCAGCACCTTCTACACGGCGCTCTACCACTCCATGCTGGAGCCCACGCTCACCAGCGACGTGGACGGCCGCTACCTCGGCGCCGACGGCAAGCCCCAGCGGCTGGCCAAGGGCCAGCAGGCGCAGTACGGCACCTTCTCCGGCTGGGACCAGTACCGCGCCCAGGTGCAGCTGATGACGCTGATCAACCCGAAGGCGGGCAGCGACTATGCGCAGTCGCTGTTCAACTACGCCACCCAGCGTGGCGGCGAATGGGACCGCTGGCTGCTGCAGCACGGCAAGACGAGCGTCATGTCCGGTGACCCGGCGGCCCCGGCGGTCGCCGGCATCCACGCCTTCGGTGGGCGGGACTTCGACGTCAAGGGCGCTCTTCGTTCGCTGATCACCGCGGCGACCGTGCCGAACGCGAACGACTCCGACAGCGCCGGCTGCAACGTGGCCTGCGTCGGACAGCGTCCCGCGCTCGACAAGTACCTGAAGCTGGGCTACGTACCGGCCGACGGCTGCTCCTGCTGGGGCGGTGCGGCCGAGACGATGGAGGACGCGGTCGCCGACTCCGCGCTCGCCGAGCTCGCCGGCCAGGTTGGCGACCGGGCGAACGAGCGGACCTTCCTCAAGCGGTCGGGCAACTGGAGCAACGTCTTCGACGTGACCGCGACCCCGCAGGGTGGCTACATGCGCTCCCGCAAGGCCGACGGCACCTGGGCGGACCGCACCTTCACCCCCGCCACCGAGAGCGGGTTCGTCGAGGGCAGCAGCGCCCGCTACACCTGGATGGTCTACTCGGACGTCGCTGGTCTGGCCCGCGCCATGGGTGGTAACAAGGCCGCCGAGCAGCGGCTCGATGCCTTCTTCCGCGTTCCGGACGGCACTCCGGACGGCGCTTTCGACTTCTCGGCCCGCGACCTCAACCGGTACGACCCCACCAACGAACCTGACATGAACGCGCCGTACCTCTACAACTACTTCGGCGTGCCCTACAAGACCCAGGAGACGGTCCGGGCGGTAGTAGACCAGCTCTGGAGCAACACCCCCGGCGGCATCCCGGGCAACGACGACGCCGGCACCATGTCGTCGTGGTACGTCTTCTCCGCGCTCGGCATGTACCCGCAGAACCCGAGCCGGGCCGACCTGGTGCTCTCCGCACCGCTCTTCCCGCGCGCGGTGATCGAGGCCGGGCACGGCCGCAAGATCACGGTCAACGCCCCGGACGCTTCGGCCCACAACAAGTACATCCAGTCGGTCAAGGTGAACGGCAAGAAGTCGAACCGGAGCTGGGTCCCCGACTCCCTCGTCAACAAGGGCGGGACCGTCGACTTCGTGCTCGGTGGCAAGCCGAACACGTCGTGGGGCAGCGCTCCCTCCGACGCCCCGCCCTCGTACGGCGACGGTCGGCAGCCGTACCTGACCGGTGCGAGCCCGCAGACGCTGAAGGTGGAGCCGGGTGGCACCGCGGCTGCGACGTACAAGGTCCAGGCGCTCACCGACAAGCCCACCGCCGTGCGCTGGAAGGTCAGCGCGCCCGCCGGGCTGGCCGTCACCCCCGATCAGGGGGACTACAAGCTGACCGGTGACGGAACGGGTAGCAAGGCGCTCACCGTTTCGGCGGCGGCCGACCTCAAGGCCGGTGCGTACACGGTGACGGTGACCGCCACCACCACCTCCGGCGCGGTGCTGCCCACGGTCACGCTGCCGGTGACGGTCGCCGTCCGCGACAGCGTGCAGTGGAACCTGAACAGCAACGGCATCTCAGCCGACGACACCAACCCGCAGGCCAACTTCGACACCGGTGGCTGGAGCTACTCCGCCAAGGCGCTCGAAGCCGCCGGGGTGACGCCGGGGTCCACCGTGTCGGCCAACGGGTTCGACTTCACCTGGCCGAACGTGGCGCCCGGCGACCCGGACAACATCCTGGTCGGCGGTGGCGGTCAGGTGCTCAGCGTCCAGGCGGCCGAGGGTGACACCAAGCTGAGCCTGCTGGGCAGCGCCGTCTTCGGTGCCGCGAGCGGCACGGTGACGCTGACCTACACCGACGGCAGCACCCAGCAGGCGGTGATCGGCTTCAGCGACTGGACTCTCGGTGGTGGGGGCGATCAGCCGTCGTTCGGCAACGTGACGGCGGTGCACACGACCTACCGCGACAAGATGGGCAGCGGCATCGATCCGGTGGCCACGTACGTCTTCGCCACCGCCCCCATCGACCTGCAGCCGGGCAAGCAGCTCGCGAGCCTGACGCTGCCGGCCGCCGCCCAGGGCGACGCCGTCCTTCACCTCTTCGGCGTAGCGACGGCCTGACCTTGGGCCGGGCTGTCGCTCGGATAGCCACTGGCCGGCGTCGCGCAAGCGGCGACGGATGACGTGCGGGCCTGCTCTGCCGCGAGGCGGAGCAGGCCCGCACTGCCTGAAGGGGGCCAGCGACGGCGGCTCCGATCGGCCACGAGCATCGAACGGGTGAGGTGCTCGCGTTCGCGTCTCGCCGGGGGATCGGTGGCCGGTAGCGTGCGGACGTGAACGCTTCACGTCTGCCTCGTCGGTTGCTGCTCACCGGGGCCGGTTCGGCCGCCGTGGCCGCGCTCACCGCCTGCCAGACCGTTCGATCCAGCGTGCCCACGCCGCAGCCGACGCGCGCCGCGACGAGCGGTACGCCGGACCAGGCAGCGCTCCGGCGGAAGATCGCGAGCCTGCTCGTGGTGGGCTTCCGTGGCGACCGGGTGAAGAGCGGCGACTGGATCGTCAAGGCGATCAGAGACGGTCTCGGCGGGGTGATCCTCTTCGACCGTGACCTGGAGACCGGGGCCGCTCGCAACGTCCGTTCACCGCAGCAGGTCACCACGCTGGTGCGGGAGCTCAAGAAGGCCGCGCCGGGCCGGCTGATCGTGTCGATCGACCAGGAAGGCGGACGGACCGCGCGGCTCAACCAGAGCAACGGGTTCCCCGCCACCAGGTCGGAGGCCGAGATCGGCGCCGAGAACTCTCCGGCGGCGACGCGCGAGTGGGCACGGGGACTGGTGGAGAGCCTCACCCGGGTCGGGGTCAACCTCAACTACGCGCCCGTCGTCGACCTGAACATCGACCCGGCGAGCCGGGCGATCGGAGCACTCGACCGTAGTTTCTCCGCGGATCCCGACGTGGTCGTCAGCAACGCCACCGAGGAGATCCACGCCCACCGGGCCGCCGCCGTCAAGACCTCGCTCAAGCACTTCCCGGGCATCGGAAGCGCTGCGGGAAACACCGACTTCGAGGTCGTCGACGTCAGCGCCACCTGGCGGCCCATCGAGCTGGAACCGTACCGACGGCTGATCCGGGCCGGCCTGGCGGATTCGGTGTTGGCGGCGCACGTGCTCAACAAACAACTGGATCCGAACCGACCCGCCTCGCTGTCGCCGAAGGTCATCACGGATCTGCTCCGCGGTGAGCTCGGCTGGCAGGGCCCGGTGGTCAGCGACGACATGCAGGCGGTGGCCATCACGCGCCAGTACGGCTCCGCCGAGGCCGTTCACCTGGCGCTGCAGGCCGGCGTCGACCTGCTCGTCTTTGCCAACCAGCAGGTGTACGAACCGGACATCTTCGAAAAGACGCTGAACGTGGTGGTCGGGCTGGTCCAGAGCGGGAAGCTGAGCCAGGCGCGCATCGACCAGTCCGTCGCCCGGGTCGACACCCTCCGCCCGAAACGCTGACCTACACCGACGGCAGCACCCAGCAGGCGGTGATCGGCTTCAGCGACTGGACTCTCGGTGGTGGGGGCGATCAGCCGTCGTTCGGCAATGTGACGGCGGTGCACACGACCTACCGCGACAAGATGGGCAGCGGCATCGATCCGGTGGCTACGTACGTCTTCGCCACCGCCCCCATCGACCTGCAGCCGGGCAAGCAGCTCGCGAGCCTGACGCTGCCGGCCGCCGCCCAGGGCGACGCCGTCCCTCACCTCTTCGGTGTGGCGACGGCCTGACCTTGGGTAGGGGTGTGTTGCTCGGATGGCCACTGGTCGGCGTCGCGTGAGCGCCAACCGGCGATCTGAGGGCCTGTTCTGCCGCGAGGCGGGACAGGCCCTCACGCTGGTATTGGCTGGTGTCTGCTGCCGGCGGACCTGGCCACCCGACCCAAAGGGGCAGTTGATCGGCCATCGTGGACGTTATGCTGCCGGCATCGACGGGGGAGGCAGTCAGTCATGACGCAGTCGGAGTCCGAGATCGGCCTGCAGCCCAACAAGCCGAACGCAGCGAGGATGTTCGACTACTACCTTGGCGGCAAGGACAACTTCGCCGCCGACCGGGCCGCCGCCGAGATGGTGTTGCAGGTAGCGCCGTGGATGCCCGAGGCCGCCCGGCAGGGCCGCGACCTCATCGCGCGGGCGGTCCGCTACCTCGTGCAGGAGAAGGGCATCCGGCAGATCCTGGACCTCGGCTCCGGCCTGCCCACACAGGACAACGTCCACGAGATCGCGCATCGCCTCGACCCGGACGTGCGCGTCGTCTACGTCGACAACGACCCGGTGGTCTGCACGCATGGGCGCGCCCTGCTCGCCGACTCGACGAGGGTGGTGTCGGTGGTGCAGGCCGACCTGCGCGACCCCGAGCAGGTCCTCGACCACCCGGAGATCGGCGCCGCGATCGACCTCGGTGAGCCGGTCGCGGTGCTGATGATGTTCGTGCTGCACCTGGTGCCAGATGAGCAGGATCCGCAGCGGATCGTGTCGACCTACCGGGACGCCCTCGCCCCCGGCAGTTACCTGGCACTGTCACATGCCAGCACCGACGTGCACCCGGACCTGATGGCCCGCATCTCGGCGATCTACGACCGCGCGAACAGCCCGTTCGTGCCGCGCAGCCACGCGGACATTTCCGGGTTCTTCGGCGACTTCGTCCTTGAGCCGCCGGGGCTGGTCAACATGTGGCCGCACGCGGAGCCGCCGGCCACCGATGACCCGAGCGTCGCTCGCACCGGCTGCAGCGGCGTCGGCCGCAAACCCTGACGCCCGGGGGTCCTCCGCCGCCACACCACGAGATCCTGGACAGTTTCCATCACCCTGGCGGGTTCAAGATCGGAGGCGGCCGTTCGTGGGGCGGTCGCGTGGCGGGTCGTGGGTCGTCGCGTGGCGGTCGCAGGTGGTCGGGGTGGCTTGATCGACACAACTTCGCCGATGTCGAGGTATCCCGTGCAGGCGGTTTCAAGCGGCGGTTGCAACCAGGTGTTTGTGGAGTACTTCGGCCGGATTATGCCAGTCGAGGGTTTTTCGT